>JAJDDX010000140.1 GCA_029260055.1 Phycisphaerae bacterium
CCACTTGCTGGCCGCCCTGGGCAAGCTTGATGTGCCGTTCATTCCAGCGTGCATACGAAAGGAGTACGACGGCTACTCATGGGCGTCGCTGCCCACGGTTACGCGTGTGGAGGTAGCCGCCGGGAAGGAACTTCACCGCGACTGGCTCTGGTCCGGCACCGTGACGTGCGTCGATTCGCTTCGCATCACTGCGCAGACCAGTGACGGGAAGATCTTCGCCTCCTCCGTCTGCATGGCGATCGGTCAAGAGCCGAGTGCAAAGCAAGCTTGCGAAGACTGCGTCCTGGTGACGCCCGCCGCCGAGGAAGCCGTGGAGGATTCGGCGATCTGGTTCCACCTCGGCGGCTGGTACGACGACGGCGATACCTACGAGACCCAACTGGATCAGTTCGCGGAGGATCTCGACCGCTTCTGGGCCCACGTGGTCGGCCCTGATGAACACCTCCGGCGCCAAGTCCTCCGTGGGCTCGATGGCATCCGACCTGCCTGGCGCAGCGTTACCATCTCAAAGGACGGTATCGTCACGGTTCACCACAGCGATGGCACCGTTCGGCGACTCGAACCACCTTCACGCGACACGTCTTCGGCTGATACCGATTAGCGAACAGGGCGTCAGCTGAGTTCGACCCATGCGCTGAGGGCACGCCATTTAGCCGGATTCGATTGCTCGGATGGCGGATGATCGGGGGTCTCGACGACCCGAATCCGCAACCACCCGCACATTTTGACCCATTCGAAATGATCTCGGACCGACGTCGCCTGCCGAGTCGATTGCGCGCCGCGCGGTCCGCAAGCTCACAAGGAGAATATGATCATGGCCTGGAGACCGACACGATTCCTGATCGAGGGCGAACTCGACAACACGAACCCCGGCAAGGTAACGGGCTGGATGCGCTTCAACGGTTTGAAGGAAACGGTCCGGTTCGAGTTGGAGGGCGATTTTCATCGTGACATCCGCGGCGCTGCGATTCGCCTCAGCGGTGGCGATTGCGAAGAGGCCGACAAGGCGCCGTCGTTCATGTACGGTTTCTCGCTACGGCAGACGGGTAAGGTCGGTGACATCACCGCAGGCCTTCCGCCGCAGGACTATGTGGATTATCCGTACATCGAGTGGTATTCCCAAGACAACGGCCGAGTCGTGCTCGAACTGGACGCGAGCCAGATCACCGTCGTCGGAAGACCGATCCCGGCGATGGAATCGGACCCGATGTCACGCCAGGCACAGGCATGCAACATGGCCGAGTTCCTGGCCGGCATGAGTGCGGAACTGGGCGTTCCGGCGGTCGCTGTCGGCGCAGGCGCGCCGCTGGTGTCCGACCCGGCCTTCACGCACTGGGTAGTCCTCGATACGCAGATCATCGGCGAAGCTCATTCCGTCGAGCCGGACGAAGCTGGCCAGTCCTTCGCGTTTGTTCGGCTGTTCGCCATGCCTGAGATGGCGGAGTTCGGCAACATCGAATCAGATCGACTCCGCGCTAAGGCTGGTGCGCCAGCCTGACCACAACCCTCTTCATCGCTCTTAGCAGCATCGAATCCAAAGACTAACCGGAGATCGCCATGCAAGACCCTAGTTGTCCCGCGCGCGGGTCGCCCGACGGTTGCCGCGCTCGATGTGACGAAAGTCCGCTTGTTCAAATGCTTTCAAATGGAGACCTATCATGCAGGTTCTGTTCATCAACAACGATGGCGGCGGTTTCGCGGATTACGTGGATGTCGCCGATGGGACGACAGTCGATGTCTTCTTCGATCGCCAGCTTCCCGACCGCGACCCAGACGACTACCTCATCCGCGTCAACCGCCAACCCGTTCCTAGCGATCAGGCCCTTCAGGAGGGCGACCGCGTCACCATGACGCCGACCAAGATTGATGGCTCATCACTCGCCCGGAGACACATGTTATGCAAGGTGGGGCGTCCACGGTTCTCACGGCCGTGGTTGCCCCTGTTACATCGGAGCCAACACACATGAAAACCCGTGTCTATGCGCTGGCCAAATGCGCCGGCAAGGTGGCCACTGCACTGGCGCCGCGGTCGGCCACTGGGCTCCAGAACTTGTGCAATCCCCTGTCGCACGTTCCCGATCAGGCTGTCGCGATTGCCCGGCTCGCGTCTCAGCTTTCGACCTGTCGGGCGCACAGATGGTTTTATGCTGCCAACCGGATCCATGACCGACTGACGCGTAGCCTACGAGCCCTCCGGGTTGAGCTTGAGCGTTGCGAAGAGGTGGCGGCTCGTGCGAACCGCTCGGTGCCTGAGACCCGAGAGCTTCTAGCGGAACTCCGGGAGCTACAGGACGAGTTCGGCGACTTCGCGCTTGACGATCAAGGGCCCACACTCTCCGTCGTTACCGAGCCGGTAGAACTCGAGGACACTGAGTTGGGCCGGTTCCGGATCTGCCTTCTGCTCGACGAGTTCGCGGGCCGAGACGATCGTGATCCGATCAGGGTCATCGCCCTGGACCCGCGTCCCGCTGCGCGCGATGGCGCTGTGACCCACCCACACGTCAGCGGCGAGTGCCTGTGCGCCGGCGACGCGTCTGTAGCACTTCGCACCGCACTGGGTGATGGTCGTTTCTGTGATGCTTTCCTGCTGATTCGCTCGGTTCTTCTGAACTACAACGCGCAATCGGCCTACGTGGCGCTGGACAACTGGGATGGGCGGCCTTGCGGAGATTGCGGGTACGTCATGGACATGGATGACTGTTGTTGGTGCGAAGCGTGCGAGAACGAGTACTGCGAAGAGTGCTTTGGCTACTGCCACAGCTGCGACCTATCGAGATGCCGATCATGCGTGACCACGTGCGAAGGCTGTCACGAACCCGCGTGTGATGGCTGCCTGATTCCATGTCGGACGTGCGGCGAACTTCGGTGTGTCGCCTGCTGCGAGGACGGCATCTGTATCAACTGTCAGGGAGATGAGGAGGATAATGATGACAACGAACTACAAACCCGAGACGACGACGCTGCAAACAGACCGAATACCGCGTCGAACGCGCCGCACGCGGCGAGTGCGCCGAACGAAGCCACAGCACCTACTATATGAGGACGCACCGCCCCGAGGTTCCGTACTGCGATTCACGTCGGAAGCTTGGGCGAAGCTGCATTACTTCTGTCACCACGGAGAAACCGAGATCGGCGGATTCGGAATCGCGACCCCCGACGACCTGCTCGTGGTTGAGGAGTTCGCAACCGTCTTGCAGAAGACGACAGCCGTGAGTGTCTCTTTCGATGACGCGGCGGTCGCAGACTTCTTCGATGACCAAGTGGAGCGGGGGCGCAAACCGGAGCAGTTCGGCCGTATCTGGCTCCATACCCATCCGGGGGATTGCCCGCTACCAAGCCCCGTTGATGAGGGGACGTTCACGCGCGTCTTCGGCGGGTGTGACTGGGCGGCCATGTTCATCCTCGCCCGTGGCGGCAAGACGTACGCCCGCCTGCGTTTCAATGTCGGTCCGGGTGGAGATCTGCTGATCCCGGTGACCGTAGATTACAGCCTGCCGTTGGGTGCGAGCGATCACCAGGCGTGGAGCAAGGAGTACGGTAAGAACATCCAGGTTGCGGCGGTCCGACGACTGGCCGCAGCCCGTCGCCTCGGCGACGCCACTCGGCTCGCAGAGTTGGCGGATGACGATTCGATGCCCTTACTACTGGATGATGAGTCCGTCGAACCGCAGGGCACAGAGACGAGTGTCGCAGGCGATGACTGGTGGCTTGACGACGGGGAGGACCAACCATGACCGGACATGTGGTTCCGGACCGTGACATCCGGCAGCGCGACATCGTCCCGCCCGAGAAACTCGCGGCCTGCCGGGCGATGGTCGTCGGTGTAGGTGCGGTCGGCCGCCAAGTTGCCCTCCAGCTTTCCGCGATGGGGATTCCTCATCTGCAGCTGGTTGATCCAGAGACGGTTGAGGCCGCCAACCTCGCCTGCCAGGGGTATCTTCAGGATGACCTGGGTAGGCCCAAGGTCGAGGCCACGGCCGACCTGTGCCATCAATTCAATCACGGTCTGGCCGTCTATACGCAGCGGTCGCGGTTTCGGAAAAGCGCGACGATCGGCAACGTGCTGTTTTGCTGCGTCGACTCAATCGAAACTCGCCACCTTATCTGGGATGCAGTGCAGGACCGAGTCGACTTCTTCGCAGATAGCCGCATGGCGGCAGAAGTGCTGCGCGTGTTGGTGGCGTGCGATGCCGCCGGTCGTCGCCACTATCCCGGCACCCTGTTCGCCGCGGATGACGCCTACCGCGGATCGTGCACCGCAAAGAGCACGATCTACTGCGCCAACATTGCCGCCGGGTTCATACTGGCCCAGTTCACCCGATGGCTGCGCGGTCTGCCCGTAGATGCGGATATCACACTCAACCTGCTCGCTTCGGAGTTGACGGCTACCTCGCCGCGCGGATGATCAGCCATTTGAGGAGACGGCTTCCCACGACCGTCTCCTTCTCCACGATGTCAAGTTAACGGTCCACGGCTGGCGCGAGCCAGCCGCGCGGATCTCCATGAGCAGGCCCGCAGCCATGTCACGCCAAACCGTCTGCGCACGCTCCTCAAAAAAGCGGCCCCAGGCATGTGATGGGGTGGTCTGCATGCTGGCGAACGGGCGCCCACGTGCGGCACGCCGGGACACGAACCGACAGGCCACGAAGTGGATCGATGTGGAGGTTCCGGTCGCGAGGGCCAGGAAAGCAGATGCCTCCGCATCGTCGTCTGAGCGGTTGCCGACGTTGGCTAGCTTGTCCGAGGCCCGGATTCGGGCATCGAATGGAGCGAAGATACTGGATCCAGACGGCTCAGTACATGATAATCGCGTTTATCACGTAGAGGGTTTAGCACGTTTCGGAGCCGCGTACAAGGCTCGGCTGGCCGGATTGCGCACTCGTGGAGGCCCAGAACCGGAGTTTGTCACCCCTGCTGAGAAGTACGTCGACGCTCTAACCTACCAATACCAGCCTCTTCTGAAGAAGGACCAGGTTTCGTCTCCTTCTGCGAACCAATCGAGCACGGTGTCGTAGGTCATTACTTGAATGCCATAGCCCGTAGACGCTGAAAGCTCTTTTGTCCGCCTTAGCCCTGCGGCATCCAGTGTCGCCCGTCGACCGATCACGATTACCGAATTGCACCACGGCATATCGTCGTCGTACTTCTCGGCAAATCGAACAAACTCCTCTACACGTTCTTTATCGAGCGACTCCACTATCCTACGCAGGCAGTCCCGAAAACCGTCGGCCATCGACCTCGCAGCCTCAACGCATTCCATCCACGCATCATTCAGGTCCTTCGACATTCGACTATGAGACGTGAACAAGAGAGCGCTCGGCTTCTTCAGTTCAATGAACGTCACCCGGCTTGGTGTTTGTGAACACTCTGTATTTAGGAGAACGGAAACGAAGTCGGGAATTCTGTCGGGTGATACCGGAAACTTGGAAAGCGTACCAGCGATGAATCGTTCACTGAAATGTGGGTTGCCTTCCCCGATTTCGAAAACGCGTTCAGACACGAACTGGTGTATATCTTCCTCGGTTGGATTCGTGTCGAGAAGCTTCAGGAAGTCGACGGCTCCCTGACTCTTCGGTTGGTCGCTTTTTCGAGTCATGACGCCCTCAATACAACATTTTCCATGATGCGCGTTCTGTAAAGAGTTCCGCGATTCGATGAGAAGCCTCGTCCTGGGGCCTCTCAACTGGTCGGACTGTACCTGAACTGGCCCCGGCTGCAAGCTCTGAGCGTCGTAGGCCACAGGTGGCGGCTAGTGACAAGAACTCTCGGTCTGGGCCTTGTTTGGCGTACAACGGGCGCGTTTCAACGCAACATAAGCCCCAAGTATCGGGCGCGATGGCGCGCACCGCATCGGGGTTTACCCTGATACCTGCATTCGGCATCGCAGCCGGCGCCGATGGCCTCACGGGCAGGTGGCCGTCTCGCTACCTGAAAACCGTAGAAGCCGCCTCTGGAGTTGGCCGAGCATTCGGGGTTTCCGCGTCCGGCACGGTCGGCAGAGCGGCACCGCGGCTCTTATCCGTCCTCGGCCGAACTAACCGCATGGATACCGGATCAGCTCTTGAAGCCTTCGTCTGCGAATGGGCGGACTACCTCAGGCAGCGCGACCACGTCATCACGACCCGAGTCCATCCGCTACCGCTATTGTCATCCAGGAATAGCCGCGGCCACACATATCGATGGCTGCTTCTTCACGCTCCGACGGATAGGCGACCCATCACCGCCGCGGACCGGGAGCACATCCGCCGGGAACTCGCCGCCGCCGGCCCAAAAGCCTCGGTGTACGTCGTCGTCAAGTTCGAACGTCCGCACCCCAAAGTCGTGGCCCTCTCG
>JAJDDX010000015.1 GCA_029260055.1 Phycisphaerae bacterium
CGCTACACCCGATCAACAGGCGCCCACCGGCGACGCGCGATCCGATGCGAGCAGCACGGCACTGGTCAAAGGCATCATCGTGCAGTTCGGCGGACAGACGCCGCTCAATCTCGCACAGGGCCTCAAGGACGCCGGCGTGCCGATCCTCGGCACGCAGCCCGAAATGGTCCACCTCGCGGAAGACCGCGACGAATTCCAACAGGTCATCCGCGAGCTAAGCCTACTTCAACCACCCAACGGTATCGCCCGCAGTAGAACCCAGGCCACGGACATCGCCGACCGCGTCGGCTATCCCGTGCTCGTGCGGCCCAGCTACGTACTCGGCGGGCGCGGCATGAAGATCTGCAACAACCGCCAGGACCTCGACGAGTTCCTCGACGAAGCCTTCGGCGCGACCGACCGCACCGCCTCAGCCGGCGACAACCCGATCCTCATCGACAAGTTCCTAGCCGATGCCATCGAGGTCGATGTCGACGCGGTGGCGGACTTCGGCCAACACCGCGACGACGACAGCGTCAAGCCTATGTGCATGGTCGCGGGAATCATGGAGCACATCGAGGAGGCCGGCATCCACAGCGGCGACTCGACCTGCGTGCTGCCGCCCTTCTCGCTCGGCCGCATGGTCGTCGAGGAGCTGTTCCGCTCGACCAAGCGGCTCGCCAGGCGGCTGAACGTCTGCGGCGCGATGAACGTGCAATACGCGATCCTCAACCGCACGGTCTATGTGCTCGAGGTTAACCCGCGGGCCTCGCGAACACTGCCATTCGTGGCCAAGGCGACCGGCGTACCGTGGGCACAGATCGCCACGCGCGCTATGCTCGGCGAACCGCTGCGTGATGTGCTCGCTTCACACGACGTGACCGAGACGCCAAGGCCGAGGCATACGGCGATCAAAGCCCCGGTCTTTCCGTTCGAGAAGTTCAGCGGCGTGGACGTGATCCTCGGCCCCGAGATGCGAAGCACCGGCGAGGTCATGTCGATCGACTCATCCTTCGGCCGAGCCTTCGCCAAGGCCCAGATCGCTACGCGACTCTCACTCCCCACATCGGGCAATGTCTTGGTCAGTGTCAATGACCCCGACAAGCCGCGCATTGTCTCCATTGCCCGGGAACTCTACGACCTCGGCTTCAAGGTGTTTTCGACGATCGGCACACGGGACATTCTGGCCGAGGCCGGCATCCCCGCGACACTGGTCTCAAAGCAGTCCGAGAGTGGCGATGCCCCGTTCCTCAAGGATCTGATCGACGACGGGACGCTCAACCTGCTGATCAACACCCCGCTCCGCACCGGCCCGGCCTCCAACGAAGGCCGATGGCGAGCAGCCGCCACCGCACGCCGCGTACCGCTTATTACGACCCTAGCCGGCGCCCGAGCAGCCGTCGCCGGCATCCGGGCATTAACCCGCGACGAAGAAGGCGACGCAGCCCTGCCGCTTGAAGTCAAACCGCTTCAGGCATATTTCGGGAAGTAGCCCTGTAGGGTCCGCTGTGCGGACCAAGCGATTGCAGGTTGCCCCCCGTCCACGGAGCGGACTCTACCGATTGTGTAGCACGAGCCCGCGATAGCGATCCCACTTGGGCGTGCCCGTCGCGCCGCGTATACTGTGCCCATCGAAACCGCGGCCAACGTCGCAATCACCGGCAAATGGAGGGTCCCGTTGATCATGTTACAGGATGCCAGAGATATGGTCCGCAGAGCGGACCCTACGATCCCCGGCCAGGCAGCGCTGGCTGGCTGCCTGATTGTACTCTTGCCCACTTTGGCCGCGACGGCCTCGCCGACCGATTCCATCAAGCAGAGTCCGGCCTGGGCGGTCGGCGTCGACAGCAAACGCCTTGACGACGTAGTGCTGTCCCTCGACTGGGAAGGCGACATCGGCAAACCAACGCTTCGCAACACCGGCCGCGATGCCGTGCGCGTTCGCGAGGTCGTCATTCGTGCATGGACCCACGGCTTGCCGCCGACGACCGCACTCTACGGCGAAGGCCTTCAGATGCTAAGCCAGACCGGTGGCACGCTCGGCAAACCAGACGACATCGGCTACTACTCCGACCGCGACCATTACAAGGCCGTTCTTCCCAACGGCGCGACCGCCGTGGTATACGGGCTCTTGACGCTCTCGCCCCAGCAACAACCGCACATGCTGCTCGGTTTCACCTCGTGCCGGCGATTCGTCGGCAAGTTCATCATCCGGCCCGAACGAATCGATATGGTGCTCGAAACCGACGACCTCGAACTCGCCGCGGGCCGGACCTGGGAACTGGAAGAACTCATGGTCCGCCAAGGCCCGCAGCGTTGGCCGCTCCTCGAGGCGTTCGGCCGGCGCATCGCCATCCATCATCCACGTCCGCCCTGCAAGAAACCGCCGGCTGGATGGTGTTCATGGTACTGCTTCGGACCGGGCGCCACGGCGGCTGACATTCGCCGAAACCTCGACTTCATTGCAGGCAACGCGCCGGAACTGCGCTACATACAGATCGACGACGGCTACCAGTCCGCGATGGGCGACTGGCTAACGACCGGTCCGGCCTTCGGCGGCGGCGTACAGCGGGTGCTGGCGGAGATTCGGGAGCGCGGCTTCGAGCCGGCCATCTGGGTGGCGCCGTTTATCGCGGAAGAGAAGTCAGAGGTGTTTCGATTGCACCCCGACTGGTTCATCAAGGATGCAAACGGCAAGCCGCTCCGCTCCGACACCGTCAGCTTCGGCGGCTGGCGTCGCGGCCCATGGTACTGCCTCGACGGCACGCACCCCGAGGTGCAGACGCACTTCCGCAACGTATTTAGCACGATGCGCCGCGACTGGGGCTGCACTTACTTCAAGCTCGACGCCAACTTCTGGGGAATGATGCACGGCGGGAAGTTCCACGACCCGGCCGCCACGCGCGTCGACGCCTACCGCCGCGGCATGCAAGCCGTTCGGCAAGGCGCCGACGATGCCTTCATCCTCGGCTGCAATCACCCGCTCTGGGCCTCAGCCGGGCTCATTCACGGCTCGCGCCAATCGATGGATATCGCCCGTCGCTGGGAGCCGTTCAAGCGTATCGCGCGAGAGAACCTCCTGCGCAACTGGACCAACGGGTTGCTCTGGTGGAACGATCCGGATTGCATCTTGCTCACCGGCGATCTCAGTGACGACGAATTCCGCTTTCACGCGACTTCCGTCTACGCCGCGGGCGGTATGGTGCTGGCCGGCGACGACATGCCCAAGCTCAGCCCAACCCGGCTCGCCACGCTCAAGCGTGTCCTCACCCACCGGGCCGTACCGGCAGCGTTTCTCGACGATTCACTGCGTGTGGGAATGATCCGCCTGCCCGATCAGACGCAGTTCTGCGTATTCAACTGGGAAGACACACCGCAGGATGTCGCGCTAGATTGGGATGGAACTTCTCGCTTGCGCGACTTCTGGACCGGTAACGATCTCGGCGTCCACGAGGGCAAGTTCGTGCTGCGAGCCATGCCGCCGCACTCAGCCCAGATCGTCGTCGCCGTCCCGCAGTAAACAGGTGGCACGCCCGCGGCTGTGCGGGCATCCGCGCACTGCCGCGAGACGAAGAAGGCGACGACGCCCGCGTCTACCTGCGACCCCGCTCCGACAAGACGCGTGGGACCTTCGGGGACGCCACTCGAATCATCAAAGGCCTGGAGGCATCTACCGCGACAGCCTCGGTAGCCCAAAAGGGCTCGCCTGTCTCACCCGCGCGAATGACGTTCGCAAACGCATCCGTGATCGAAAGCGTGTACACCCCGTATTCGCTCGGAGCGATGAGCGTACCGGTCACCAGCGCGGCTCGGCCGCAACCCGACGGCTGCGCCACGCCCGTAAGTACGGGGCCGATCGGATAGGGAGCGTTGTCCGGCGTGTTGTTCATCGTATTCTGGCCGCCACCCACCTGGACAAGATCGCCATCGATGACCGTGCCGCCGAAACCGTCGGGGTTCGTGATGCCCCAGGGGATCGCGAAGTTGATCATCGGGTTGTCGCAGCCCGGCGTCGGTTCACCCGTCGGCTCGTCGGCTTGTGTCAGATCGCCGCCGCTAAAGACAAGCGTCAAACCGAACAGCGCAAGCCCCTCATTGTAGTCATCGCTCAGCAGTCCGACGATCTGGTACTGCACCGGATCTCCGGGAGCGACTCTAATCACATTGCTCCCGCCGGAGGTGATGCTCAGGCGAAGTGCGGTGTCGCCGATCAGCCCGCCCGAAAGCACATCCGCCACGATGTCGAGGCCGGCGCCGTCCGGCGCCTGTGCCATGACGGCGCTTAGTTCCTCGGCGGACGGAGCCGTCACCGCCGGCTGGTCCGGCCCGGCGTACTCGGGACTCTTCGGTTCACCGCCTGCGGCCATCGGCCCCAGGGCAAACACGGCGGAACACAACAACGCGATGACGACGCAAGGTATGTTCTTGGTGGACATGCTGACTTCTCCAGCTATCGAAACGACATGGAGCGGCCCGACCGCGTGCCTCGCAC
>JAJDDX010000141.1 GCA_029260055.1 Phycisphaerae bacterium
TGCCGTTCTCGTCGGTGGCTATGACCTGCCAGAAGTAGGTCTGATCGACCGCGAGCGGGCCCGGGTCGCACGTCATGAACTCGGTATCGTTGCAGAGAAGCGTGGTCGGCGGGTTGGTCGTACCGAAGTAGACGTCGTAGATGGCGCCGCACTGCGCGGTCAGCCAACCCGAGAGACGGTCCTCGGTCCAGCAGTGGACGCGGCCGGACTGTTGCGGCGAAAACTCCGACCAGCAGCCGTTCCCGGCATAGCCCATGTAGTTGTGGACATCCGTCGCGCCCCACGGAACGCCGCTGCACGGATCGGTGCCGCCGGGTGGCCCGCAGTTGAAGTTGGTCGGTGTGGGGTCGGTGTCGGAACAGCGGTCGCCGCCGTTGTCGTCGGCGGTGCCGGCCTCCTCGTAGCACGCGCTGCACTGGCCAACCTCCGATACGCCGTGATGGGTGTGCCACAGGCCCAGGTTATGCCCGGCCTCATGGACAAGCGTTCGATCGCTCGAGCCGAACTGCCCGGGCGTATTCAGCACGATACCGCCCATGGTGCCCGTTGAAGCGGAATCCCAGGGGAACGTGCCGAACGAGTAGGAGCCGGACACGGTGACGAGGTAGATGTTGAGCGTCGTATCGGGAGAGACCGCATAGGCGGACTTCATGGCGAACTCTTCGCTACTGTCCCAGCTTCTAAACTGCGAATCGCTGTGGAAGCTCATCTCGTATTCGAATTGCACGCGGTAGGGCAAGTAGTCGGTGTTGAGCCTGTTCATCTGCCCGATCACGCCGGCCGCCGTCGTCAGGCAACCACCGCCGCTATCGAGGCAGAAGACGTGTACGTGCGTCCGGACCGTCATGATCGGTGTGGTGCCGGTCGGGATGGACGCGTCGCGGTTGCCGGGATCGTCGCATATTCCGTCGAGCCCGCACCCGCCGAAGGCCGTCCCGCCGTCGCCCGGGTTGTTGCCCTTGGAGAGCCAGTGCTCGTAGGTTCCGCACACATGGCCTTCCGGAAGCGTCTGTTCCCAGTCAGGATCGGGCATGGCACCGAGCGGCACATCGCCGCTCAAGGGCGCCGGGCCGCCCGTGGGCACGATACCGTACTCGTGCCAAGCCAGCTCCGCGTCCGTCAGTACGCCAGTTGCGGCGTTTGCCGGGCTCGGGCCGCCGGCGGGATCGCAGTACATCCGAACGTAGAAACCGGCGTGGAACTCCGTACCGGCGAAGGAGCCGTTGCAGGGCGTCGCCGTTGAGTGATAGAGGTCGGCGGTGTAACCCAGTTCAGCCGTCGATCCGGCCACGACGCCCACGTTGGCGGCGTCGAACGACATGGCGATCCACAACGACCGAGGAATCTCGACGCCCAGCCCGCTCATATCGACGGAGACCAAGTGTTGCCCATCGTCCGGGATCGCGGCGGATCCTTCGGACCCGGCAATGATCAGGCCGCCGTCATCAGGACATGCATCGTACAGGGCGAAGTCAACGTTATAGCCGGGCCCGGTTCCGCCGCCGAGTCCGGTGACCATGAACTCGAAGCCGCCGAGGTTGCACCCGCACCCTGCGTCGACGCGGATATCGTCCGCGAGCATCCAGTTGGCAAACGGGTTGGTCAGCGGAATGGTCCCGCCGGTGTTGCTGTAGACCAGGTCTCCCAGCGATCCCATGGCCGCCTCGCTAGCACCGGGAAGGACGACGCGCTGCGTGCGCACCGTCGCACCGGGCGGAATCGGGTCGCCGAGCTGCGGCAACACCACAGGCGTCTCGACCGCCGGCGCTTCAGTTAACTTCGATCCCGCGGCTTCGGTGCGGCTAATCGCCAGGCCCGCGACGCCGAGCGTCAGGAGCGACACGCATACACCAACGACCAGGACTGGCCGGCGGTCACGCGGTGAACAATCCCGCTTTGACCTAAAACTCGCGCATGACATCAAGGATTTCCTCCGGTCGGGTTCGGTTCGTGTGTCGGCCAATAACTAGGGAGCCCCCAGGATAGCGCTAAGCAGTATATCACACCCGTGGCACAGTTGGAAGCACCAACCGTGCCGCGTGCGACCTTGCCAGCCATCCGATAACAAGTTCCCTCTCACTTTAGCATAGACCGCCGGCCGGCCGTTTTGCCGCGTAATCCGCGCCGAGCCAGGTGTTTGTCGAGGTTTTGTGGCGTGCGCGGGCCTGTTGTCGCCGCTTGGATGCGCGGCATGGCTACAACAGGGGTGCCGCGCGAGACTTCGGATCGAGGGCGTTTCGCAGCCCCTCTCCCACGAAGTTCAGCGCAAGAAGTGTCACGACCAAGACACCGCATGGGAAGATCAGCAGCCACCAGTAGCTCACGAAGGTGTTGACCGCCTCGACGCCGTCAGCGGCGAGGCGCCCGAGCGACGGCGTCGGCTGCTGCACACCAATGCCGAGGAAACTGAGGAACGACTCCTGCAGCACCGCCTGCGGAACCACGAGCGTGGCGTAGACGACGATCGGACCGACCAGGTTGGGTAGCACGTGACGCCATAGGATGTAGATCGGCCCCGCACCCGTGGCTCGCGCGGCCTCGATGAAGGGCTGCTGCCGTAGCGAGAGGACTTGTCCGCGTACCACCCTCGCCATCGTCAGCCACGCCACACCGCCGATAGCCAGAAACATGACGACCAGATCGGCATACTTGGCGTGTCCGCCGAGCATCGCAGTGAGCGGCCGAGCTATCGCCGTCTTCAGCAGAATGACCATCAAGATGTACGGAAGCCCGTAGAGCACATCGACGATGCGCATCATGACGAGGTCCACGCGCCCGCCCGCGTACGCCGCCACCGCGCCCCACGCCGTGCCGATCCCCGTCGCCATGACCGCTGCCGCCAACCCGATGCCGAGGCTTACCAGCAGCGCGGGTGCGATACGGAAGAAGAGACTCCGTCCCAGGTCATCGTGCCCCATGACCGATGTCAGGTGATAGGCGGCACGGGCGGCACCGCGCGACCCGGTCGCTTCCCGCTCGTACGAGGCGAACGGCACGACGGGCGTAGCGCTGGGACGATGGCGTACAGCCGACGATAGCTCCTGCACGTTGTACCAACGCAGCGCGAACGGCAACGAGGCCACGGCAGTGGCCAAGAGCACGGCGAGGAGCATCATGCCTACAAACGCGCTTCGATCTCGGCGTAGTTTTACCCACAGGCCGACGCGACCGTGGCCGACATGCTCGGAGCCGTCTTGAGACATCAGACAGCCTCCGATATGCGAGGGTCAAGCCACGCGTAGAGCACATCAACCAACAAGTTGAGTGCGACCAGTATCGCCGAGAACACGAGCACGGAGCCAAGCAAGAGTCCGGAGTCGAGGTTGAGCGCCGCGTTGACGAAGTGTTGCCCCAACCCCGGCACGCCGAAGACCTTCTCGACCACGAAAGAACCGGTCATCGCCTGGGCCGTGGCCGGTCCGAGGTAGCTCAGCACCGGAAGAAACGCCACCTTCAGCGCATGACGCCACGCGACGCGCCGGCTCGAGACGCCCTTGGCCAGAGCCGTGCGCACGAAGTCCGCGCTGAGCGCGTCGAGCATGCCGGTTCGAGTTAGGCGAGCGATGTAGGCCGCAAACGGCAACGCGAGTGTAAACGCCGGCAGCGGCAAGTGAGCCAGCGTGCCCCATCCGCCAACCGGGGCTACGTGCAACCACACCGCGAATGTCGTGAGAAGGACCGAACCGGTGACGAAGACGGGAACGGATACGCCCATGAGCACGAAAAGCAAGCCGGACACGTCGATCCATGTGTTTTGTCGGGTCGCGCTGAGCACGCCGATCGGCACGCCGATCGCCACGGCGATCAAGATCGCCAGCAGGCCCAGCATGACCGAGACAGGTAGCGCGCTGCCGATCACTTGGGCACATGTCCAGTCGTTGTAGGTGTAGGTCGGTCCGAAGTCGAAATGCGCCGCCCCTTTGAGGAACTGCCAGAAGTAGAGCCAGTTGTTGTCCATATCGTAGCGTGCATGCAGGGCTTGCTCGACCTCGGGTGCCATCGTCCGGTCGCCCTGCTGGAAGGGGTTGCCGGGGATCGTGATCACCATCACGAAGGTCAGCGTGTACACGCAGGCGATCGTGACCAATCCAAGCGCAAGCCTTCGGAAGATGAGTCTTGTCATCGCGTCACTTCGATGAACCTGAACGGAAACCACAGCCGCGGATTGGGATACACGCCCTTGACGTACGGCTTGATCGCGATCGGCGAGACGTAGTGCAGCATGGGCAGAATCGGGAGATCCTGCTCGACGAGTATAGCTTCCGCACGACGCAACAAGCCGGCCCGCGCCGCTGGATCGCGGGTCAATCTCGCCTCGGTAAGCAGGTCGTCATACGCCGGGTTGGCGTAACCGCTGTCGTTGTTCCCGTTGCCGGTCGTAAGGCAATCGAGAAAGGTCGTCGGATCGCCGTAGTCGGCGTACCAATTGGCACGAGCGATCATGTAGGCGCGGTTCGCCTTGTCCTCGGCGAAGGTCTTGCTCTCCTTGCATCGAAGCTCGACGCGTGCGCCGAGCGTATCTTCCCACATCCTCGCCACCGCCTGGCAGACGCGCTCGTCGTTCGGTGTGTAGAGCAGTTCGATAGCTGGAAGGCCGGTACCGTTCGGGAACCCGGCATCGGCGATCAGTCGCCTCGCCTCATCGTCGTCGTGCCGCAGCCCGTCCGGCGGATCATAGCCGGGGATGGAATCCGGCGGCACGAAGGAGGTGGCAACGCGGTCCCCTCGCATCAGCACGTTGTTCACGACGGCCTCGCGGTCGACCGCCAGCGCGAACGCCCTTCTCACCCGCGCGTCCACGAACGGATTCGGACGACCTTGCACGGTTTGATCGGCGCAGTTGAAGTTGAAGAAGTACGTGGCGAGCACGGTGCAAAGATGGAAGTCCGGCCGCTCGCCCGTTTGCGCGAGCCGGGCAATTTCGTGCTCGTACGGCACATTCATGCCGGGAAGGAACTCCACATCGCCCGCTTCATACGCCATGATCGAGGCACTGATGTTCTCGTACACCAGCATGTCCACCGTCCGGCAGGTGATGTCACTCGCCAGTCGGTGGTGCGGATTGACGGTAAGCCGCGCCCTGCGCTTGAAGGTCCACGACGCCAGCCTGTACGGTCCGTTGGTGACGAGGCCGGGATAGCCCTCGCGACGGTAATCGGGCTTGGTCCACTGCGGATCGTAGACGACGAGGCCCTCTTCCGTGATCGGCGAGCCGGCCGCGGACAGCCTCAGTAGGTCAACGCTCTGGTGGCACGGAAGGAAGACCGGAAAGCCGGTCAGGTCGAGGAAGAACGGGCACGGATTTGCCAGCCGTACCGTAAGCGTACCGTCGCCCGACGCCTCGATGCCGACCTCGGCGAACTTCCGGTCCAGCGCGGCGACATGGGCCGCGTACGCATTCGCGTAGAGCCGCTCGAAGTCGAGGTCCGCGTCGTTCAACCGACGGGCAAGCGGCTCGCCATCGGTGCTCGGATCGAGCGGCTCGGATGGATCGCGGACCTCATCGAAAGCGGTTTGAACCTCGCCGAGGTACGGCTGCTTCGAAAGCGCCCGCGCCTGGTCCGCGTCCACATCCCATCCGTCGCGCAGTCGGGACAGCGTTGTCAGTGCCGCAACGGCATCCCGGCGCCAACTGACGTAGTCGGCAGCTCCGACCACGTTGTCGGCTATCAGGAACGTGTAGTCCGTCGCGGTGCCCGGTTCGAGCCCGCGTCGCCATCCCCGCACGAAGTCGCGCGGCGTCACCGGGTCGCCGTTGGACCAACGAGCATCCGAGCGAATCGTGAACGTATAAGTCAGCCCATCGGCGGACACTTCGGGAGGGAACTCAGCCGCGGCGCCGATCGGCTCCATCGTTCTCGGGTCCCACGACGTGAGCCCTTCCCAGATATTCAGCGCGATGCGGAAGTCGTTGGTCCAGCTCATTCGGGCCGGGTCGAGCGTGTGAATGCCGTACGAATTCACGTAGGAGAAGTCGGCGCGTGGCTCGCTGGATGTCAGCGCGTAGGCACCGGCAAGTAGAGACAGGCCAGCCGCGCAAACAAGAAGGACTTTGCTGAACATGCCCGCGACAGCATGCTGGGAGCGAAGCGTGAAGTCAAGCCATGGAGCAGCGTGCGCTCCCGCCGGCGATGCGAGGCCGAGGCACGGGTTTGGCGGGTGGTTGTGAAAGCGTCAGACGCTATGGCGCCCCAATCGGTACGTTCCAGGGCGCGGGCGTGAGAATCCCGGGGACATTGCCCGTCGGATTCCCCACCCACTGGTACGCCCGAGCGAGAACCTGGGCCCGCTGGGCGTACCCTCCGGCGCGCAGCTCCGAGGTGATCGTATCGGATTGGCCCGGTACCAACATGATCATCACAGCCTCTGTGGCAACGAGCATGCGCTCGAGGGCATCACGCTCGTAGAAACCCAAATCACCCGCCTTGGGGTCCGCCGGGGGCGCGATCTCGTCGCTCGCGTATCGCTCGGCATCCAGGCGCATGAAGACGGCGAGCCGCTGCGCGAGTTCCGAACGCTGCGCGGGGTTGAGCGAGCCGATCACTCCGGAGGTCCGGAACAACTCGAGGGCCTCTCCTTCCGCCCCATCGGCCACGACAGCCGGGCCGCGCCGATACGCCAGCCTCCGGTCCAGAATGTCGAGATAGGCGGGAAGCACATCGGCCGCCTGTCCGGAGTAGGCCAGCGCCAAGTAGATGCGACTGAGGACTACGGGCGATGTCTCTTTCTTGCCGGCTTCCCGCAACGCGACGATCACGGCGTCCTGTGTCGGCTTGTCGTTCGCGATGGCCGCCTTGAGACCGCCGAGCCCGCGAGCGCAGAGCAGCCGAGCAACCGGGACGCCCGACTTCAAGCCCGCCTCGAGCCCTGAAAGCGTCTCGATGCGCGCCATATCGAGCAAGACCTGCGCGAGCGCATGAGCCACCACCGCATCGAGATCGGCTTGGCCAAAGCGCTCCACCGCGGCAGCTGCGGTTCTGGCAGCGAGTTGGAGACGGAATTCAGGCGTGTTTCGCGCATCGTTGTATTGCGATCGCAACACATCCCGGAACGTAGCGAGGCGCGTCTGCAACCCGCCCCCACCGGGGGTCGCCAGGCGGTCGATCTGGTCCGACACCCATCGCCCGATTCGGCCCTGGTCGGCGTCGGAGATCGTATCGCGGACCCGAATCGTATCGATGATCGTATCCCCTTGGTCCTGGGCCCACACGCTAGGCGCGTCAGCCAGAAGGCACAGGGACACAATGACGACACTCGAAAACAAGGCACGTTTTAACATTGGTATTCTCTAGACGGTGGCACGGCTTGCTGACATCCGGTCTGAGTTAACGAGAAATAAAGCACGAGCACAAGCGAGACACACTATCCGACGCGCGAGTCAACCCGCGGCCCGCTATCCGCGGTCCACTCCCCGGAGCGCCCCGGAGCACGCGCAAGTAAACAGCCCCAAAAACGGGGTGTCAAGTCACGCGGACGAGCGTTTGGTCGACGCCGCCCCGAGCCCGCCCCCCGCGGCAGCGGCGCACTTGACTTGTTTTTCCCGCAGCGGCTATAGTCACGCCGCTTCGCGTCCCGGGCCGGGGTGAACGACAATCGGTTCTTTGAGGGTTAGACAATAGCTTATGGCTAAGACGGATCATGTTCCGTTACCCGCCGTGCGCCGATTGAGCCTCTATTTGCGCCAACTCGAGGTGCTTCACGCCGGGGACCACCAGACCGTCTCCAGCAAGCAGCTTGGGGCGGCCTTGGGCATTTCGGACGCGCAGATCCGCAAGGACCTCGCCTATTTCGGTCAGTTCGGCCACCCGGGCATCGGGTACCGCGTGCCGGAGTTGATTCTCCGCGTGCGCCGAATCCTCGGTACGGACAAGACGTCGAACGTTCTTCTCGTCGGGGCCGGGAACCTCGGGCGAGCCTTGTTCTCCTTCCGCGGCTTTTCCAAGAAGGGCTTCGAGATCGTCGCCATCTTCGACAACAACCCGGAGAAGGTCGGCCGCGTGCTCGACGGGCCCACGAAGGTCACGATTCAGCCCACGGCCGAGATGGACGCGACGGTGCGCGACCACGCGATCCGCCTCGGTATCCTGGCGGTGCCGGGCCCGGTCGCCCAGGCCGTGGCGGACGAGATGGTGTCGGCCGGTATCCGGGCGCTGCTCAATTTCGCCCCGGTCACGCTCCAAGTCGGCAAGGAGGTCGCGGTCTCGTCCGTCGACCTCGCCGTCCACCTCGAACAGCTTTCGTTCCAACTGGGTTGCGTGAGCGGCTAGTGGCAGCGTCACGCGCTCGGACCCGGGTTACGGCTCCGTCGGCCCATCGTCCCGAACGATCGCCGAGGTGACGACTCTGTCGTCAACGATCGCGAGGTGCAGCGTCTCTTCCATTCCCTCGATATCCTGCTCGGCTACCTCGTAGCGTTGCAGCGACCGCTCGGTCTTCTCGTGCCGCTTGGCGATGCCCTCTTCCCACGTCTTGCAGTTGAGGACGTCCTGAAAGAGCTCGATCTCGCGGGCGATTCGGTCTCGACGCGCGACGGTCCCAACCAGTTCGATATCGAAGCGCACCTGCATGCCGCCGAGTTGGGAGAGCAGTTCCGCGACCGCTTCAAGGTCCGGGCCGCGTACGAGGCCGCGCCGGCGCGCCTCCGGCAGTCGTTGCTCGACGGCGTCTAAGCTCGCCTGGATTCCAACAAGCGCGATCTCCGCCAGACGCTTCTGATGAAAGAGCCGTGCGATCGTCTGAGTCGCGAGGTCCTTACCGACGCTTTCCTCGCCCAATTCGCTCAGAGCGCTGCGTGCTTTCTTCAGCCGTTCTTCCATGGCCTCGGTCTTCTGCCGGTACCCTTCCGACCCCTCGCGTGCCTCTTCCAGATCAGTCTTCCACATCTTGAGGCGCTCGACACGCGCGCGGTGATACGCCTGCGCCAGTTCGAGCGTAAGCGCCCTCACCATCGCCTCATCGCAGCCGTAGACCCACCAACGGACTGTCTTCACATCGGTCTCGCGGCTACGAACCGTCTCGTACCTGATGAAGTCGAGATACGGGCTTCTCCGCAGGTGGGGCTGACGCCGGACACGGCAATCCGGCGCACGCGCGGAGGCGTCGGCGATGACCGCCTCGACAGCGCCGCGCACTGCCAAGGACAACGATCCCCCGATGCCCTTTCTACGTGAGCGAACCGGCTCTTCACTCTCATCGATCGCCGGCGTCTCGAACGTGGAGACCACGTTGACGATTCCCCGTAAGTCTGCCGGCACCTCTCCCGTCCAGGCATCGCCCTCGACGAACTCGATCTCGGGCTCGATGGAGGCTGGGGCGCCCGACTCCTGGGCGATCGCCGGGGCGAGCCACGCCAACGGGAGTAGTAACACGCATGTCCACGAATAGCTCGAATTGATCATTGCACTTGCCTTTCAAATGTCTCGGCGCACCGCTTCCCCGCAGTGGCCGCGGCATCAGTAATCGGGTGAAGGTCCACGATCATTCGCCGGCAATGCCGTGCGCACGGCTCGCCGTCACTTCGGCACAGTGCCCTGAAAGCCCCATCATGCAGGCTTCATATCAGTAAACGCGCGAAGATACCTTGCAGTTGCAGAAAAACGTGGGCTGCGGGGTATTATCGATATGGAAGTGCTTGCGACGGAGGTAGACGTCGGAAGTGCAAAGCGCGCGTCTTGATCTGTGACACGAATCGCGCATCGACGCCGGAGAATGCAGCCGATCGGGCCGTCGATGCCCAGCGTCAATCGCCGCCCGAAGGCACCGGGCGAATCACGACGGTGACGCGCGTGCCGGGCGCCGGCAGCTTGCTCCAATCCGCTTTGAGGGACGGTACCGGGTCCACCAGCGGCCACTGGTTGTTCCCGATGATGCCGCCCGGGCAGTCGTGGGTGCAGGCTATGCACCCAGTCTTGAACCTATTCAACACACCACTGCCGTGGAAGACGAAGTGCGGTGTCCAAGGCTTGATGGTGACAGCCGAGTTCGTCGTCTGCTCGAGGAAAAAGTCCTCGTAAGCCAGCCGTCGCTTCCGCGATCCGTCGCGCCACTCGACAAAGATCTGGACGGGGTCGCCCTGCATGTAGTCGTCCGGCGTGTTGTCGGGGCGGATACCCCTGTGCGCGGCTACGTCCGCCTTCTTGTAGACGACACGGCTCCGCGCGCCCAACCGGCGCAGCCCATCGTGGATCTCCGCCACGGAGGCGTCGGTCAAGAAGACGAAGTGATCGGCGTAGTCCCCGCCCCGAGCACCCAGCAGCGCCGGCGTGGCCCGCGCGAAGTCGGCCATGCGCGGCGCATCGGTCTTCTGAACGACGGCAGAGAGACGTACCTCACACCGATGCTCGTCAATCTTGATCCCGGCCGTCGACGCCGTGTCCGAAGCAGAACACCCGGCAAGCACGAGCGCCGATAGTGTGCAGCAGGACCATACAAATCGTAGCATTCAGACCCCTCTTTCACGGTGTGGAGACCCGGCTCAACGACACTAATCGGCGAGACGGCGACGCGGCGACGCAAGCGGGCCGCACGAAAGTCGCTACAGCAAGCTAAGCAGATGATAGGGCTGAATCGCCGGATGTCCAGATTTGCCGGTTTACGGCGGCGGCGTGCGAAGCGAACGTGCGTCGAGGCTATGCACCTTCCGAGGTCGGAGCGCCGGCGGGCATGGCATCGTCGCAGCGCTGGGCTCCCGTGAACAAGCCCGACAGGCACCATCGCGGGGACCGGGAGAACAGAATGAGCAGCGTGAGCAGTAGAAGTCCAGTATTCTTCAGGAGCTTCTGCCAGATGATGACCTCGCCGGTGCCGCATCCACAGTCGAAGGCGACCTCCATAAACGGCGTGCCTTCGGTTGTATGGATGCCCCACGCGCGAAGAAAGATCGCAGGCGTGAAGAAGGCGAGCATGACGGCGATCGCCAGCGCCGAACCGCGAAGGAACACGCCGAGGATCAACGCGACCCCACAGACGATCTCCAACCACGGCAGCACGATCGCGGTGGCGTTGAGGTAAATGCCGGGCGTGACCGGCAGCGTGTCGTACAGGTGAACCTGCTTGAGGAACCCCACGGGATCCAAAACCTTGTTCCAGCCCATCCAGATGAACAGGCCGCCGATGAAGAAGCGCACCAGCGCCGTCGCCGGCACGTTGAGACCGTCAATCCATCGCATCGTCGCTTTGAGCACGGCTACTCCTCACTCCCCGTCACGAACGGCATTTCCTGTGCGACCCACTCCTTCCAACCGCCCTCGAACAGGTAGATCGCCTCGGTAGCGACCCCTTTCAGTTCGAGTTCCTGGCACATGAAGAGGCTGTCGTCGCAGTTACCGCCGTTGCAGTAGACGATCACCTTCTCCGCGCCGTTGGCGGCCTCGACGACCCTGTCGAAGCAGACCTCGAGTTCATAGTGAAAGCACCGGATCGCCCCTTCGATATGCCCGTCGGCGTAGACGTCTTCCGCCCGCGCATCGACCAATACAAACTGGCCGTCGAGGTAGCCGTCGCTGTTGACCACATCGATCACGAGGTCGAGCGACGCGGTCTGGTAGGGATGCTCGAAGTGCTTCTTCCCGGACGGGGGCTCTGTCTTCGACGGAGCAGCCTTACCGCCATTCTCGGGCGGCGTGGGCACCTTCCCTGTGACCGGCTCCACCGGGCCCGTAGGAGGCACGACCCGCGGAGCGAAGTAGGCCTTGGTCCAGCTCAGTGCCCCTTTCGGCCTGACCGTGTTGGCGGTGGCTGCGACCGCGATCGACGCGACGCCGAGCACGACCATCTCGATGACGGTTCTCTTCACGGCACCCATGCCTGGCTCTCCTGCGGCTGTACGCCCACTTCCGACAGCTCCTTTCAGCCCTCAATACCCATCATTGCCAACCGGCACGATGTGGTCAACGCACGCACCGCCATCGTTACGGCCGGGTGACAGCACCTGACGGACGCACCCGGCCATCCACGGCGGGGCATCGCCCTGTGGCGATTGAGCATCGGGCCCCTACGACCCGCAGACTCGCCCCAGACGCGCCGCACGCTGGAAACACCACGCTGCGGCCGGCCACTTTGCCTCTTATCGGGCTCCGGCGGGTCGGCCTTGCCCTTGCCTGATCGGCACTTTGTGTGATGATACGTCTTCCGTGCGGCGTCACCGAGGACGGCAACCGTCGGCCCTGGCACCGCTCGGAGGGGTTTAGAAGTGCTCTGGTTCACGCTACAAACGTTCTTCCGCCGTAAGGTCCGCATCGCATTCTTTGCGCTGATGATCTACATGGCCCTCTGCTAGCCCCTCCCCGCTTCTGCGTTCGCACCCCCCCGCATCGCCAACGTCTGCGCCACGCCGCCGAGGCGCCCCGACAGGCCCACGTGCGGCCCGATGGACAGCCCGCGCTAGTCGGGCTATCTTGCGACCTATGGTGCAAACTCGGGTCGCTACACCATGCTTACTCGCTCTTGAAGACGGCACAGTTTTTATCGGCCGGGCCTTCGGTGCGCGTGGTACCAAGACGGGCGAAGTCGTCTTCAACACGTCCATGACGGGCTATCAGGAGATCCTTACCGACCCTTCGTACTGCGGGCAGATCGTGACCATGACCTACCCGCAAATCGGCAACTACGGCGTGAACGAGGATGACGTGGAATCCGCCGCTCCCCACGTCCGCGGGCTGGTGGTCCGAGAACTCGCCCAGCGCCCGAGCAACTACCGAGCGACAGCATGCCTCGCGGACTACCTGGCCGAGCACAGCATCATCGGCATCGAGGGGATCGACACGCGGGCGCTGACGAAGCGTATTCGCGTCGTCGGAGCGATGCGCGGCGTCATTACGACCGACATCAGTGACCCGGCCGAGGCAGTGCACATCGCGGCTGAGGCGCCGAGCATGGTCGGGGCCGACCTGGTCAAGTTCGTCGCGCCCGACTCGCCGACCACCTGGACGCAGGGCTTTGATCATGCATTGACGCCGGGGCGGACGAACGGGGCTCATGAGCGTCGTGTCGTGGCCATCGACTGCGGCATGAAGCGGAACATCCTTCGGCACCTGGTCGACATCGGGTGCAAGGTGCGAGTTCTGCCCCCCACGGCTTCGGCCGCCGAAGTCCTCGAGGAAAACTCGGACGGGGTCTTCGTCAGTAACGGCCCCGGTGACCCCGCGGCCGTGAATTACGCCATCGAACTGATCAAGGGGCTTGTCGGAAAAGTGCCGATGCTCGGTATCTGCCTCGGGCATCAGATCATCGGGCTCGCCCTCGGTGGCGACACGTTCAAACTGAAATTCGGCCACCGTGGTGGCAATCAGCCTGTTCGCAACGTCGCGACCGGGCAAGTCGAAATCACGTCACAGAACCACGGCTTCGCCCTTGAGATGGGCTCACTGGAAGCGGCCGGATGCGTGCCCACCCACGTCAACTTGAATGACGGCACGCTCGAGGGATTCGTCCACAAGGATATGCCCATCCTCGCGGTGCAATACCATCCCGAGGCCAGCCCGGGACCGCACGACGCCACTTACCTGTTCGATTGCTTCTCTACGATGATGACGACGGGACGGGCGCCAAACGGCGAGGAAATGGCGGTGGCGGCAGCTATCAGTTGAGGCGCCACGTCTCGCGTGGCCGGATGAGCGCGCACGCGCAACCTCGCCAGTTCTCACGCTTGTGAATCAATGTCGGAGAGAAGCTACGCAATCAGTGACTTGACGTCGTCAGGCGTAATCTTGGTTGAGGGCTTGCCCAGCTGCGCGCTGAGCCAACTCATGACGACCGGCGTGTAGGGCAACGAGCCACCCTTGATCTTCACGACCATCCGGGCGTCACGGCTCTTTCGTTCGGCATCCTTGCGGATTCGATTGGTGGCCTTGGTTTCGGCTGCGTCCATCTTGTCTTGACGTATGATCGCGCTGCGATGAATCCCCATCTCGACGTACCTCCGGAGTCTCTCTTGCGTTGCACGAGCGAACACATGGGGGTCCGCCGCGTGACCCGACCCTGACGGGCCGGGTCTCCTTCCGCCACTCGCTGCCACGTATCACGGCCGCGCCAAAACGCCCCCCGTTGGCCGGGGCGCAAGTTGCGGATTTTGTCAGCTTGCGGACGAATCGTCAAGGCTTCGTTTCACGTGGCGACCGAAACAGCAGCACTTTAAGGGCCGCGGTTTCGGTCGGGGTAGGGGCGAATCCGGTGCGGCGACATGAAGCTAGCACGCGGGCTTGGTCACGGTGCGACTGAAGGGCGGCCGCTCCGATAAGAACTGCATCGTACGAGTGCTTCCGGTGGCAAAGCCCTTGGGCGGACGATGCCTCGTTGGCATCCGCCGATCGGGTGATCATATCCGCCAACCTTGTGATGCCCCGTCTGTCCTACGAGATGAGGCCGACGCCACATCGGGGGAGTCATGATATGAACGTAGCTGTGCTTTTCATCGGGTTGATCGCGCCGGGACCGCTGGTGGTCGACTGCGGCACCTCGGCGGAGGTAGTCTTGAGCATGGCATCGGTCCCGGGGGACTACGCCGCTCTCAGCACGCACGAATCCGGATCGGGCCCGACGGCTCAGCGCGGCGTCCCCGCTTCGCCCCGGCCGGCCTCCGTTCGCGCCCGCGGAATCGGGCATCCGCCACCGCAGAGGCAGGGTGCTCAGGCACGGCTCATGGCCCGCCGAGCGGCGGAAGTCAGAGCCGTGCGAAATCTCGGTCGGAAGCTGGGCCTGCCTAGCCGCGCGCATATTCGCGGCTTCCGATACGTCCACACGGAGTACCGGGCCGATGGCTCGGTGGTTGTCGTTGTCGAATTCCCCGAAAGACCGCGTGCCACGCGAACGACGGTACCAGCGCCCTAGAGCCCAAGCACCCGCACGCTCGCCACTCGCCGTTCTACCCTATCAGCGCCGCCTCGACCGGCTCGCCGCCGTCGACCACCATGCAAACGCGATTGCGGCCCGCCTGCTTGGCGACGTAGAGTTGGCCATCCGCCACTTTGATGATGTTGGCCGCCTCGTTCTTATCGATCACTTCGCTGAAGACCGCGGCCCCGATGCTGATTGTCACACCGAGAGCCTGGCCCTCCCAGCTCAAAGAGGTAGCCTCGACAGCCGCCCTCAGACGCTCCCCCAGATTCGCAACGCCTTGCGTCGTGGTGTCCGGCGCGACCACGGCAAACTCCTCGCCGCCATACCGGGCGACGTAGTCCACCTTTCGGACATTGTCGTCGAGCACCTTCGCCACGGCCTGGAGCACGCGGTCGCCGGCCTGGTGCCCGTAGGTGTCGTTGAAATTCTTGAACTTGTCTACGTCCATCATCAGGAGGGCAAAGGGCGCTCCTGACCGGGCTGAGCGCTCCAGTTCGAGTTCCATTCGTGCGTCGAAAGCCGCGCGGTTCCCGATGCCCGTCAGGGCATCGGTCGTGGCGCGGCGCATCAGATCGGCCTGCTGCTGTTGCATGACCTGGTTCTCCAGGTGCATCGCCAGACTCAGCTCCGCGATACGCTCGCGGACCTCGCTCTGGATGTCCTCGGGTGAGCGTATCTTGCCTTGCGGCATGTCGAGCGTCGTCCGCGTGTTTTCGATCTCGTTGGCGATCTCGTTCATGAGTTCCGCGCACCGGTCCTCCTCGATCCCGAGCAGCTTCTTCGCGGCCCCGACGAACTCACTCGTATCGGGAGGATCACCCTTGGCGTCAGGGCAGATGATTCCAGCCACGATCTGCGCCACATAGAGGACTTTGGCCAGCGGCGAGACGTCCGAGCCGTTGTTGGCACAGTGGAAAGTCTCGATCGCCGCACAGAGCGTGTCCGGAATCTGCCAGGATCGCAGAAGCTGCGCGCCGATGACGGGATAGGGCTGCCCGAGCACCGTCACTTCGATCTCGCAAAGATCGCGTGGTACCTGCTGCGCTTCGGCCAAGACACAGGCGTATTCCTCCGGCACCCCGCAGGCTAGCGCGGCTCGTCCGATCTGACTCAGCAGACCGGCGAGAAACGCCTCCTGGGCGCCCGCGATTCGTCCGGTCGAGGCGAGCATCTTGGCCGCAACACCACAGCCGATCGACTGCATGTTGAACTGGGTCTGATCGAACCCCGCACAACTCTCCGTCTTGGCGTTGCCGAGCACCGCAAAGGACAACGCCATCATCTTGATGCCACGCGCTCCGACGAGCGCTACGGCACGTTGCAGCGATGTGACTTCACGCGGTACGCCCGCCATCGGTGAATTCGCGAAACGGAGAACCTTGGCCGCCAGCGGCGGGTCCTGGGCCAGTGTGTCTGCGATATCACGGGCGGATACATCCTCGCGCCGCGTGAGCTCGAGTAGTTTCAACACTACGCCGGGTGGAGTGGGCATCCGGCCCGTCGCTTCCAAACGATCAAACAAGCTATCCGTCATCGTCCCTTATTCCCCGCTTTGTGAAGATGCTCTCGATCTCGATCGTGCCTTGCCGCCGCGCGGCAGCCACACGATCGAGCCTCCTTGCATGGTCACGCGACACTCGCAGCCGCAGCGGTCCACGATCGGAACCTTCGCGCCGCGATCATCGCGTGTCACCGTCACTATTCGAACGCCGTCGTGCCGGTTCCGGCATCGATAGGGCGTACGCGCAGCGCACGCATCAAAGCCCTTCCCCACGACAAGACGTGACGGTTGTGCTACTTACCCCTCATCCCCCGCGCGGAAGCCCGCGCGGTGTCAGGCTCCGCGTCTCTTTGGACTACTGCATTCCCCGACCACGCGATGCGGATTGACCATCCGCGCCGACGTGGATTGGACTACCCCGAACTATTTCCCTCGATCGACCGCAGCTTCCCTCGACCCGGCCGCCCCCAAGACCTCCGCTCGACCTTGGTTCTGACAACAACATCGACCGCTCGCAGCGCACTTCTTAGTGTTCTCCCTAAGAAAGAAAGGAACTTCCCTTGGACCGAGAACAGCGGCGATCTCGACCGCGCAACCGGGGCTACGGTCGGTTATCGGGCGCAAAGAGCAGGCCTTCAACACCGCGAATTGTCCCGAAACCGGGCAGGAAGAGCAGCCGTGGCGTCCCCGGCCGAACCTACCCTTCGGCGATCAAAATGACTTCTCGTGACGTGCGTTTGGTGGACAAGACGTACTGATACCGGGCGCCGTCCACGACACTGACGCGCGCCTTCACGCGACGCAGCATGTCAACGAGTTCGGCGATCGGTGGTACACCGTCGCTGCGATAGGAAACGACCAGTATGCTGTCGCGGAAGCGTTCGAAGAGACGAGCAAACTGATCGCGGCACGCCCGCGGGTCATTCCAGGGGTTCTTGATTGGCCGCAGGCGCCGGTGCTTCGAGGCGAGATCAATGGCATCGGACCATGGTCCGGGCAGGACCATGCCCTCCAGGAAGTGGTAGAAGTCGCGATAGTCCACGCCGATCCCGGCGTGGTTGATGTATGGCGTATCGATGTAAACGAGATCGTGCTGCGGCTCGATATCGAGCGCATCGGCGCACATCGCGCGGCATGCGCCCGCGCCTTCGACGACGGCCTCGTTCGCCTGCCGTGCGAACACTTGGAAGTGCTCGGCGAAGCCCTTATCCCAGGTCGCCTTGTTGCCGAAGCTCCGCGTGACATCCGCGGTTCGCATGTAGAGATTGGCTCGGTGGAACAGGTTATATGGCCGCTTGATCATGGCCGCCTGAAAGAGCGCAAACCACGCCAAGGCCCGCTTGTACTTCCCGCGGATCCGCCGGATGTTGCCCACCGCCACATCGAGCCATCTGTTCTCGGCGTCAGTGAAATAGATGCCTTGGAACGTACGCTCGATCATGTCGTCATAATCGACGTCGGAACGAGCGTTTCCAACACCCGCGATCGTGTCGTCGTCCAGCCGCGTCGCACTGTTCTCGATCAACGCGAGCCCGATCTGATGATTGAACGCCAGAATGTCGTTGTAGGTGACCGACTTCCCGCTCGCCTTGAAGGCATAGGACACGACACCGGTCCCACCAAATGCGTCGAGGACGGTCGTGTATTCGAGGTCATCGAGTTGGGCGAGAATCGAATGAGCGAGCTTGCGTTTGCTGCCCTGATAACGCGTCGAGGGGAAACGGCTGATCCGTTCCCGAAGCAGATCCGCGGTGTCCGTTGTCGCCGTCACACCGAGGTAGCGGCCGGGTCTGTCCTACCGCAGCCGGCACCGTCCCCCGTACAGTTCGGTTTGATGACCACACCGGACCGCGCCATGGCCGCACGGACCAGCCCGACGAACATCGGTTCGGGACGTAGCGGCCGGCTGGTGAGTTCCGGGTGCGCCTGCGTCGCCATGAAGAAGGGATGTACGTCTCGCGGAAGTTCGAGCACCTGCATGATCGGGTAATCGGGACTTCGCCCCGTGAACCGAAGCCCGGCCTCCTCGAGCCGTTCCACGTACGCAGGATCGACTTCGTAACGGTGCCTGAACCGCAAACGAATTCGTTCGGGCGAGCCATATAGGTGGGACGCCTCGCTTTCGGGCGTAACCACCACGTCGTATCCGCCGAGCCGCATGTTGCCGCCGAGCCCTTCGATCTTCTTTTGTTCCGGGAGAATATCGATGACGGGCTGCGGACAGTCGGGCTCGATCTCAGTGCTGCTGGCATGCTCGAGCCCGGCCACATGACGGGCAAACTCGATGACGGCGATCTGCATCCCATAGCAGAGGCCGAGATAAGGTATGTTGTTCTCGCGAACGTGCTTCACGCACGCGATCTTGCCGTCGACACCGCGGAATCCGAATCCACCCGGCACGATGACGCCGTGGATGCCCTCCAACCTCTCCGCGACGTTCGATTCGCTGAGGTCCGAGCTATCCACCCATTCCAGCCGCACCTTGGCGCCGAGATGCGTCCCGGCGTGTTCGAGTGCTTGGATGATGCTCGCATAGCTGTCGCGCACGGAGGTGTACTTCCCGATGATCCCGATCGTCAGCGGGTGCTCGGCTCCCCGAAGCTTGGTAATGTAGTCGCCCCAGACCGCTCGGGCTCGCTCCTCCGCCTCGGCGTCGACCGTTTCGGCAAGACCGAGGATGTCGAGGACGGCCGCATCGATCCCCGCTCCACGGAGCATTTCGGGAATGATGTACACACTGTCGCAGTCGTGCATCGAGAAGACCCGCTCCATCGGCACACTCGCGAAAAGAGCGATCTTCTCGCGTACCTTCTTGTTGACCGGCGCCGACGCGCGGCAGGCGATGATGTGCGGATGAATGCCGGCTGCGTTGAGTAGCTTGAGGTTCAACTGTGCGGGCTTGGACTTTTGCTCGCCCAGAATCTGCGGCTCGACGATGTACGTCAGCGCCACCGTGCAGAAGTTACTGGGGCCTTCCTCGTAGGACATCTCGCGGATAGCCTCGATGTAGTAGGCGTTCTCCACGTCGCCGACGGTGCCACCGATCTCGACGAACACCACATCGGCCTCGGTCGCGACCGCCAGCTCGCGCAGCCGGAGCTTCACTTCGCCGGTCACGTGCGGGATCATCTGCACGTCGCGACCGAGATAGCCCCCCTGCCTCTCTTTCTCCAGCACGGACGAGAAGATCTGCCCGCTCGTCGTGAAGTTGAGCCTTCCCAGATCGAGGTTGAGCATGCGCTCGTAGGTGCCGAGGTCCATGTCGCACTCCATCCCGTCGTCGAGCACGAAGACCTCGCCGTGCCGATAGGGATTGAGTGTGCCGCTGTCGCGGTTCAGGTAGCCCTCCAGCTTGATGGGGGCCACGGTGAAGCCCTTGTCCTGAAGGATCTTGGCCAGCGAACTCGAGAAGATGCCCTTGCCGAGCCCGCTCATCACCGTCCCGAAGACGACCACATACTTCGTCTTCCCGGGCTCATAGCCGGTGGGCATCGGCGTGAAGAACTCGGTCTCGTCCGATGCGTGTGTCAAGGATGCCAGAATCTTCTCGTTGCTCATCGTTGTTCCCAGTCAAGCAGGCCCGGTGCTTTCCGTTCGAAACTAACCTCACATAGTCGAGACGCCGAGTTACGTCTCGACGGTTACTCCCGCCCCTCCGGCAGCCATGCGCTGCACGAAAGCGGCGTAATCCTCCGGTGTGTCGATGCCGACGACCCGATGGTCCGCCAAGGCCAACTTGATCGACAAGCCTTGATCGAGCCACCTGAGTTGTTCGAGCGACTCTAACGCCTCCAACCGACCAGGACCGACTCCCGCATCGGCGGTGATCTTCCTCAAAGTTCCCACGCGAAACGCATAGACGCCGAGATGAAGCAGAAACGCCGAGGGGCGCTCGACGACTCCATCCGTCGCACGCGGAAACGGGATCAGGCTTCGTGAAAAGTACAGCGCGCGCCCGGCCGAGTCCATGACGACTTTTACGCAATTTGGATCGAGCGGTGAGCCCGGCCCCTTACTCGGCCCATCGTCGGGAAACGGCGCCGCCAGAGTCGCGATCGGGCACGCCCCGCCGTTCGCAGTCAGAGCGCCGACGAGGCGCTTTAGGTCATCCGGAGCGATCTCCGGCTCGTCGC
>JAJDDX010000142.1 GCA_029260055.1 Phycisphaerae bacterium
CTTTCCTCGTTAATCTGAGGACCTCACCCATGCAGTTTAGTCTAAGTCCAATGTGTCTTCTTTCTTGGGACGACGTCACTTGCATCACCGTAACCAGCACAGATCAAAAATAGAGCGCGTTAGAACGAACCTGCGAAGCGAGCGCCGTTGTCTAATCCGGAAGCGCGGTCCTCCTGTAGGAACGGGCTTACTGGGAAATAGAAGGAGACAGTGACTGGTAATATTTCCTTACGTTTTCCCACGTCAAATCCGCATCAAAATTTTTTTCGACACGGCTTCGGGCAAACTTTCCAACATTACAACGCACATCCGTGTTCATTAGTAGCGAACTTATGGCCTTACTCAGCGCTCGGCTATCACCTGGCTTCACAACGATTCCACTAATTCCATCCTCAACCATGTTCGGCAGTTCCCCGACATTCGTGACGACCATCGGTAACCCGGCAGCCATCGCCTCCAGCGCTGAATAAGGAAACCCCTCCGAATCGGAGCACATTGTATAAATATCTCCACCTTGAAGAAATGACGGAATCCCGTTAACGTGGCCTACAAGTTTCACACATCGGCCAAGATCCAAATTTTTAATCATATTTTCCAGCGCGGACCGCTCTACCCCCTCCCCGGCAATTACAATTTCAAACTCCAAGCCTTTTCCGCGCATTAAATCGGCTGCGCGAATCAGCAGATCAAAACGCTTTTGCTTCGTAAGCGTCCCTATCGCGATTATCCGAGGCACGCGCCCTGGATGATGCGTGTTTGTATTCGGCGAATATTGCTCAAGGTCGACACCGTTCGGAATTACGGTAAAAAAGTGAGCGTCGACCCGCAGAAGCTTTGCGATATTTTTTGCATGGTACGCGCTGACACTAAGCCCTTTATCAAATAACCGGACAAATTCTCGACGTTCAGCAAGTGCTTTCCAATCCTTGGACAACGGTATAAACCGCCGCCAACTATGAATGCTGCTTTGGTCTGTTATCACCGGGAGGTGCATCGTAAACACCTTAGCTGCTGTTGATGTTCTTAGTGCCTCGGAAGTTAGCGCGACGCGCCGTACTGACTTCGCACCGGTTTCGAAGTCAATAACGTTCGGGCTACTTTTCGCTATGATGCGGTCAAGGTCAGTCCCGGGCGTTCTTTGGCTTGATTGGTCATACTCAATATAGTGAACATGAACACCCATGTCACACAGTGAGTCGACAAATTCGTGAGTGACTTTATTCCGATTAATCGCCAAATGGAGATCCCAACCCTCCGCTAAAAGCAGAACCGCGAGACCGTGTAAATACTTATGCGCACCGCCAAACGGGGCGATAAGTCTGTGGACGATAAGTATTTTCATATCAATAATTATACTGCCGTAAGGCAGCCCCAAAGTTGGTTTTGCGTCATCAGAAGCCATCGAAGCCTTCTACGGAGCGGGAGCCCTCTCAGGAGTAAACGATGAATAGCTTATAAGTATCATTTTGACTACAGTACAAAGGATGTACCAATGGTTAAAGCCGCCACGGCAACAAGCCTCTTCAGCGCACGTTCTATTTAGGTCCACTTCGTATTCCCATGACAAATTTTGATCAGCGCCTGTGAGAAACCTGGAACACTATGCAACACTAATGAATAATTCGGAGTACGGAAAGCGCAAGGCTAAACCCTTCTCGCAACTCTGACCCAAACTTCCCACGATGACGAAGAATTCTCCAATACAGACCTTTCAACAACGATTTAGCGATAACCAACCGGGTTTTCCTAGAGCAATGTTCATTCATCGCGGCATGTAGCTTTCGCGTTCGTGTTATTCGTCGGAACGCGTGCGATCCCAGGACCGATTTACTGAGTAGGTCGCGCTCGGTACGATGAAGGTCTGTTTGACTGGCATCAAGTGCATTTTTAAAGTCGTAGATCACCTCTTCCTCAAGCTCCTTCTTGGCCATTACGTGCATCCGTTGGAAATACGCACGCCGCAATAAAAGAGGGTCTAGAACATCTGATTCCTTCGCACCCGGCAAATATTCATGCAGACCCAATTCTCTTCTGATCTTGCGAAATATTTTTTGATTAAATTTCAACCACGCATCCTCTCGCCCCGATGTCGGAATCGGCGCTGAAGATGTGCCACGGGTATCCGGGTGGACTCGTTGGAGCAAAGCGGGCCCGCTGATCGGAACCCCGAGATATTTCCTGGCTAACCTAAGGATAAACTCATAGTCTTGGGATCTGATTAACGTTTCATCGAATTTCCCGACGGTCTCTATGCAAGACGTCCGGACCAGCATTGCAGGTTGCGTAATACACATCGATTCAAGAAGTCGAGGAAACAGTTCTTCAGGGGTGACTTTCGGTAAAGGAACCTCTGAACCTCGGAGTTCGGCCAGTGCATCGGGATTTGAAATACATTTGACTCGCGAGCCATATGAAAACCCATACACGTCATTTGAGTTCAACGCCTCGACCAGCCTTTGCAACATATCCGGCAGTGCTAAATCATCATCGTCCATTATCCAGACGTACTCGCCAATCACTAAATCCAATGCCAGGTTTACAGCGCTCGACTTCCCCTCGTTCGATTTATGAACGTACTTCAGCGAGGGGTAT
>JAJDDX010000143.1 GCA_029260055.1 Phycisphaerae bacterium
TGCCCGATCGTGACCGATATGCACCGTGCCGAGAAGATCCTCGAGTGGGCGGTCACCACGATGGAGGAGCGTTACGAACTGCTGGCTGAAGCCCGCGTCAAGAACATCGGCCACTACAACAGCCTCGGCGCCGAGGGTATCTACAAGCGCCTGGAGCCTGCCAACGAGGAGGAGAAGTCGCGGATCGTCACGCACCTTCCCTACATCGTACTGCTGATCGACGAGCTGGCCGACCTGATGATGACCTCCGCCAAAGAGGTCGAGCATCATCTGTCGCGGCTGGCGCAGAAATCCCGTGCGGTCGGCGTACACATCATCGTGGCCACGCAGCGTCCCGAGGCCAAGGTCGTCACCGGCCTGATCAAATCGAACCTGCCGTCGCGGATTTGCTTCCGGGTCGCGTCGCGGATGGACTCGCGGATCGTGCTCGATCAAAACGGCGGTGAGGTGCTCATGGGCCAGGGCGATATGCTGTTCCTGCCGCCGGGTTCGCACAAACTGGTCCGCTCGCAGGGGACGTTCCTTGCGGACGCGGAGGTGCAGGCGGTATTGGACGACCTCGCCTCGCGCGCCAAGCCCGAGTTCCACCCCGCATTGATGCGCATCAAAACGCCGAACACCGAAGAGGGCAGCCTGGTCCGCGATCCGCTCTTCGACGACGCCGTGCGTATCATCCTCGAATCGAAGCGCGGCAGTGTGAGCTTGCTTCAGCGCCGTCTTACCGTTGGCTATTCGCGTGCGTCTCGTCTGATCGATCAGATGGCGGAGGCGGGCATCGTAGGGGAGTACAAAGGCTCGCAAGCCCGCGAGGTCGTGATGACCCTGGCTGAGTGGGATGCGCTCAAGGCCCAAGTCGCCGCCGACCACGCAGCCGGCTACGAAGCCGACCAGGAAGACGAAGAACTCGACGAAGACGAAGAGTACGAGGGCGAAGAGGGCGAGGAAGAAGACGTCGAGTACGCCGACACGTCGGAGGAGGAGTAGGCGGGCGGGTGCCAATGTCTCCTGATCCGCCTTGGGCGGGCCGGCTGACCCACCGAACCCGGATGGGGGCCACCGGTGGATCTCCTACGAGTACTGTCGCTCCTGGCGCAATGCATGAAGTAAGGGCGGGGGCACGCTCACGTCGAGGCCGAGCGAGCCCGACGTCCCGTGTTTTTCGCAAGCCGATTGCTGGCTAGCGCGCCGGGCAACTTCGCTGAATCCGGCTGCATAGGCCGGCAAACCGTCCTCGCTATTTGGCTGATTGTGGGTGTCTACCTCTTCTTGGCTGGGTGTTTGTACGTAGGTGGTAACACCTATGTCTCCAACGGAGGCTCGCAGTCACGAGGCGGCCCCAATCCAAGCAGGACAGGCGCTGGAGAGTTCGTAAGCACTCTGCCAAGGTGCAAGCCGACCTATCCTCACATTTGCGCGGCGGGAGTCATTTGGGGGTTGCGGAAAGGCGGTCGGTCCTCTAGGTTCGCTGCTCGTCGGAGGCTCCACGTTTTTCCGCTGCGCCTTTCGGACGCTTGAGCACGGAGGTTGTGATGAAACAAAGGTATGCCCGTTGCGCTGGCATCGTTCTGGCTGCGTCCATGGTGAGCGGCTGCCAAGCCTGGCGACTCGAACAGCAGGGGATCGATTTTCGGCACGGCCTGTTGAATATCTACACGGAGCAGGTGCTCGACAATCTGATCCGCGCCCGTCGCTGCGAACCGTTCATACAGTTGGAAATCACTGAGCTCTTTGCGCAGGAATTCGACGAGATCGGTGTTACCGGTTCATTCGGTGAAACGGTGACAGACGCGCGCACCCTTCTGCTATCCGGTGCGTCGTCGAACCAGGCTGCTCGCTCGCTCGCGACAGCTTGGTCGGTGGGGGGCAACTCAAAGCGGCAAGGAACACTCAATTTCAAGGCAAAGCCGATAACCGATCGCGACGCCATTTATGATGCATACATCACGTTTGCCAACGACCCAAACTCCTTCAAGTGCGGCCCCTCGAGGCCGGACAAGAAGGATTTCCACGAAGGCACGCTGCGGCACCGGGACGGTCTGTATTACTGGGTTCCGAAAGACGCACGTGAACAATACCGGGCCCTCTTCCTCCGCACGACGTTTCAACACGAATCTCGCGGTATGACAGGTTTCTACGCTGTGCGGATCGAACAGGTGATAGAGCTGGAATCGACTGATGAAGGCGACTCGACAACCCAGGTGATTGTCTTCGATAGAAAAGTACCTGCTGGCGAGGCTATTCTCGTGGTGGAGAAGGACGGAAAGACGGCTCGCATTCCATTATTCATGGCGCTGGACCAGGAGGGGGTAAAGTTCGGCGACAAGACCGACCGCCTCGAGGCGGAGTACAGTCCGGCTAAGCGAGGCTTGGATCTTAAAGATTACAAGGGAAGGAACGCTCGTTTGTATTCAGCGGATTTCCCGCCCGAGGCGGACAGTCTTCTGGCTATCGTTGAGAGCGTCGAGAGCGCGGCCAATTCGCTCGATCGAATTCAGGCGGCGCAGCCCAGATAGCGTTATTGTGATTCTAATCACGGGAGATGCACATGAGCGCCTGGAAGACGTCCGTGGGATATCGTTTGTCCGCGCGTAGTGACAATGAGGTGAAGCGATTTCGCCTGGCGGTATGGGACCGAAACGGCGATCAGTTTAAACTGTTGGGGCGACGTGATCGCAACGTGTCGTTGATCAAGAAGGCGCTGCGACGTCTATCCGTGCATTGGCCTTCCGAGGGATTCAAGTTTAAGGCGGACGAGAACAATGATATCACCGAGATTGAATAGGCGGCGCTGGGCCGTGGTTGGCCTTCTCGCCGTCCTTGCCGCGAGTCCCGGGTGTACGACCGTACAGATACTCGGAAGCAACGCGCTCACCACGATCGTTGGAAGCGCCGCTACCGCACTTGGGGGCCGGCTTGCGGCGTTCATCACCCCGCCTCCTGTGGACGACACCGCGGCGACGGACGATACGAACGGGACGGAGTAGTCCCGTAGGGTGCGTCTTCAGACGCGGCGGTTTTGTTCTCGATACCATTGGTGCGTCAGGGACGCACCCTACTGGCTCGGGCGATTGGTGCGGCGAGCCGCACCGTACTCGGAGCTCTACTCGTACCGCTTCTTGAAGTCCGACGCCGCCTTCTTGCGGCGTTCGGCCTCGGCCGGGTCCAGCTTGTTCAGATACCACCGGTGGTTCGACGAGTTCAGCACTTCGTCGATCTTCGCCTCGAGGGCCTTGGCGGCCGCCTGCCTGGCCGGGTCGTCTGAGTGCAGGTTGTGCTGAGCGAGTTCCTGCAACTCGGGGATCATCTCGGTGTAGAAGTTCCGCGCGATCTCGTACGTACCGTGCCAGTGCGTATAGTCCGGACCCATCATGGACGCACCGTGCCGCGCCCGCCGGCCCTCGTGGTGCCATAGTTCGAACCAGATGAAGTCGAGCTTGTTGCCGAAGGGCACCGGCCTCAGCAGCGGCTTGGCTGCCGCCATCAAGGCTAGACCCGGCTTGGCGAACTTGTCGTGGTACAGCTCGATCAGGGCGTCGTACTGCACGTAGAAGTTGTCGACCCACATCGTGTCGTGGCAGTTCAGGCAGACGTTCTGCATGTTCTCGCGGCGCTTCTGCCACGGCACATCCTTGCCCGGCAGGCCGAGCTTGGCGTCGGAGACCTCCGGGCGAATCGAAACGGGAGGCCGGTTGTTCCAACTGATGCGCATGCCGATGTCGTGTGTAACCGGCTGATCCTTAGTCGCGCTCATGTGGCATGTCGCACAGGTGGGGGCTGCGTGGTAGTCCTCGCCGACGATCCACTTGTCGCGATCCATGTTGAGCTTGTCCTTGTTCGCGACGTAGGCGATGCCGTGCTTGGACTCGTAGAAGATCTCCTTCTGCGGATGGTCCGGGCCCATGTGGCACTTGCCGCAGTTGTCCGGCTGACGGGCCTGCGCCGCGGAGAACGAATGGCGACTGTGGCAGGCCGAGCACGAGCCTTCCGAGCCGTCCGGGTTGATGCGCCCGATGCCGGTGTTGGGCCATGTGGCCGGGTCGAGTTCGCCGTCTTCGAGTACCTTGATGACGGATCCGTGGCACTGCCAGCAGCCGTTGACGGCGGCCGCGGAGTTGCCGTGCGGGAATCCCTCGGTCACGAAGCCGCGGTTACCCTCGACGACCTCAGCCAGCCGGTTATCCAGTGAGCCGAGAATGCGGGCGGCCTTGGAATGGTGCGATCCGGCGAACTCAGCCGCCTCGCGTTCGTGGCACTTACTGCAGTCCTTCGGCGACACGATGATCGCGATGTGCGTATCAAAGTGCTCGAACGCGTCGGCGTCTTTCGGGTCGGCTTTGTGGCACTCGTAGCACCCGACGTTGGCTCGATAGTGCCGGCTCGAGCCCCATTGCTGGTAGATGCCCGGGTCGCTGTCTTTATGGCATTTGATGCACGTCTTGCTTTCTTCCGAAAGCTGGGCGGGGATCGTTGCCCCTGCGTTGGCGGCGGTTGCGGCCGCGGTGGCGAGGATACAGGTCAGAACGTGGACGCTCCGTAACATGGTCTTAACTCCGCTATTTGCTTTGACGGCACGGCGCGCACCTAGCAGCGCCCGCGCTCGCCACGGTTCATCTTCCATACGCTGGTTGTGTCCGTTGATCGTGCCGCACCGCACGTCGACGGCCCCTCGCGGTCCTGCGAGCACTTCGGCTCGACTAGCGCCCGCGATCTGCCGGCCCCGGCAGGGCGTCGGATTGTAGCGATGTTGGATGCGGTGAGCAAAGGCGGGGTGGCGAGTTGGAGCCGAGTATGTCTAATCCCCGAGCCGCAGGCTTTAGCCTGCGTGGGCGTTCGCGCGGGCTGAAGCCCGCGGCTCAGGAGGGGACCTGTAGGGTGCGTCTTCAGACGCACCATCGGAATGCGAAGGAGGAATCGGTGCGTCCGGGACGCACCCTACGTCGGCCGCAGCCGTTTCCTGCGCCGTCTCACTTGCGGCGCCGGCCCTGCGATGGGGCGGGCGATGAGGTCACCCAGGTTGTAGGTGGCGAACGCCAGCAGGATCGACAGCAGGATGGACGTGAGCACGACGAGGAACGCGAAGATCATCGACGATGCGCTCGTATCCAGGCCCAACTCCGCCGGCTTCGAGATCATCTCGGGCACGAGCGTGAAGATGTCGTCGGAGCGAAGGCCTTCGAACCGCGGCGGCCAGGTCTCGCCGCTCACAAAGGTCAGCAGGCGCGTCGTGATGGTCGACGCCATCTCGTAGTAGTCGCCGGGCAGGTTGTAGAAGGGGGCGAGCCCGACGACGACCGCCGGCCCGAAGAGCAGCGGCCGACGCTTCTTGGTGCATATGCGGAGCATCAGCACGCCGAACAGCACCGTCAGCATGAACGGCCCGAAGTCGGTCGCGAGATAGATCCAATCGTTCTGGTTCGTGTCGAAGCCGGTCACCTGCCCCG
>JAJDDX010000144.1 GCA_029260055.1 Phycisphaerae bacterium
GGCGGCGATGCGCGTCGACGGCTTCTCCGGCTCGGTCTCGCGAATCATGCGCTTGACTTCGTCGATGCCGACCCTGCGCAGCGTAGCAGACTTCAGCGGCGTCGTACCCGTGAGCAGCTCGTAGAGCAGCGCTCCGAGGGAGTAGACATCGGCTCGCGTGTCCACGTCCGTGCCGCCGATTTCCTCCGGGCTCATGTACTCAGGTGTGCCGATGAATTGCCCGAACTCGGTAAGGCGCGTCTTGTCCGCGAGCCGCTGACCCGTCACCTTCGCGATGCCGAAGTCGATCACCTTCGGCACCGGCCAGCCGTCGTGCGACGTGACCAGCACGTTGTTCGGCTTGATATCCCGGTGGATGATGCCCTTCTGATGGGCGTGCTGCACGGCGTGACAAATCGGCAGGAAGAGTTCCAGCCGCTGGTGAGGGTTCAGGCTGTTCGCGTCGCAGTACTCGGTGATGGTCACACCGTGGACAAGTTCCATGACGAAGTAGGGCCGGCCGCTGTCCGTCGCCCCGGCGTCGAGCACCCTGGCGATGTTCGGGTGGTCCATCAGCGCGAGCACTTGCCGCTCCGACTCGAAGCGGGCAATCACCTGTTTGGTGTCCATCCCGAGCTTGATGACCTTGAGCGCCACCTGCCGACGAACGGGCTGCTCCTGCTCCGCCAGATAGACGCTGCCGAACCCGCCCTCGCCGATCGGCTCGAGGATTCGATAACGGTCGACCGTGCTGCCCGGCTCCTCACCGGCCCACGACACGCCGACCGGCGTGCCAAGTGCGACCGGGGGCTGATCGAGAAACGTGTTGGTCTGCGCGTCCGAAGCGAGTAACTCCTCGACGGCGCAGCGCAGCGCCAGGTCGCTCCCGCAATTCTTCTCCAAAAACGCGGCACGCTCCTCGGGCACGGTCTTCTCAGCCGCGGCGATGAAGAGTTGTTCCAGTCGGTCCTGTCGTGCGTTGGACACGTGTGCGGCTCCGGGACGGTCTCTCCCCTACCATGACATGCGTAGGGACGGCCTTGCGCGCCCCACCGAAAACCCGATCAGTCGGGCTCGTCGCCTTTTTGAAGCTCGTTGAGGAGCCACGCACGGGCGAATCGCCAATATCGATCCGCGGTCGTACGAGAGATGCCCAGCACCTCGCCCGCCTCCTCGACCGTCAGCCCCGTGAAGAACCTCAGCTTTACCAGATCGACCTTGACCGGGTCGGTTTCGGCGAGCTTGTCGAGCGCTTCATCGAGCGCCAGCACATCCACGGACTCAGGCCATTCGATAAGGTCCGCTTCGTCCAGGTCCCGGCGTTTGAGCCCGCCACCGCGTTTGAGCTGTGCCTTTCGCCGTGCGGAGTCGACCAGAATCCGCCACATCGCGGTCGCAGCCGCGGCGAAGAAGTGCCCGCGATTCTCCCAACGGACGTCGTCGTCCCCGAGCATCCGCAGGTAGGCCTCATTCACGAGCGCCGTGGCCTGCAACGTCTGCCCGGGGCGTTCCTTGCTGAGCTTGCCGGCAGCCAGCCGCCGCAACTCATCGTAGACCAGCGTCAACAACTCGTCCGCGGCGCCCCGGTCGCCGGCCTGAACTTCCGCAAGTAGACGGGTGATCCTCGCCATCGGTCCCCCAATCCTCCGCGCGTGGACAATCGCCAAGCCGCGCGATGCTCTCGATAGTTAGTGTCCCCGAGTTTGCGGCCGCCTACAAGGCGGCCGGCGTTACGATCGAGCGCAGAGCCAAAGACGCGAGGTCTCCGCGGCACCCCGCCGTCTTGTGCAGCCCCGTGAGCCCACGTACCCTTTGCGCATGAGCAAGCGAGTAAAGCGTGCCGTGAAGTTCCTCGTCCTCTCCGCTGCCGGCCTCGGCATCATCTCGGCTGTTCTTTTCCTCTGGTTTGCGCGCAGCCCCACCACACAACTCATAGATGCCTCGGGAAACGCGCTCACGGCGGAGGGTGACCTGGGCGGAGGACGCGAGGACGTCGGCGGCTCACTCTTCCGGGAGGCTCGGGCGCTGATCAAAGGCAAGGCGTTCGCGGCGGCCAAGGAGAACCTCCTGCAGGTCGTCGAGGCGTCCGATCGGGATGGGGAAGCCTGCATCCTCCTGTGCGACGTGTCCCTCGAACTGAAGGAAGTGGACGCGGCCGCGGACTACGGCCTCAAGGCGGTGGAACTTCTTCCGGACAGTGCCGCGGCGCACCTCTCGTACGCAAAGGCGCTGGGGGCGCAGATATTCTCCGATATGCAGGGCCTCACCGGCATGCTGAGCGCGATGACACGGCTCGGACACTTCAAGGAAGTGGTCGACCGTGTCATTGAGTTGGATCCCGAAGATACAGAAGCGCGGACGATGTTGGTCTTCTACAACATGGCCCCGAAACCCCTCGGCGACATCGACCGGGCGATCGAGTTGTGCCGCGAAATCGAGCTCCGCGATCCGGTCACCGGAAAGCAGTTGCTGGCCGCCTGCTACAGCCGAAAGAAAGAGTCCGAGCGGGCCATCGCACTACTGCTCGGCGGAATCGAGGAATACCCGGAGGAGCACGGCTTCCGCGTCGCTCTCGCCGACATCTACGGTGAACAGAAGCGCTTCGATGCCGCGGACACCGAGTACGAAGCGGCCCGGCGCGGCGAGAAGGACCAGGCGTACTACCGCTCGCTCTACGCCCAGGCGCGAATGCGCATCGTAAACGAGTTCGAGCCCGCGCGTGCCGTCGAGTTGCTCGACGAGTTCATCAGGGACGAGCCCGACGGCGAGAACCTTCCGTCCGTTGCGCACGCACTTTGGCGCAAGGGCAACGCGCTCGAACAGCTAGAGCAAAAGCCGGCCGCGCGCGAATCCTACGAGGAGAGCCTCCGCCTCGACCCCACGCTCGCACTGGCCCGCAAGTCGATCAACGACCTCGGGGAGTAACCGGCAGCTCCTTGATGTAAGGCAGTTGCGGCCGGCCTCATTCTGATATCACAAACCGCGGAATCGGTGTAGCAGCGCCTGGTTCGACTGGGCGCTGCGGAGTTTCTCCTCAATACACCGAGCTGGAGCGGCCGGTTACAAAGGCAGGCCCGGTATGTAATGGGCGGCGGTGATGTGCGGCGTGTACTATTGAGTATAGGGGCGACCGTATCGCCCGTGAGCCGCGGATCGAGTAGAGCAAGACGGCTCCTCGCTCCCTACGAGGAGGTGAGTTCTGATGACCGGCGACGACCTTGTGTCCGTTTACTGGCCGTACGACCATCTCGAAGCAGATGCGATTCGTCAGCATCTCGGCGGGCTCGGCATCCTCTGCCACCTCGACGGTGAGCAGATGGCCTCGCTCGCGGGCAGCGGCTTCCTGACGAACGCCGGTCGCTGGAGGATGAGGCTGCTCGTGAGGAGTCAGGATGCTGAGCGAGTCCGAGCGATCATCGAAGAACGTGAGTGGCCCACATACACGTAGCCGGTGCGGCCGGCGCTATTCGCACGCCGAGACATCGACCACTCGTGATCGCGCCCGTTACCGTTTGCCATTTTTCTCGGACCAGGCGGCTGCGCCGCCTGGCAAGGGGTAAAACGGAAGAAGGGGAAAGGGCTATTAAGTCCCCGACGCAACACGAAACCCGATGACGTCGAAGCGTACGTCTGACCTGACCCCGACGCGAGCCGCGGAACAGCAGAACCTGGCGACATCGCCCCAACAGCCGCCCCGAAGAACACGCTTTGCCTCCTCGCCACCCGATGCCCAGGCACTGCCGTCCGCAGGTGCGCCCTCGTAATCGTGGTGCCATAGATCCTGGCACCATTCCCAGACGTTGCCAGCCATGTCCAGGACACCTTCCGGCGTCGCCCCTTGTGGATAAACGCCCACCGGCGTCGGATGACGCACCTTCCCCTCGCTATAGTTCCCGCGCGTGGTATCCGGATCCTCGTCTCCCCATGGGTATTTGCGCCCGTCGGCGCCGCGTGCCGCGTGCTCCCACTCTGCCTCGCTCGGCAACCGGCAGCCCGCCCACGCGGCGTACGCCGCGGCTTCGTACCAACTCACGCGCGTTACCGGGCGGTTCAGGCAGGCCAGTTGTTCATCCCAGTTGTCGGGCTGCCGCCGATCGGAGAAGCCGCCGGCTTTCCAGTATTCCTGCTTGACATACCCGTCGTCGTCCACGAAGCGCTGATACTCGAGCACGGTCACCTGGTACTTGCCGATGTGGTACGTCCGCAACCCGACCTTGTGAACAGGCTGCTCCCGGTCAAAGGCCCAGCTGTCGTAGTTCGGGCTTTTCGCGTCAGTCTTTTGGGCGCCCATGAGGAACGCGCCTGCGGGAATCGAAACCCAGTTATTCTGCCGGTTCTGGCGCGCGAATCGGGGATCGCCCGCCATTCCCAGAGCTTCCGCCGCCTCGATGGCATCGTTGATCTTGACGGTCTTTGAGCGTTCGGGATCGAAAATACCCATGACTGCGTCGGCCAGCTTCTCGTAGGCGGGGTGCTGCGGTTTGTACTTGACCGGCGAGAGGTCCTGAACGGCGGCCCCGAGAAGCCCGAAACAGCGTGCCCGATCGGCTAGCGAAGCCTTCTCGCCCAGTTGCGCCAGCACCACAGAGAACAGGTCGTCCACCCGTTTTCTTCCCTGATGCTCCAGCACCCCGGCGAGCAACAAGAGGACCTCTCTCCACTCCGGCAGATAGAGCTTCCTTGGATCTTCGAGCAACCGTTGGCGTCGTTTGTCGTCCGCGGCCAGGGCCCGCGCCGCCAGGTACTCCTGGAACGTCAGATGCCAAAACCGCACATGGTCGCCGCGCCTAACGACGATGCCGCTGTCCAACTCCTCCTGGTCCAGGAATGCCTCGGCTACCGCAACTCGTCGCGGTTCTTCTTCTTCCCGCCATTCTCCGGCGATCTGCTGCGCCGCCCAGAACCGGGGCACCTGCACTTGCCGTCCGTCAGGGTGATCCTGCATGGCGAGCGCGAGTTCCTGGTGCAGGGCTACACACCGCTCGGCCGGTGGCCGCCCGGGCCTTGCCCGGGCCCGCGCCAACGACACGATGATCGAATCATAGAGGTCCGCGCGCTGCTCGGGCAGGTGCTTGTCGTTCCAGTGAATCGCCGCGAGCGCCGTCAGCATAAGCGGGTTTCGGGCTGATCGACGGATCTCCAGCCGGCTGGCGAGCGCTTCCTGAAGTTCATGGAGATGCCCTTGCCGGCG
>JAJDDX010000145.1 GCA_029260055.1 Phycisphaerae bacterium
TCGCCACGGCCCGCTCAACGGCATACCGTCTTCCGGGAAGTGGCACCCCGTACTGCTGTGCCGCGGCCAGTTCCGTTGAGCGTGAGACGTACACCACGCGTGCGTCGGGGCTACTTCCGAGCGGCATCCAGAGTACCGGGAATCCCTCCTCGTCGGCCACGACGAGCAGGCCCATGGCCCGAGGTTGTCCGGGTAGGCGCTCGCCTTCGGCGGGATACCACCAGACGTAGAGCGCTTGCTGATACGCGTGCCCCGCAAACTCAGTGGATGAGAAGGAGACGTAGACGGCTGGGAGTGTCGTATCCACCCGCAAAGAGCCGTCCACATCGGGGACGAGTGTGCCGAAAGCAGTTGCCCTCGGATAAGCCACATCGCAATCTGAAAGTTGGTGAACTATCAGAGGTGCGAGAGTCTCCCCGACAGTCCCGACGCGCCCACCCCCCAGGCGCGGTTTGGAATAGGCGCCGTGGTCGATGTGAGCCACCGCTCGTGCGTGTAACCTGGCCTGGAACTGACTCGCCGTATCGACCGTGACGCGGGGCGCACGACGAGCGCAGGCCGAGCAGCAAACAGCGACCGAAATCCCCATTCCCCCGAATGTGAGCCAAGCGAAAGTGCCAAAGCCCCTACGCATGATGATCCACGCTCCGGGACGGCAAGCACCGCGATCCCCACCGGCCATGGGGCATGCTGCTACTCGACCCGGTACTTTCCATCTTCGAGTACGAGCGTCAGTCCCGCCTCCTCAAAGTGATTCAGGTAACGGAAGATGGTCCGGCGGGAGGTTCCCGTCGCTTTGATCATCTGTTCAATTGTCGCGCCCTTCTTCAGAATACCGGTGAGCTGCCGGTGCCGACCACTGACGGACTTGCCGCTCTTCATTCTGCGGATCAGCGTCTCAGCCGTCTTCTTGCGTCCGGCATTGCTCTTGAAGCCCCCTTTCGCAAGTGCGAATTCGAGGGCAAGAAGGATCGTTTGAGTTTCACCATAACTCGTGTTCTGCATCGTCCGGGTCTCCAGGGACGAAGAATCTCTCCTCGTTGAATGTCACGCGGAAGGCATCCTAACCCAAAATGAAGCAACCTTCCACCATGTTTCTTGGGTCACAACTTTGGCACAGCTTCGTATAGGCGCGGCACAGTCCTCACGAGTTCACACGACTGCCCCGTTCAAAGTCAATCTGGGAAGACCGCCGCCGCACATTGACCTCCAGTGCCGCAAACGGGAAGACTCCCGGCCACACACGGCCGACGGCACGCGTCCCGCCGGCTGCGGGCGCGCCGCTTTCGGCACCCGGCACCGCACCCCAAGCCGCGCGGTCGTGCGCAAAACATGACCGCGAAGTACTTTGTGACACATCTTCGTCCGGCGTGCGGACGAGCCTTCTCCGGCATTGAAGCGAGGACGGAAACGCTCCCGACGACGCGAAATCGGGACGTAGACTCTCGCCTGAGACGAGCCTAATGAACGATCCGTTTCCACCTCACCGATTGGTCCTCCGCGCTCGGACCGAGGCAATCCCACGGAAACCATACTCGATCGCCAACTGAGCGAAGAGATGGGCCGCCACCATGTCGTTCTCACCGGCAGCCGCCCATCGCCGCACACGGACCGCCGGGAGCCTTGACAAGCCGGTGACCGTCACGAGCGTCGCCGTGCCCGGGGACGTCAACGGCACCAGGTTCCGAACCTCGCAAGGCGCCCTCAAGCTGTGAGCCACCTTACAAGAGTGAAGGCGCCATGCGCTGACGGGCATGATGCGTTTTCGCAACGTGCAAACCGACGCGCGGACGGGCCAAACCTCTTGCCCTTGTGCATGTGCCAGCGGCGCTGTTATCGGCCCTTAGATTCCTCAAAAGCCACTTCTGTAATAGCTCGATAGGTTCCCTGTTCGGCTACGCAAGAAGGTCGTGCGCGCACCGCTCGTACAAGCGGCTAGGTGCGCTTCTCGAACATGGGAACTCGGGCTGGCATGCTACTTTAAATCCGGAGAAGACTAATGAGGCTCATTCGGTCACACGTGCGAAGATCGACAGGCAGGCGACTGTTTGCCACGGCGCTAACCGCCGGGCTCACGCTCACTGCTTTGGGATGCAACAACCGCACCACGGTCACTAACCCCACGGACAACGCAGCGGACGAAAACGTGCTGCTGAACGAATCGCTGGGCAACGAGGGTTCGGTGAGCGGCAAGGTGGCCGACACGGTCTCGACACGTGATTCGCTCAGCACCGCGGCGGGCCAGCGCACACCAGTGACGTTCGACACCACCGACGCCGTCGTACGGTTCAACGATCTCGTCGGTCACGAATTGCGGGACGAATCCGGCGACCCGCACGACGAGGTGCCGCTGGAGGAGGACGGCTCGTTCGCTGCCACCGGTCTTCCCGTCGGCGTGGACTTCACGATCTGTATCGATATTGGGCGCGACGGCACGTGCGACATCGAGGGAACGGTCAACATCCCGAGCACGGACGGCGGCCAGCAGGGCACGCTGGACGACGTGGAGGTCGATCCGCTCCGCACGCTCATCCTGGCCAAGTTGCGCGACTTAATGGAGCAAGAAGGGCTTGATCCGAAGGACCTTCCGGTCAGCCCGGCCGCCATCGTCTCGCGGATCGTGACCGCCTATCGCAACCTCTTCGAAGAGTCCGGCATCGATCACACGCTGACGCTGGACGAGATGGCGGCGCTGGCCGGCGATGCGCTGGCGGCACTGTTCGACAACGAGATCCCGCAGTCGGTTCGCACCGGTATGCGCATCGTGGAGGGCAACCTTCGGGCCGCCAAGGCCGAAGATGCCGAAGCGCTCGCCGTGGCGGTGGCGGAGGTCTTTATCCGCTCCGGATTCCCCGTCATCGATTCGCCGGGTGGGCCGGACTTGAGTCCTCTTGCCGACCTGGACGGCATCACGACGACCACGCACGCCGAACTCTTCGGCGACATGGCGATGTTCGAGGATGACAGGGAGGTCATGGACGGCCTGATAGACGAATACCCGGACGAAATGGCCGACCTGCTCGAGCAGTTCCCCGACGGCCTTCCGGACGGGCTCGACGAGTACTTCCCGGACGGCATTCCCGACATCCCGCCGGGGGGGATTCCGGATGACCTTCTGGACCAGATCCCCGACGGCTTGTTCGACAGTATTCCGGACGATTTGCTGAACGGCCTGCTGGACGATCCGGCTCCGCAGGTCGTGCCGGACGGCGACCGCTTCATGGACGAGGTAATCTACATCAGCACGGTCGTCGAGCCCGATCGCAACTTCGGAAACATGGAAGGCGATAAAGGCGACGAGGGCGGCATGCCCGTGCTGAATGACCACCTCTTGGTCCGCATGGCCGAGATGCAGCTCGAAGGGCGCAAGATCACGCTCGAGCAGCTCTTCGGCGTGCTCACCGACCTGGAAAACGGGCTGGGCCTTCGCCTGACCTACTTCATCGAAGACCCGAACTTCTTCGGCCCGCCGCTGATGGTCTTCGAGACCGCCGACGGCAAGGGCGAGGCGATCAACCCCGAACGTCTCTTCATGGAGTTCCTGAAGGAAGACTTCCGAGACGTGGATCACGATGCCTTCGAGCAGCGAGAGGCAGAGCTGCGCACGCTGCTGCAGCAGTTGCTCGGTGGTACCGTGCCGCCGCCGTTTGCCCGCCTGTTTGACGGATTCACGTTCGACCGTATTACCAGCGTGGATGATCTCACGCAGCGGATCCGAAACGCTAGAGCCCACCTGCCCTTTAGCCGCTCGGGGCCGAGCACCTTCTTCGTGGTGGCGGACGGCGACGAATGGCGCGGCGACCAGATCGTGTCGGCCATCACGGTCGACGTGGAGATGACCTCGGACGGCGACGTCACGAAGGTCATCTTCAACCCGACCGGCACCGGAAAGTACTACCTCGGCTTCAGCATGGGCACCGAAGAGAACGGGAACGTCGAGCTGATCGTTCGTGAGACCGGTCGATGGGTCCATGGAGCGCGCGGCCCGGTCCGCCTTTCCATGCACGATGACGGGCTCTTCGAGCCGATCAACGGCCAGCCGTTCGTCGACTACGTCACCGAAAGCGGAGTCTTCTACCCGGCGACGCATGTGCCGATCATTCGAGACCTCTTCGCTCCGCCGCCCAACGAGCAGCCCATCCACGACGACGGACGATTCCCGGACGACGGCGCGGTCCCCGATGACGGAACACGGCCGGATGACGGCACGCTGCCCGACGACGGAACGCGGCCGGACGACAGCACGCTTCCGGACGATGGAACACCTCCGGCCGACGGCGGCGTCACCGACGTCGACCCGACACCGGCGTTTGCGGACGAACCCGATTCGCGACACGAGTTCATCACCGTGCTGGCGACCAGCAAGGGTGAAGACGGCGAACCGGTGCGCGTCGATTTCGATCTGGCAACCGGCCTGGCGAACTACAACCCGTTTGGCCGCTATCTGCTGATGTTCCTGCCCGATTCGCATGAAACCGGGGTCTTCGCGCTGTTCAACGAACAGACGGGCCAGCCGGCGGGCATGGACGACCCGATGAGGTTCTTCGAAGCCCAGGTCGAGCGGCCGGACCACTTCGAGGACATCTACAACGAGGCCGACAACTTCGACGACCTCGCCCCGATCGATGACTTCCTCGACCCCAACCGTCCGCCGCCACCGAACGACGGCACGGTGCCGCTCGGCCCAGACGGCAATCCGATCGACCCGAACCAGCCGCCGCTCGATCCGGACGGCAATCCGATCGACCCGAACGCCCCGGTTGATCCGAACGCCCCTGTCGATCCGAACGCGCCAGTCGACCCGAACGCACCGGTCGACCCCGCCGATCCGGCGCCGGCAGAGTTGCCGGCGGATGATCCGGGCCACGTGCCGGACGGGTTGATCCTGCTGTCGACGAGTGACGTATTCGGTTTGGAGCTTCGGGCCGAGCAGTTCACGCATGTGTTCGGGAAGGACGTGCCCAACCTCGGCTACAACGCCGACCACGATCCGTACTACGACGACGTCAACGACAACGGTGTGGAGGACGCAGGCGAGCCGACGATCCCCTATCGCCCCTCGTTGTTCGATCCGAACGATTGGCGTTCGACGGACATTCGCGTGTTCTACCGCCGCGCCGACAACGGTCAGGACGTGACATTCGACGAACTCGATTGGGAGTCGGACACGCCGCAAACGGTTGACGGGGTGGTGCTGGTGCGGCGCAACTTGCGTACGCGCGACAACGCATTCCGCTTCGGTCGGCCGAACACAGCGGTCAACATGCTGACCGCGTTCGTCAAGCCCGAGTTCTTCGACGGTACGCACAGCCTGAACAGGGACACGTCGGTCGACGTATTCCAGGCCATCGCGGTGATCAACCTCGTGATGGACCAGGTGTTCAACATCGAGGCGGATGTGGACGTGGACGGCTTCGGCCCGCTGCCGCGTCAGCGGGTGCTGATCGACGCCCACCCATTCATCGCTCCGCTGGATGATCCGTTCGTACTGATCATGAAGGGCTTCTACGACCGCTCCGAGGTCGGAGGCTCGACCGATTAGTAGATAACCCAGCTTGGTGTCTACGCCCAACGCGGAGTGGGACGGTGGTCGCAAGAGCGATCACCGTCCCACTCTTTTTTACGTCAGCATCGTACCGGGCGTATTACGCCGGCGCGCGGCGGTCGCCCCACAATGCGTCGACATCCGAGTTCTCACGCGTGTTTCGTGTGCCTGACGCCAAATGGGCCCGCCCGACCTTGTCTAACGGTTCGCAAATGGCGTATAGTGTTTGGGTAGCTTGGGGGTTATCGGGCTTGGTCGGCGCGGATTTGTGCCGGTCATCGCCTCGCGGGGTTGGGGCTGCTCGCCTGACAACCGATGGAACGGTCATCACGGGCCCACGGTCCCGGCAGGCATGCATCGTGTGCCACTGCTCTCGAGCAGTGCCGCACGGGACGGGTGGCATGAGCCGTGTGCCGCTGCTCTCGAGCAGTGCCGCATGGAACGGGTGGCATGGGCAAGCAGCAGCTTGCCCGTGAGTGCTCGACGGACCGCACTGGTGGACGAGCCACCAGTGGCACCCGGCGTGTGCCGCTGCTCTCGAACAGCGCCGACTTAGAACAAAGCTATGGCAAAGCCAAACAGAACCATCCTCACGATCACGTGCCTTGTAGCGACGATGTGCGCCACGACGTGGCCGGTCACCGCCGATCCGCAGGCCATCGACTCACCACCGGCAGCCGCGGCGCCGCCCCAAACCGCCGCCGACATGCGAACCGCAGCCTCCGCAGCGCGGCAGAGCATCACCACCACAACGCACCTCAGCCGCCTGTTCGTCCGCTTCAAGCCCGATGCGACGCTCGCCGCCAAGGCCGACGCTCATCGGTCAGCCAATGCGATACTCACTCTGCGCAGCTATCACGCCGTCGACGGCCTCGAACTGATCGAGGTCGAGTCGGGTAAGGTCGAGACCGCGATAGCGTCATACAAGCGGCACCCCGACGTGCTCTACGCCGAACCCGATCGGATCATCCACGCCACAGCCCTCCCCGACGATCCCGAGTTCAACCAGCTCTGGGGCCTGCTGAATACGGGGCAATCGCCCAACGGCGACCCCGGCATCGGCGGGGCCGACATCCAGGCCTTCGACGCGTGGGACATCTGGACCGGTGACCCCGACTTCCGTATCGCCGTGCTCGACGCCGGCGTGCGGTTCGACCACGCGGACCTGGCGCCCAACCTGTGGCGCAACCCCGGCGAGATCCCGTACAACGACATCGACGACGACGGCAACGGCTACGTCGACGACTACCACGGCTACGACTTTCACAATAACGACGGCGAACCGTGGGACGACGGCAGCCACGGCACCCACGTCGCCGGCACGATCGGCGCGGTCGGCAACAACGCCGTCGGCATCACCGGCGTCAACTGGTCCTGCGACATCGTAGCGCTGAAGATCCTCGACGCGGACGGCAACGGCTCGCTGTCGGCCGCGATCGATGCGATGCAGTACGTCATCGACCAGGGCATTCGCGTCTCGAACAACAGTTGGGGTTGGTACTGCACCGGCAACCCGGCACCGGACGTACAGGCCTTTTACGACATGATCGAGGCGTCGCAGTCGGTCGGGCATCTCTTCGTGGCGGCCGCCGGCAACGGTGACCCGTTCTTCGGCAACCCGGTGAACAACGACGTGTTCCCCTATTGCCCCGCCTCGATGGATCTTCCGAACGTGATCTCGGTCGCGGCGACGAACAACAACGACGAGGCCGCCTCGTTCACGAACTACGGGCGCACCTCGGTCGACCTCGGAGCGCCGGGCGTGACGATCTACAGCACGGTGTTCGGCGCGTCCTACGCGTTCGAAAACGGGACTTCGATGGCCGCGCCGCACGTGGCAGGCGTGATCGCGCTGACCATGAGCCGCTACGGCGAATCGCTGACGTGGCAGCAGATCCGTGACCGGGTCCTGCTGACGGTTCGTCCACTGACGGCGCTTTCGGGACGGACGGTCTCCGGCGGTATCGTCAACGCGGCGGCTGCGGTGGGTGACTGCAACAGCAACGGCGTGGTGGACGAGGACGACATCGCCGGCGGCACGAGCAGCGACTGCAACGCCAACAGTTTGCCGGACGAATGCGAGCCGACCGACTGTAACGAAAACGGTACGCCCGACGACTGCGACATCGCGGGCGGCACGAGCGTCGATTGCGACGGCAACGTGGTGCCGGATGAGTGCGAGCCGGACTGCAACGGAAACGGTGTCGCCGACGCGTGTGACATCGCGGGTGGAGTCAGTAACGACTGCAACGAAAACACCGTGCCGGACGAGTGCGAGACGGGCTTTGATCAGGACTGCAACGCCAACCAGAGTCCGGACTTGTGCGACATCCACGGCGGCGTCGATCGCGATTGCGACGGCAACGCCGTGCCGGATGCGTGCGACATCGCGTCCGATCCGTCGTTGGACGCCGACGGCGACGGGCTGATCGACGCCTGTTCGTTCGGCTTCTTCATGCTTCCGGTGGGTGCGACGATCGACCACGTGATCGAGGGCAACCGGATCGTGCTGGGGTCGATTCCGCCGGAAGGTGCTCGTGTGGAGCTGATGATTCGGGTGTCGGGCTGGGATTTGGACCTCGATGGTGACCCGCTGCTGTCGCTCTATCAGGCGAAGATCGACCAGGTGGGATTCAGCAGCGGCCTGTCGGGCACGCTCGACTTCGCACGCTCGGCGTGCACCACGGACGACGACTGCCGCGGCGCCGGGGGGCAATGCCTTCCGCCGGGCTACTGCGACATCCAGACGGC
>JAJDDX010000146.1 GCA_029260055.1 Phycisphaerae bacterium
CGATGTTGGACTCTACATTGATCTCCGCGGCCGGCTTAGCCATAAGAGCCTCGGTGTAACGGCGGAGAAAACGTGCAAACGGGCCAAACAAAAAAGAAAGCAGTAAAAACAGCAAAATCGCATAAAGAAGAGGGATATAGACCTTGGGATCCCTCATTTGCCCAAGGAAACTATCCTCAAGATTCACGTGGTAATTCGCGGGACGAAATACTACATCATCCGGCTTAACCTTGAAGCTCACTAAGCCTTCAATAATTAGATCGCGAACTTCAGTGAGTTTCTTTTTTTCTACCTTCGCGTCGTGAATTACGACGACCTGGAAGCGCTTGAAATTAAGCTGCTGGGAGAAAACTTCTTCCTGCTCGACCTTAACCTGCTCGGCCCTCTGGGCCTGGGCCGCTTCAGGCTTCTTTTCATTTTCCTTGTTGATATTTTTCTGTTCAGGGACGCCGGGAAGAATAAATTTGGTTTTCAGGGCAGCACCCTCTCCGCCCTTGGCTTTATATTTCTGAGCGGAACCGGCACCTGCCCTCAAATTCTCACGCCGCGAGGCCTTGAGATCAAGCTCGACATCCACCCATACCGATGCCTTTCCTTCACCTAAAACCCGATCCAAAATTTCGGTTTGAATGCGCTCCTGTGATTCACGGATAATCCCGTCCCGTCGCTCAACAAGTGTGAGCTTAGGAGGCTCAACGCCGGGATTCACCGCACCCATAAGTAGGTTTGGTACAACCGCCAACGCGGCAAATAGAATCAATATCATGATACGCATATCATTCGCCAAGGCGCGGCCCTCCCTCCAAAACGTTGTGGAAGGGCTCGGCGCGCATTTACCCTATTAGTGTTAGGGAATCGTGTTAAATTTTCAATACATACGACGCCGGCTAAATTCTTTTAAGTAGGGCAGAAACCACCTTATTATCCGGTTCCAACTCCAAAGCGCGGCGTAATACGGACTGGGCCTGCTGGGGTTCGTTCATAAAAAAGAACGCAGATCCCTGCAATTCCAGCGCCGTAACGTTTGAGGGTTCAATCGTGAGCACCTTGTCGGCGGCCCAAACGGCGGCCTCATAGTGCCCTTTCCTCATAGCGACGAGCGATTCGCGCAGCATCCTATCAACGTCGCGTAAGTCTTCGACAACGACAGCGGGCCCCTGATCGGCGGGGGCCTCTACCCGCCGATCAGTTAGGCCCGCTAAAGGGAGGAGGACAGCCAGGGAAAGAACCGAGGCCCAAAATCCAGCCATAATCCGATTCCGTGAGGATGCTGATCCTGATTTTCGTTGGTTTCGATTCTTCATTTTATTTCACCGGTGCGAGCTGCTTCAGGAATTGAGCCACTGTTTGGTTTTTAGGATCGATTTCAAGGACGCGCTGCCAGACCGCGCGGGCCTTATCTTTCTCTTCCATGAGATAGAACGCAGAACCCATGATCTCCAAGGCAACGACGTTGGCCGGCTCGAGGTCAAGAACGTCCTGCATGCGGCGGATCGCGAGATCGTACTTACCGTCGTAGATCGCCTGGCGACCGTCATAGAGCTTCTGATCGACGAATGTGAAGGCTTCGACGCCTTCAACCTTACGGGAAACCTCAACACCGTTTTCCTTCTCAACCAGGTTCAACAAGCTGAGAAGCTTCTCGTCCTTCGGGTTCTTGTTGTAAGCATAGCGAAGGGCGTTAACCGAGCTGCGAAGGTCGCGGCCATCGACATAGCTGATAACACCTTTGCGAACGTAGGTCTGAAATTCCTCGCCGCCGGTCGCCTGCGGGACGTAGCTGATAACGGTCGCCAAGCGGGCAACCATCTTCTTAACCTGCTTGTTGTGCGGGGAAGCGTCGAGGGCCTGGTTCAAGCGAACCGTCGCGAGCTGGAAGTCGCCCTCGCGGAAGGCTTCAAAGCCCTGCTGGATGAGAAGCTTAATCTGGTCTTCCGAGCGATCGTTTCGGCTGCGGCCGAACTTATAGGAAACCGAGAGGCGCGTTGAAGAGCCAAGCGCGTGGATGCCTTGGGCCATGTCCAACTGCAGGCGGCGGAAGCGGAAACCAAAACCGAAGTCCGTTTCCTGGATCTGGGGGGCCGCGAGGAGACCGAAGCGGAAAGCGAACCACTTTGCGGCCCAGTATTCACCGCCGAAGCGCCAGTTAAGGTCACTGGCCTGCGCTTTCTGAAGGTCAAATCCGAGATTGAGACGTTGCTTGAAAAGGCTTAAGCTGTTACCGACCTTAATGATCACCGGGAACTTGTCGTCGGTATCGCCATCGGCCTTGCTGAAAACGTTCTGCATGCCGATCGCGAGACGGTGGATCGGCGACATCTGCTTGATCGCGGCGATATCGAGTGCTAACTGCGTATCGGAGGAATCATCGAGCTGCCTAGTCACCTGCTTCATGGAAAGACCAAAAGCCGTCGTTTCTGTAGCTTCACGACCCCATGAGAAGGCGATCGAACGCTTCGTATCCGAGAATGTTCCGTTCTTCGTAATGCTGGTGGGCTCTCCAGAAGCCGGGTCAAAGGTTGCATCAACCTTCTCGAAGCCGTCGGAAGTAAGCTGGGTAATGCCCAAGGAGAAGGTCCCTTTCGTCGCTGTAGGATGGGCGTACCCGATGTAGTTGTACTGGGTCTCAGCGAAG
>JAJDDX010000147.1 GCA_029260055.1 Phycisphaerae bacterium
GCTCCCGCCCGAGAAGCATGTCGCGCACGCATCCTCCGGCCAATAGTGCCACGTGACCGGCGCTGCGCAGTGTCTCCAGCACGTGCAGCGCCGCATCCCTCGGGTTGTCCGGCTCACTGGTCATCGTGAAAAGAAAGTCACTCCATTCGTACCGAACTTCCGCGAGTCGATGACCTGCCAGGCGCACTCGGCCGGATCCGTATATGCGACGGTCGCACGGTGGTGCAGCACAACGAGCGCCCCACAGTCAGATTGCTCCGCCAAACTCGACAGAAACCGCATCACACGTCCCGACGGCGAGGCGTCTTCCGAATCGACGTAGGGCGGGTCCAGGAATATGAGATCGAAAGCGCGCGCCTCACGTCGGCGCGCCGCCTCGGTCCACGCGTCTCGCCTGACAAGCGTCGCCTCCGGCCCGGCGCTCAGCGCGTCCAGGTTCTTCCTCAATGTGTCTACGGCCACCGGGCCGCGCTCGAAGAAACAGCACGACGCCGCCCCGCGTGATAACGCTTCCAGCCCCATCGATCCACTGCCGGCAAAGACGTCGGCGGCGTGGATTGGAGGCAGGGCGCCGGGGCAGTCGTAATGCGAGCCGAGCACGTTGAAGATGGCCTCTCGGACCCTATCCGGCATCGGCCTCGTCCGGTCGGTCCGAGGCTGGACAAGCCGCCGCGATCGCCATTTGCCCGCTATGATCCGCATTGCACCTTCGCCGAAGTCCGCCAAGTTGACGCTTCAATCACCAAGCATTTATAATCCGCCGACTCGGTGTCGTTGGCAACCCTGTGAAGCGTGAGGAACTGATGGGCTCGATTCTCTGCGAACATTGTACGGCTGCGTGCTGCCGCTATCTGGCCATTCCGCTGGATAAACCGGCCGGCGCTCGGGACTATGACGACATGCGCTGGTACCTGATGCACGAAAAGGTGCTGGTTTTCGTCGAGGACGGAGACTGGTTCATCCAGTTTCACACGGCCTGCAAGAATCTCGGCGCTGACAATCTGTGCGGTGTCTACGAGACCCGGCCGGAAATCTGCCGCGAGTATGAGGCCAAGGATTGCGATTACACCGGCGGAAACTACGGATACGATCACTTCTTCACGCATCCGAAGCAGATCGAGGAGTTCTACACGGAAAGAACGGGCAAGAAACTCGGGGCGCCCAAACCTCCGACCCGCCGCCCGCGTCGCAAGGGTGCCGGGAAGGCCGCTCCGCAAAAGGTGTGAAAGCCCAATGAGCCGGGGACTACATCGCTACCTCGCAGTTTTCGCGGCGCTCGCGGGCATGAGTGCCGCCGGATGCGTATCCGGATCGCTCGCGTCCGATACGGGGCCGCGGCCGGCCGGCTACGCCTGGTCACAGGCCGGGCGGCAAATGGTCCACGTCGGCGAGCAGGTCGAATTCGACTTCGTGCTTCAGGATTGGGCCTGGAGCTTCCAGGCTCCGCTCGGGATCGCGGATTACTGTGTGGTGTACGTCGGTGATGAGCGGATCGAGATCGGACCCGACATCCATGGCCATTTCCGCTTCAGCTACGCCTTCCACGACCTGCCCGCCGGAGACGCGGTGACCATACGGGCTACGCCATACCAGACGCGCGGCTCCCGCGACTTCATGAAGATCCGCGAACAATGGATTGAAGGCGACAGCCCGTACGATCAGGCGGACAGGGCGGTGGCCTTCGCCGACGCGATTCGCCTCCTGGCATACCGGGTCCCCGTCGAACTGACGATCGCCCGGCCCGCGAACGATCTGGATTTGCAGAGCGGTGTGCTGAAGATACGCCGGACCGACGGGGCGACCACATCCGTCTTTATCGACAAGCCGGATCGACCCGGGTTCACGATGTCCGGCCCGGAACCCGATGGCTACTACCGCGCTTTCTACCAGCCTCGCGGAAACGAGCTAAACGCGACCGGCACGACCGATGTCGAGTTCGTGATGTACGACACGCTTGGGCAGCGGCACTATGCAAGTCAGACGCTCGATACGCCATAACGGCGCCGTTTGCCCGTCGGCGCCATCGCCGGATTGACCGCGCATGGCCCAGCGGCATATCCATTACGAAGCCGCTTTCGAGGATTACATCCGCTCGAGGGGCTGGCCCTACATACCCGTCGATGAGCAGCGCAAGGCCATTTTCGGCGGCGCGAGGATCAAGTCCTTCGACTACCTGGTCTATCGTCCCGGGCAGCCAGCATGGCTGGTCGAAATCAAGGGCAGGAAGTTCCCGTACGACGGTAACGGCCGAAAGCGGTACTGGGAAAACTGGGTATCACGCGACGACCTGGCCGATCTCGAGCGGTGGGAGGGCGTTTTCGGCGACGGATTCGAGCCCGTGCTCGTCTTCGCCTACTGGCTGCTCGGTTTGGAGACGCGCGATCCGACACCCGAGGTGCATGCCTTCAAGGATCGCTACTACGCGTTCCTGTGCGTCTCAGCCGGGGAATACGCCCGGTACGCGCGGACCCGGTCACCGAGCTGGGACACCGTCAGCGTGCCGAATGCGGACTTTCGCAAGCTGGTTCGGCCCATCCACGTGGCCTAGGAAAAGGCCCGGTCGCGGACTTTACCCCCGGCGTGGCGGTGCCCTATAATGCCCCGTATGAGAAGACTCCCGAGACGTTCCAGCCGAGTTCGGTCGCTCGCCCGCCGTGGTGTTCTGTGCGCGGTTGCAGCCGGCATGGCGCTACACGTGACGGCCGCGCAGGTGATGGCTCAGAAACCTTCCACGATGTCCCGCGAGGACACCAGCGGTTTCTGGCCGTGGGTCATAGCCGCGGGCATCATCGTCCTGATTTGCGTCTCGGCCTTCCTTAACCCCAAACGCTCACACCTTCACTAGGATGCGGCAAAACGCAGCTCGGGTTGCGGCTCCGTCATCCTACGTCGGTTCCTACGCAGGAGGTTCGCAATGCTGAACAAACGCTCCGTCATCGTGGCTCTGGTGGGATTGAATCTGTTCTTGTTCGCCTTGCTGGCGCTGTCTAGCTACTCGCCGACCATGGCGTTCGCCCAGGCGGGCGGACGCGCGGGAGATTTTTCCTGCGTGACAGCTAAGGCGGCCGGGCAGAGCTACGACGTGGTCTACGTGCTCGACCGGCAGGGACGCAAGCTGCACGCGTTCTATCCCGGGGCTCAGGGCAAGTTCGCCTATGGCAAGTTCCGTGACCTGACGGCTGACTTTAGAGGCCAGCCGAAGAACCCGTAACCGTGGCGGAAGGTTTTCGATGCAGCGGACAGCAGAAGACAAACATGCGACTCCCGAGACACGCGCCGAAGAGGGCGGTAGTCTCGCCATACGAGGACAAGCCATGAATTCCGCCGATAACAATGCGAACCACGCAGATTCGAACCATGTAGACTCGAACCATGTGGACTCGAGGAACCTGGCAATCGGGATCCTTTCGACGACCGCGATGATCCTGCTGGTCGGTCTCTTGATCATCCACACGAGGCCGCAGCAAGTGATGGCGGCCGGCATGACCACCACCAACGGCGACTATGCCATGACCGTCGGTGTGGCGTCGCAGAACAACGAGGAAGTGGTCTACATCATCGACGCCCCGATGCAGCGGCTGATCGCCTATACCTTCGACGCCGGCAGGCGAGAGATCGGCGTGGTCGACGCGATCGACCTGGCCGAGATGCGCGCCTCCGCCAACCCGAAGCAACCGCAGCGGAAGGCTCCCCCCAAGGGCAAGCGAGGGCGCCGGCGGCCGTAGGCTCGAAGTAGTTCGCCAGCTGAGCCGGTGCCTCGACCTTGCGCGGCAAGGGTGGGGACGGATGTGCGATCAGATGACATCTCGGCCCGGAAGCGACGCTCGCAGTATGATCCTTACCCCACCCTTCGGGCGTACCCGAAGGATGGGGCACCCCAATCCTGTTCGGCACGAGGATTGCGTGGGCCGACCGTGGGGTTGGTAGTTGACGCCCAGGTGGGCATGTCAGATGGCGGAACGAACGGGCTGAGGC
>JAJDDX010000148.1 GCA_029260055.1 Phycisphaerae bacterium
TTTTGATCCGCAGATGATCGCCAATTAAGGCAAGCGCGATGTCAACCGCTTGCTTAAAGATGCGGGCATTGAGCGCCACCGCGGTAAAATCGAAGCCACCATCGGCAATGCCCAAGCGTTTCTTGAAATCCAAAACCAGGAAGGATCTTTTTCAGATTATCTCTGGGGATTTGTCGGCGGCCAGCCCTGTCAAAACCGCTGGAAAAAAATGAGCCAGGTCCCCGCGCAGACGCCTCAAGCCCAAGCCATGTCCAAAGACCTGAAAGCCCGGGGATTTAAATTCTGCGGCCCCACCATCTGCTATGCCTTCATGCAGGCGGTGGGCATGGTCAACGACCACACCACAGACTGTTTTCGCCATGCACCCCTGTCCAAAACCCCCAGATCCCGCTAATTTGCGACAAGTTTGTCACAAATTGTGACCCCTGCTTCACAACATTGTGCGGGCCGGGCCGCCCTGACCCCTCGACGGCCGCAATGGACCCAAGTTAAGGTGCGGTTAACATTAGGGAAATTCAAAAGTACCAGACGGGGGCGCGCCATTTCTCCCAGCAACCACACAATGAAGTCTGTCTGTACCGTGAACAAATTGATGAAAACTTTAGTATTGGCCGTGCTTGGCGCCGGTCTGGCTTTTGGCTTTGGCCCCGGTCAGGCGCAGACGGCGCATCACACATTGACCATTGTCATCACCAACACGCTCCCGGCCATTGGCCAGGTGAAGGTTGCCGTGTTCAACTCAGAATCAACCTTCCTCAAATCCCCTTACATTAAAAAACAAACGCAAGTCGGACCGGACGGCAACACCATACTCAACTTTGAAAACTTGCCCGCCGGGGATTATGCCGTTAGTGTTATCCATGATCGGGATTCCGATGGAAAACTCGATCGCAATTTTATCGGCAAGCCACGCGAACCGTTTGGCTTTTCCAACAATGTTCAAGTTAAATTCGCGCCGCCCGCCTTCGAAAAGGCCAAGTTTACCATGGACCAAAAAGACCAGACCATCGTGATCGACCTGAATTCGTGAAACCCGGCAAGGGGGGTGCGTGGTAAAAATCGTCATCAGCGGAACGGGGCTTTATACGCCGGAACACGCCATCAGCAATGATGAGCTGGTGACCTCCTTCAATAATTATGTCGAAGACTTCAACGCCGGGCACAAAGCCGACATCGAAGCAGGTACGCTTGACGCCCTTTTGCCGTCAAGCACGCAGTTCGTCGAAAAAGCTTCCGGCATCAAATCGCGCTATGTGATGAACAAGGAGGGCATTCTCGACCCCGCCCGCATGACGCCTAATATCCCTGAGCGCGCCGACGAAGACCTTTCCATTCTCGCCGAAATGGCTGTGCTGGCGGCCAAAGACGCCATGGCCGCCGCCAACAAACAGGCTGCCGATATTGATGCGGTGTTCGTCGCCTGCTCAAACCTGCAGCGCGCCTACCCCGCCATCGCGGTGGAAGTGCAAGACGCGCTGGGTATTGAGGGCTTTGGCTTTGACATGAATGTCGCCTGCTCGTCAGCCACCTTCGGCATTCAGGCCGCCGCCGACATGATCAAGGCCGGCAGCGCCCGCGCCATTCTTGTGCTCAATCCGGAAATCTGCTCCGGCCATCTCAATTTCCGCGACCGCGACAGCCATTTTATTTTCGGCGACGTCGCCACCGCCGTGCTCTTGGAAGCGGATGCAACGGCCACAGCGCCCGGCGCGTTCGAGATCTTAAGCACCAAACTCAAAACAAAATTTTCCAATAATATCCGCAACAATTTCGGCTTTCTCAATCGCGCCGCGCCCGAAGGCATCGGGGCGCGGGACAAATTGTTCGTGCAGGAAGGCCGCAAGGTCTTCAAAGATGTGGTGCCGATGGTCTCAAACCTGATCCTCGACCACCTGAAAGAGACCGATATCGCGCCCGGTCAATTGCGCCGTCTGTGGCTGCATCAGGCCAATATCCATATGAACGATTTTATCGGCCGCAAAGTCCTCGGCCACGACCCTGCGCCGCAAGAAGCGCCGAATATTCTGGATGAATACGCAAACACCAGTTCGGCCGGATCAATCATCGCCTTTCATAAGCACAAAGACGATTTCGAACCCGGCGATATCGGCCTCATCTGTTCCTTCGGCGCCGGCTATTCCGCCGGATCGGTCATCGTGCGGAAGATGGGGTGAGGGGCGGTCAGTTCGTTCAATTCCCCCGGCCCTACTCCTCACCACGCCGCACGCGCCGCATTTTTTTAAGCTGTCCCCGCCGCGCCTTGGTCTTCAACCGGCTTTCATGCGCTCTCATTGGCGTGCGGGTGGCTTTGCGTAAAGCAGGACGATTGGCGGCCTCTTGCAACAACGCGATCAACCGCGCCCGGGCATCCTCGCGGTTTTGCGCCTGAGAGCGAAAACGCGATGCGGTGATCACCAGAACGCCGTGCCGGGTCAGACGACTGCCCGCGAGATACGCCGCACGCGCCCGGACAAATCCCGGCAATGACGGCGAATGCCGCACATCAAACCTCAATTGAACAGCAGAGGATACTTTATTGACGTTCTGCCCGCCCGGCCCCGACGCCCGGATGAAAGTCTCAATAATCTCGTTTGGATCAAGCGATATGTTCTCTGTAATTTGGATCATGGGCGTCAATAGCCCATCTTCCCGGTTTTGCTCAAGTCCCTTGACATGAATGGCATAGAGTGTATATACACCTAGTTATGACAAAACCCACCACACCACAAATACCCGATGCAGACATGGATATCCTTGCCTGCGCATGCAAAAATCTCCGGCAAGCATCCCGGATCGTGACCCAGCTTTATGATGCAGCCTTAAAACCTGCAAAGCTCAAAGCCACGCAGTTCACCCTCCTCGCAATATTAAACAAGACAGGCGAGATCCCCGTGTCAAAACTGGCGGCACGCATGGTGATTGACCGCACGACGCTGAGCCGAAACCTTAACCCCCTGATTGAAAAAGGCCTCATTGTCTCCACCACCCGCGAAGACTTGAGAGTTCATTATGTGAGCCTCACAACCAGCGGCAAGGCTGCCGTCAGGAAGGCCCTGCCGTTATGGCAACAGGCTCAAAAACATTTCATCGCGGGCATGGGTTCTAACAACTGGTCAAATCTTATCAGCTCTCTCAAACAAACGGTCGAAACACTGCAGAAAGAATGAGACCCTTTTTTTGTTCTTTTACGTGTATATACATCTATTTAAGGAGATAACATCATGACCACGCACACACACGGAAATACAGGGAGCGGCATTATTGGAAAAACCTTCCTCACGGCGCTCATACTCTTCTGGTTTGGCGCTGCCTATAGTATTGGAAGCAACCAGTCGCTGGTGAATACACAGCTCAGCGCGTTCCCGCCCATCGCGATCACGGCGATCATTCCGGTGGCGGGTTTTATGGCGCTTTATGCCCTGGCGCCAGTCTTTCGGCGCCGTGTTCTGGCGATTGACTTGCAAACCTTGACCCGCTTTCAATATTGGCGCGTGATCGGTTTCACGTTCCTGCCGCTTTATGCCTTTGACATTCTGCCGGGCCTCTTTGCCTTGCCCGCTGGACTGGGTGACGTGGCCATCGGGCTAGCGGCGCCCCTCATCATTGCACGCATGAACCGCGACCCGGACTATGTGCTTTCTTCCGGATTCATCAGATATAATCTGTTGGGTCTTCTTGACTTTGTCAGCGCCGTCGTCACCTCCGGCCTTGCTGCGGGCGGTTTTGCCGGTCTGGTCGCCAATAACGTGACCACCGCCCCCATGGACATATGGCCGTTGAACCTGTTCCCCAGCTTCATCGTGCCTTTCTTTATCATCATTCATTTCATCACACTGATGAAAGTGCGCGCCCTGCGCCAGGCAAACAAAGAGGGCCTCCTTGCAACGCCGCAGACCGCGTAAATCAATTGGGAAGTAGTGCATCACCCCTGCCTTGTGGGCGGTGGGTGGTGCTCTAACGGGGGCCTTCATGGGCTCCATCAATGCCGTGATTACGATGAGTGCAGATCATCTGCAAACGGGGGCAGGTCGGCGCACTGCCGCTCCAGATTACCTCTCAGGCCTACAGCCTGCCTATCCTGTTCGGCATTCTCTCGCAAACACTTGTGATAAGACGCCTGGGCGCGGCCCGCCGACACGGTCCAAACCAGAGCATCATCGGCGCACCCGGCTGTTAATCCAGGGGCGACGGGGTCACGCTCGCCACCTTGAACGTGCGCTGTACCCCATCATGCTCGGTGATGGAAACATATTCGCCAGGCGCAAAGACGTGATCCCCCATGCGAAACAGCGGTTCATCATCCGCTTCATCCATGCCGGTATAATGAAACATCCATCGATCGCCAAGGTGAATCAGGCGGCCG
>JAJDDX010000149.1 GCA_029260055.1 Phycisphaerae bacterium
CACCTCCCTCAAGCGATTGTCCAGACGTTTGTCCTTCAAGTGTGCCGTCGTCATCTCGTCCGATACCCAGGGAGCCACCATCGGAGTCCATCCTTGACTCGTTTCGCCACCCGGAGCCCATCCATGGACCCATCAGAAAGCTCCAATCTACCAGGATCGACGCGGAGATGTGTAGAAGAACGAGGGCAACGCCCTGGGGAGAGAGCGCCCGTGAAGTCACCGAGCCCTGAAGGGGCGTAATGAGAGGGAACCTATCGCGCCCTTTCAGGGCTCAACCTGCGATGGGTCGCAGGGTACCCAGGGCGTTGCCCTGGCCTGCCGCGATATCGCCCTTTCAGGGCGTATCGTGTCGCGCCTAACGCAGGGTCGGGCGTGCCCATACGATCCGGCGCGCGCCACCGGCGCGACGGGAGGACAACGCACAGCTGTCACGGGCAAGCTGCTGCTTGCCCATGCCACCCGTCCGACTTGCCCATGCCACCCGTCCCGCTTGCCCATGCCACTCGGATGATGTACCAACACGATCACGCAGCGGCACCGACACGCCTACCGGGTGGGCGGGTGCAAGGCCCTGATTTGCGATGCGACAAGGGTGCCTGGCGTCCGCGCAGGCTGAAGCCTGCGGCTCAGCGCTCCGCTCGGGTGCCACGGACACGCGGAGCAACGCGCAGCTTATCCGTGCTGCGGATCACACTGGTGGACAAGCCACCAGTGGCACCCACGAACGCCTGGGTGGCATGGGCAAGCGGAGCGCCGCGGAGCTTGCCCGTGTCGCTATACCGACGATAGGCGAGGACACGGATGCCGAACGGCACGATATCGAGTGATTCGTCCGAGCACGACGCCGCGGATGCGCCGGACCGGCAGGCAAGGGCGGGTGCGCCAGCATGGCACGGCGCGGCAGGTCCCGCGTCGCCCCGTCCCGGTCGAATCGCCATACTCTTGACCCATCGCCGTCTGCCGATCTTCCTCGCCGTGCTTGGTATCGTGCTGGCTGGGTCGTCGCTTTGGGGCGGTTGGATCGGGGATGACGACCACCATCGCCTCCGGCTGATCGGCTCGAAGGATCTGCCGGAGCTATCCGGCGAACCAATGAAGATGTTCATCTTCGCCGACGGCAATCCGGAACACACGCAGCGGCTCATGGACATCGGAGTCTGGCCGTGGTGGACGATGCCGACGCTCAAGGTGGCGTTCATGCGGCCGCTCAGCGTGATCACGCACTGGCTCGACTACAAGCTATGGCCCGAGTCGCCGGCGATGATGCACGCGCACAACCTGGCCTGGTTCGCCGGGCTGGCGATCGCGGTGACCTTCCTTTACCGGCGTATGCACGGACTCACCGTCGTGGCGGGTTTGGCCGCCCTGCTCTACGTGATCGACGACGCCCGCGGGATGCCGGTCGGCTTCATCGCCAACCGCAACGCGATCCTGGCGGCTTTCTTCGGTGTGATGGCGATCATCGCCCACGACCGCTGGCGGCGCGGCTCGGACGTACGCTTCGCCTTTGTCGCCCCACTGCTGCTGCTTGCGAGCCTGCTGTCAGCCGAGGCGGGCATCGGCACGATCGCCTACCTGTTCGCCCATGCCGTCTTTTTCGAGCGCGGTCCCCTGATGGATCGAGGCTCGCTTATGCGGCGAGCGGCGGTCCTCATGCCGTATGCCCTCGTCGTCGTCGGCTGGCGGGTCGCCTGGACGATGCTGGACTACGGCATCTACGGCATCGGGCTTTACGTCGACCCGGTGTCAGAGCCGATTCGCTTTACCGTCGCCGTGATGAATCGCGTGTCGGTGCTGCTGCTGTCGCAGTTCTTCTTCCCGCCGTCCGCGGCGTACATAGTCGCCATGGGCTTCGGCTATCGCTATCACTTCGTGATCGGTGCCGCGATCATCGTCATTGCACTAGGCGTCGCGATCGCTCGCCGCATTCGCTGGGACGCGACGACGCGGTTCTGGACGCTCGGTATGCTGCTTGCGGTCCTGCCGATCTGCGCGACGTTCCCGTCGGACCGGATGCTCTTCTTCGTCGGCTTGGGTGCGTTCGCACTGATCGCGAAGTGCCTTGACGCGTGCCGCGCGGGTCCGGCGCGACCGCCAATCGGGGCGTGCGCCCGGGCATTGGCGATCACACTACTCGTCATTCATGTCGGGATAGCACCGCTTGTACTGGCCGTCCGGGCGTACATGCCGATTGCCCCGCGGAGCCTCCTCGAGTCCTTCTATATCCACCTGCCACCGGATGAGGCGATTCGGCAGCAGACGATCGTGGCGATCTGCGCGCCCGTGCCGTTCGCAGCCGGATACCTGCCGGAGCACCGGGCTCTCGCGGGCCTCCCCGTACCCGCGCACACGCGCGTCCTCGCGCCGAACGACAGCGACTTCGTGCGTGTGCGGCGGCTCGATGCGCACACGCTATCCATCCAACCGGCCAAGGGCTATCTGCGCATCCCGACCGACCGACTAGCGCGCAGCCGCCATCATCCAATGTCGATCGCACAGCGCGTCGAACTGGCGGGGCTTACCGTTGAAATCGTGTCGCTGACGGAAGACGGCAGGCCGCTCGAAGCAGTGTTTCGGTTTGACACACCACTGGAGGATGCTTCATTGGTGTGGCTGCAATGGGAAGACGGCGCATTTCGGTCGTTCGCTCCACCGGCCATCGGCGAGAGCGTCGAGCTTCACCCTGGCGCTCCGTTCCTGTAGCTACATCGGGCGGCCGACTGGTCGCACCGGTCCGCGCTGGTTAGACTTAGGTCATGCGATGCACGCACTGCGACTATCTGCTTTTCAACCTCACGCAACCGACGTGTCCGGAGTGCGGGCGAAGCTTCGACATCGGGTGGTACCGCTTCGAGCCGGCGGCGGTCTCCTTCCACTGCCCTCATTGCGACCAGGCCTATTACGGCAATGACGCCCAGGGTCTTCCCACGCCAAGAGCGTTCACGTGCGTGGGTTGTAACCACCCGATCCATCTCAACCTGCTGCGCGTCGTGCCTCAGCGGCCGGACGCGGTCGGCAGGAGGATCGATGAGACGCCGTGGGATCAACGACGCGCAAACGGCACTTTTCGCGCGTGGTGGGCGACATTGAAGATGGTCATGGTGAAGCCGACAGAGTTCTTTCGGCTTCAAGCCAACCCCTCGATTTCCGACGCGTGGTTCTTTTCGTTCATCTCCATGTGCGTCGGGCTCGCGGCCGTCGGGCTCTACCAAGTGGTCTTCCTCGGTCTGTTCGCGGGCCTGGGCATGTTTGCCGCCGGCGCCGCGCCGATGCCCTGGGGTTTCGTGATATTGCCGATGCTCGGCGGCATGGTCTTCGGCGCCCTGCTCGGCCCGTTCATTTACGGCGGCATCTTCGCCTGTACGATCCACATGGCCTTGTTCTTCTTGGCGCCGCAGCGCCGTGAGATGGGGCGGACCTTCCGTGCGGCGATCTATTGCATGGGTCCGTACGCCGTGTGCGTGATACCGATGTGCGGTAGCTCGATTGCCGGAGTCTGGATGCTGGTCTCGCTCATTTGCGCGGTCAAGGAGGTCCACCAAACCAATGGGTGGGTGGCTGCACTAGCCGTGCTTTGGCCGGTGGTGCTGCTGGTGGGCTGCTACATTCTGCTCGTCGCCGCATTGCTCCTGGGAGCGCTGGCTTAGGCCGACCGGGCCGATGGCGGCGCCTGGGTGGGCGCGGGGCAAACGCGGGAGCGTGCTACGCGCCCTTGCCGCAGCACTTCTTGTACTTCTTCCCGCTCCCGCAGGGGCACGGATCGTTGCGCTCCGGCTTGGTATCGGCTTGGATCGGCTCGACGGGCTCGGGCAACGGCTCGTCGTCGACGCCGGGAAGTTGCTTGACGTAATCCTTCTCTCGGCGCTCCTTGTCCCGGAAGCGCTCCTCGCCCTGGTCCCGTCCCTTCGCCATCGCTCGTCTCCCGCAAGAACCTTCGTGAATCGACGCACCGCGCTGAGCGTCCCGCGCCGGGGATGGTACCACGGAGAAGCCGGGTCGGGCACCCCGCGCGCGGAAACTACGCTTATGTCATCGGCACGGCGTCGCCCGGGCGTTAGACTCATTCGGGGCCTCGGCTCCGGGCGGCGGTTGCACGCCTCGGGCTCTTGTGACTACACTCTGCACATTAAGGACGATTTCGCCGGTTCGCCAGGATGGTGCCGTGTCTCCACGTCTGCGATTGATGCTCTCGATACTCGCGCTGGCCGGCGTATTCGTCATCGGGGCCGTCGGCTACCTCCTCATCGAGAGCGATCGCGATCTGACGTTCGCTCAGGCCGCCTATATGACCGCGATCACGGTATCGACGGTCGGCTACACCGAGGTGTGGGAGCTGAGCGACGGAGGCCGCCTCTGGACCATGGGCATCATCGTATTCGGCATCGCGACCGTCTCGATCGCGTTTACGTCGCTGATCGCGCTGTTCGTCAGCGGAGAACTTCGCTCGCTTCGGGAGACCAAGAGGATGGAGACGAAGCTCAAAGCCATGAGCGACCACATCATCGTGTGCGGGTACGGCAGGATGGGGCAGCTCGTGACCACGCAGTTGGCGGAACGAAGCGTGCCGTGCGTTGTCATCGAACTCGACCGCGACCGTGAAGACGATCTGCGCAAGGCCGGCCTTCCCTTCCTCATCGCCGACGCCACCGAAGAGGAGACGATGGTCCTGGCCGGGCTCATGGAGGCCCGCGCCGTCATCGCCCTGCTGCCTCGCGACACGGACAATGTCTTCGTCACGCTCACCGCCCACACCCTTCGGCGGGACCTGTTTATCGTCGCTCGCGCGGAACAGCCGAGCACCCAGAACAAGCTCCAGCGGGCCGGTGCCACGCGCGTCATCTGCCCGCAGGTGATCGGGGCCACCAAAATCGCCAACGTCATCACTCGACCAAATGTCGTCGACTTCGTCGAGATGGCGAACAAGGGCGTCGAACTCGAAATGGATGAGGTCGTACTCACCGAGCGGTCGCCGCTCTGCGGTGTGGCCCTTAAGGACTCGGGCATCCGCGAGAGGACCGGCGCGATCGTCGTGGCGATCAAACGCCGCGAGGGCGAAACGCTGTTCAACCCCGTCCCCGATGCGAAGCTCATGGCGGACGATACCCTGGTGTTGATCGGGCCCGCTGACGTATCGGGCAAGCTCGGAGCGTTCCAGCCACCAGCCTGACCCACTCACACGGAAGAAACGGACACGCGTCGTGGTCATCGAGAAGCACGAACTCAGCCGCCTGGCAGCACCCAAGGCGGGGCCGATCCCGCCCTTCTGCGTGGGCTGCGGTTACAACCTCAAAGGCGCGGTGTCCACACGCTGTCCGGAGTGCGGCCGGACCTTCGTGGCCCGGGAATGGGAGGCGAAAGCCGCCGAACTCGCCCGGGACGGCGCAGAGATCCGTGAAGCCAACGAGTGGGCCAACCGCGGGCTCTACGTCGCGCTGGCCGGTGTCGTCTTGACGGCACTCCGATTCGTGCTCTTAGCCTCATGCCTGTCGGATGTCTTCAGGATGCTGGGCGCCCTTTGTGGCGTCGCCTGCCTGTTCCTCGGAATCGGCACCTACCGCGTGGCGCGTCTTCCGGAATGGGTGACCGAGGAGCTTGCACCCCAGCCGAATCGAGATTTGGGCGCGGTCCTCCTGGTGATCGGGTTGGGACTGGCCGGCATCGTGTTCTACTAGGGCACGTTCATTCTAAGTGTAGCGTCGGGGCTTGTCCCCGGCGCCGGACGTCCAGGGGCACCAGGCGCCGCCCATAAAGGGCGACGCTACTCGATTCGAAAGCGCCCTAGGATGCGCCGCGCGGACCGGCTACCCCCAAGACCAAGCGAAACGTTCCTTGAAGTGATGGTAGTACAGACCGACCAGGCGCACGACGATGATGTCGGCGTATGCCCTCAAGCCTAGCCGCAAGAACTCGAGGACGAAGCTCCCACCGAGTAGCCCCGCAAAACCCGCCCCCTGCGTCGCGGTGGCGGTGCGCGTGGTAGCCAGAGCCACCAACTCATGCTGTGCGTACACCGCGCCGACCATAAGAATCAGCAGGGTGATGTAGACGGGCAGTGTCTTGAACACCGTCGCGACCATCAAGTCGAAGCGATACAGGGTCTGAAAGCCCCCGACGGCGATGCACAACACCACGACCGGCCAAAAACAAATGCCCGCGTACGCCAGAATGTCAAATCCGAGGTTCTTACTTGACGCGCCCGTCAGAATCCCACCGAGCCCGTTAACGACCATGCGCAGGATCGCAGTCGCGTCGTAGCCGCCCTGTTGCTCCGAAATCAAGAACAGAAAAACGAACGCAGGCACGAATACCACGGCCCAACTGCCAACCCACTTGAAGAACGGACCCACCAGACCGTCGAGCACGTCGCCGACCGCCAGCATGTCCGGGAGTTCGCTCTCCCCGGCCACGGCCGACTCGATGATCGCAAAACGAAAAGCCGCGTACCACACGTAGGCAATGAGGGTGAGCGGGATCCCGATGCACGGAACGATCAAGGAAAACTGAGACGCCACGAGGACGCCCCACACCACGAGGAACTTGACCAGGTTGCCGATGCTCGACGGAAAGAGGAAAGTCCACAGAACGTCGGACCAGAAGCCGCGGTCCACGGAGGCGCCGGCCGCGATCGCGCCGGTCACGGCCGTGCTCGTTACGCCAATGGATGCGATCGCGGCGGGCGAGCCCGGTGGCGCGACGACGGAACCCTGCGCGGCGGCTCCGGTGCCGCCGGCGGGCGCATCAGCCACGCCGACCTCGTCTTCGACTTCGGCGCGCGGCACAATGGGAATGCTCGCGCCGAACACGCCCAGCACGAAAACCGCACCGCACTGCGTACACTTGGCCTTCTTGCCGACCGACGTCTCCGCCACGGTATAGCCCACACCGCATTGGCAGTAGCACTTCGCCATATCAGACGCTCATTCCGTAACCGGACGCTCCGACGCAATCGACCCGATGACGCCGACGGCACAAGATCGGCCCCTGCCGGCCGATCCACGTGGCCATCTCGGCACGTTCGTTGACGGACTTCGCCAGCGGCCGTTAACCACGCGATGGAGGGAGAGGCGAAACCTCCAGCATTACCACGACCTCTACAGTTTTGCTTCACGTGCGGAATACTGTGGCATACTCCGGCGTAGCTCGGGCCGGTCAGCCGGCTCATACCGAGGAACTGTTGCCGGAACGACGGCGTGTCCGGAGTGCTGGGTGCCCCGGACAAGCGGAGCTTGTCCGGGTTGATACGCACCGGGCGACCGAGCACGGACAAGCGCGTGCGCTTGAGGCTGTCCCACAATTCCAGCCGGTCGAGCGTTCGCTGCTGGGCGGTCGGTTGGCGGCTGTGGTCACGATTGGCCCTGAAAGGGCCTGATAGCTGTAGCCCAGGGCAACGCCCTCGTTCTTCTACACATATCCGGGAGCGTCGATCGGCAGTGCCCGTCGGGCTTTGCTGGTGCAAGCCGGCCCCAGCCTGAAAGGCTGATAGACAGTAGCCGTGTGCAAGTTCGCCGTAGGCGAACGCCGCTCACGGAA
>JAJDDX010000150.1 GCA_029260055.1 Phycisphaerae bacterium
CACCTCCCTCAAGCGATTGTCCAGACGTTTGTCCTTCAAGTGTGCCGTCGTCATCTCGTCCGATACCCAGGGAGCCACCATCGGAGTCCATCCTTGACTCGTTTCGCCACCCGGAGCCCATCCATGGACCCATCAGAAAGCCCCAATCTACCAGGATCGACGCGGAGATGTGTAGAACAACGAGGGCGTTAGCCCGGGGAATCGGGACGCTCCTTCCATCAAGAGTTCCGTCAGGGGCGGCAGAGCATCGCGGTGGCGTATGGTCGAGGACCCCGTGTTCCTGCGGCGATTCCGTGTGATGTGCCGTCCCTCCGGGACTCCACACACGCCTCGCGCGCTTACCCACGGCTTACGCCGTGGGCTACAGGAGTACCGCCCCTCCGGGGCTCGATGCGCAGGCGCCCGCGCGGTAAGCTCATCCGCATGAGTTCCACGGATGACAACGCGCGGACAACGTTACCATACCTGACCTCCGACCATCCCGGCGTCGGCGGCGTGATCAAGCAGTACGACGAGGACTTCGTCGTCGAAGAGATGCCGCTCTACGAGGCGTGCGGCGAGGGCACGCACGTCTACTTCACGATCGAGAAGCGCGGGCTGCCCACGCTCGGAGCCATCAGGATCATCGCGCGGGAACTCGGCAAGCAGCCTCGCGAGATCGGATACGCCGGCCTCAAGGACGCCCACGGCGTCACGCGGCAACGACTGAGCGTCGAACACGTGGACCCCGACCGTGTCGCGAACCTGGCACTCAGCCGAATCGCAGTCGTCTCTGTCGAGCGCCACACGAACAAGCTCAAGCTTGGCCACCTCGCCGGCAACAGATTCGAGATCAAGATTCGCGCCACCGCGAGTGATCCGCTCCAAGCCGCCCAAGTGATCCTCGACGTGCTCGCCAAGCGAGGTTGCCCCAATTACTTCGGACCGCAACGCTTCGGCAAGCGCGGCGACAACGCCGACGTAGGCAAGGCGGTCATGACGGACGATCTCGCCGAGGCCGTCGCGCTGATCCTCGGTCGACCCGGACCGGCGGACGGAGGCGAAGTCCGAACCGCTCGTGAACTGTTCGACGCCGGCGACCTTCGCACCGCAGCCGACACCTGGCCGCGAAGGTTCGACATGCAGGCACGCATGTGTCACGCACTCATCAAGTCGGACGGGAACCCCGTCGCCGCATGGCGGGCGGTCGATCACTCGCTCAGAAAGCTCTACTTCTCCGCGGTGCAGAGTGAAGTATTCAACCGTGCGTTAGCTGCGCGGATTAACGCGATCGACCGGTTAGCGGACGGTGATCTCGCCTGGAAGCACAAGAACGGAGCCTGTTTCGCCGTCGAGGACGCAGCCGTCGAGCAGCCGCGGTGCGACGCCTTCGAGATATCACCCACAGGCCCGCTCTTTGGCCGCAAAATGACCGACCCGACCGGCGAGCCGGCGCGGATCGAAGCCGAAGCCCTGGCAGGGTGCAGTCTGGAGAAAGCACAACTGCGAGCCAAGGACGGCGCCAAGCTCGATGGTGCCCGCCGCCCGCTCCGCGTGCCAGTCACTGATCCGAACGTGTCCACCGGCAGCGATGACCGCGGCCCCTTCCTGTGCGTCACGTTCGCCCTCCCGCCGGGCGCCTACGCGACCAACGTCACGCGCGAAATCTGCAAGGCCAACCCACCGTAGATTGCCTGCCGCCGGCCCGTTCGAACGACCGTTCGGCATGGGCACCTCGACGCGTGCGAATCACACCACCCCGACTGCGGCAAAACCCGATGCACCAGCCCTTGGTTGACGTACTTTCCTAGTTCCGAGAACACCCGCAGCCCCACGGCGCTCAGGGGGGGCAGAATCCGCGCACGCAGGTCTTGCCGCAGCCGCGTTGACCTATAGTGCAGATGCTTAATTGTGAGTGGCACCGTCGACGCGGACGGGCGCTCGGATTCCCATCTATGGCACGACACGTGCTTTACGGTCAACAGGGATGAGGGCGCGTAGCGGACCGAGGTAGCGTGCCACCTGCCGAGAAGGCTCGCGCTAACGGTTCCCGATTATGAGACCGTCACCGTGCATCGGTGATTGAGTTGTTGGACGCATAGCGGAATACCACGGGAGGCTGCGGGAATTGACCCAACAAACGATACAACGATGCATGGCGGTCGCGGTCTTGTGGGCCCTTGGCGGCGCGTTTGCAGAACGCGTCGCAGGCCAGGACAACGAGGACTGCCTCGAGTGCCACGCCAAGGCAGGGCTCAAGGTCGACCATGCGGGGCGAGAGGTCTCGCTCTTCGTCGATCCGGAAGCGTACGATTTGAGTGTTCACGCCGGGCTGGACTGCATCGAATGCCACCCCCAGCTTACCGACGTAGAGGATTACCCTCACGCGACCGGCTTGGATCGTGTGGATTGCACCGAATGCCACGACGACGACGACGGTCCGATCGCGGCCTTCTGGGAAAGCACCCACGGGCTGCTGGTTGAGAGCGGAGATAAGGACGCACCGCGCTGCCAGGATTGCCACGGTAGCCACGCCATTCTGCCGCTGGCGCACCGCAACTCCTCTATCTCGCCGTTCAACATCCCGCGGATGTGCGCCCAATGCCACGCCGAGGGCGCGGAGGTCCAGCGGACCCACAACATTCCGCAGGAGCAGATACTCCAGCGATACAAGCAGAGCATCCACGGCGAGGGGCTCTTCAAACAAGGCCTCGTAGTGACAGCCGTCTGCACCAGTTGCCACACCGGTCACAACGTCCTGCCGCACACCGACCCTAAGTCGTCGATCCACAAGGACAACGTCACCGGTACTTGCATGACGTGTCACGGGTTGATCGAGGAGGTACACCGCAAGGTCATCGCCGGCGAGTTATGGGAACGTACGGGCATCATCCCGATCTGCGTCGAGTGCCACTCGCCGCACGAGGCGCGCAAGGTCTTCTACGACACCAACATGAGCAACGCCGATTGCCTGCGGTGCCACGTCGATGCCACAACGGTCTCCAGCGAAGACGGCCGCTCGCTCTACGTGGACCCCGACGAGTATGGCAATTCGATACACGGGCGCGAGAACACCTCGTGTGCGCAGTGCCACACCGGCGTGGAGCCATCGAAGGAGCGGGCGTGCGCAACGATTACCGAACCCGTCAATTGCTCGATCTGCCATGAGCCGGAGGTCACGGACTACGACCGCGGGCGCCACGGCATGCTGCACGCCGCGGGCGACGCCAACGCCCCCTACTGCACCGACTGTCACGGCACGCACGGGATCCTCGAACACGAGATCCTCAACGGCGAGCCCGAAGTGCTCAAGAAGATGATCCGCGAGTCGCCGAGCTACGGACGCAACGTCCCGGCGCTGTGTGGCAAGTGTCACCGCGAGGGCGGCCAAGCGGCGATTCGCTACTTCGGCCCGCAGACCGACATCATCGAACACTACAAGGACAGCATCCACGGCAAGGGGCTGCTCGAGAGCGGCCTGACCGTGACAGCCACGTGTACCGATTGCCACTCCGCCCACAAGGAACTTCCGCGCTCCGATCCGGAATCCACCGTCAGCAAACAGAAAATCGCGGCGACTTGCGGCCGCTGCCACGACGGTATCTACGAGAAATACCAAAAGAGCATCCACTCACCCGAAGGCAACCCCGATTACGAGGCCAATCGCCGACGCGGCATGCCGGAGCTGCCACATTGCGACGATTGCCACTCGTCGCACACGGTCAAGCGGACGGACGTGCGCGATTTCCAGCTCGGCATCATGGAGCAGTGCGGTAAATGCCATGAAGAGGTCGCCAGCACGTACCGCGACACCTATCACGGCAAGGCGTCGGAACTGGGCGACACGACGCGGGCGAAGTGCCAGGATTGCCACGGTGACCACTTCATCCTGCCCGCCGAGAATGCCGAGTCGACGCTTCACCGGGACAACGTGGTGGCCACCTGTGCCGAGTGTCACCCCGGTTCGCACCGACAGTTCGCCGGCTACCTGACGCATGCGACGCACCACGACCCGGAGAAGTACCCGGCGCTCTACTACGCCTTCTGGGGCATGACGAGCCTGCTGGTCGGCACGTTCAGCTTCTTCGGCATCCATACGCTGTTCTGGTTCCCGCGAGCTTGGAAGGACCGCAAGCAACATCGCTCCGATCCGCCCGATCCTGAACTGGCGAACCGATACTACGTCCGGTTCACCGGCTATCAGCGATCGCTGCATCTCATGATCATCGTCAGTTTCTTCGGCCTCGCGCTGACCGGCATGGTACTCAAGTTCGCCTACTCGGACTGGGCGCAGTTGTTGATCCGGTTCTTCGGCGGCGTGGAGGAGGCCGGCTTGATCCACCGCATTTGTGCGATCATCACGTTCCTCTACTTCGCGTTGCACCTGATGGACGTCTTTCGACGCTACAGGCAAGGCAACAAGACCCTCTTCCAGTTCTTCTTCGGACCTGATTCGATGGTCCCGACGTTCGTCGACGTAAAGGACTTCCTCAGAACGGCCCGCTGGTTCCTCGGTATGGGCCCGCGGCCGAACTACGGTCGCTGGACCTACTGGGAGAAGTTCGACTACTTCGCGGTCTTCTGGGGCGTCGCGATCATTGGAACAACCGGCTTGTGCCTATGGTTCCCGGAGATCTTCACGCGTCTTATCCCCGGATGGTGGATCAACGTCGCGACGATCATCCATAGCGATGAAGCGTTGCTGGCGACCGGGTTCATCTTCACGATCCACTTCTTCAACACGCACTTCCGTCCGGACAAGTTCCCGATGGACACGGTGATCTTCACCGGACAGATGCCGTTGGAGGAGCTCAAGCGCGACAAACCCGCGTTGTTCGAAGAGATCAAACGAAGCGGCGAGTTGGAGCAATGTCACGGCGAGCCGGTATCGCGCACTTTCAGACGAGGCGTCAAGGTGCTCGGTTTCACAGCGCTGGTCATCGGCTTCACGCTCGTCGGACTGATTATTTACGCGATGCTGTTCTCGTACCGATAGTGCCGGGCCGGAGAAACTGAATAGGGAGTGTTCCCATGGATCGGCCGATGCGTGTCGCCCTGTCGGCGACCGGAATCATGGCCATCCTTCGATCACCGTGTGGGGGCCGGGAGACGGTGGATCGAAACGAAAGCGCCCCGCTGATTGTCCAGCGAGTCAAACGCCGCATCATCATTCGCGGCGTAAGCGGCGGCGTGGTGCATCCGGAGATCGGCGCACCCGCGGGTGTTCGCCCGCTAGCCGGCGCTGCGCTGCAGTCGCATCACACTTCCCATCCAGATCATGCGAGCCCCGGCCACCGGGGTTCGGCGCACCGTCCGTCACTCCCGCGTAGGACATCCGTGCGCCCTCGCAGGTCATCCGTCCACCAACAATCGCTCGCCCCGATCGCGCCCAACCGTTACTGGGTCCGATGGGGCGGCGCTTCAAGCCACATAACTGACGGGAGGACGACATGAACACGGATCGAAGGGAGTTTCTCAAACTCGCCTGTGCCGCGGGCGCCGTCGCCGCCGGCGGGCCGGAAAGCGCTCAGGCCGCACCGACCCAACGGGTATCCGACGAGTGGTACGGCATGCTGACGGACCTGAGCCTGTGCATCGGGTGCCGCAAGTGCGAGTGGGCGTGCAAGGACGCAAACGGGTTGCCCAATCAGCCCATCGAGGCGTTCGAGGACAAGTCCGTCTTTCAGCGGAAACGACGGACCGACGCACACAACTTCACGGTCGTCAACCGCTACCCGTCAAACGACCCGGATGCCAATCCCACCGACGTAAAGACGCAGTGCATGCACTGCTTTGAACCCGCGTGCGCCTCGGCCTGCCTGGTAGCCGCTTTCCGAAAGACGGAAAAAGGCCCGGTCGTCTACAACGAAGATGTCTGCATTGGCTGCAGGTACTGCATGATCGCCTGCCCGTTTTACGCGCCGGCGTACGAGTACGATAACGCGTTCACGCCGGCCGTGCGCAAGTGCACGATGTGTGTCGATCGTATCGCCGACGGAACGGACATTCCGGCCTGCGCAAAAATGTGCCCGGAAGAGGCGATTACGTTCGGTAAGCGGAGCGACCTGATCGCGCTTGCCCGTGCGAAAATCCTCCACGCGCCGGACAAATACGAGAGTCACGTCTACGGCGAGCACGAGGCCGGCGGTACCTGCTGGCTCTTCATCTCGCCCAGGCCCTTCGAGGAGGCCGGCTTCCGCACCGACATAGGTACCACGCCCTATCCCGAGTTGACCAAGGGGTTCCTCTCGTCAGTGCCGCTTGTGCTCACGATCTGGCCGGCGCTGCTCGCCGGCACCTATGCCTTCACGAAGCGCCGCGAGGCGTTGGCGGCTCCCGATCGAATGCTCGAGGTTGACACGAGGGTCGATGTGCCAAGCGACGACCCGACGCCCACCTCCGGGATCGCCGACATCGCCGCAGCGGAAAAAGAAACGTTCCCCGGTATTGGGCCATGGCTCAGGGACAAGGTCCTGATGGGCATGTCCGGCCAGGAATACCTCAAGAGTCTCGTAACGCCGTTCAACTTCATCGTTGCGATCATCTTGTGCATCGGGCTTCCGCTGACCTGGATTCGTTTCACGCAGGGCTTGGCCGCGACGACCAATCTCACGGACAACTACCCGTGGGGCTTGTGGATCGGCTTCGACGTGCTTTGCGGCGTCGCGCTCGCGGCGGGAGGCTACGTTCTTGCCTCAACGGTCTATTTGTTCGGCCTGAAGGACTTCAAGCCGCTTGTGCGCCCGGCCATTCTAACGGGCTTCTTGGGCTACTTCTTCGTTGTGGTGGGCCTTAGCTATGACCTGGGCAGACCCTGGCGACTGCCCTATCCGATGTTCGTCTCGTGGGGCGTCACCTCCGTCATGTTCCTGGTCGGTTGGCATGTCGCTCTCTACCTGACCGTTCAGTTCCTCGAGTTTTGCCCGGCGATCTTCGAGTGGCTCAACGCGGCCAAGTGGCGGCGTTGGGCGGCAAAGCTGACGATCGGCGCTACGATCTTCGGCGTCATCCTGTCGACCCTGCACCAATCCGCACTAGGTGCGCTGTTCCTCATGGGGCCGGGCAAGGTCCACCCACTTTGGTATTCGCCGTTTATCCCCGTCTTCTTCTTCATATCGAGCATCGTCGCCGGCATGTCGATGGTCGTGGTCGAGAGCATGCTGTCGCACCGCATCTTCCATCACCAGGTCGCCGACCAGGACCCGAACCGGATTGATCGGCTGGTACTCGGGCTGGGCAAGGCCGCCTGCGTCGTGCTCTTTACCTACTTCTGTCTGAAGTGGATCGGCGTGGCGCACGGTCAGCATTGGGATCTGCTGCTGACGCCGTACGGGTACTGGTTCCTCGTGGAAGTCCTCGGTTTCGTCCTGGCCCCCTGCCTTCTGTTCGGCATGGCCGTTCGCCGGCAGAGCGCAAATCTGGTGCGGTTCGCGAGCGTACTGACCGTGCTGGGCATCATACTGAACCGGCTGAACGTCTCGCTGATCACGTTCCAATGGAACCTTCCGGACCGCTACTTCCCACGGTGGACGGAGTTCATGGTGTCCGTCACGGTGATCACGATCGGATTACTCACGTTCCGTTGGATAGTGAACCGGATGCCCGTGCTTCGCGAACATCCGCGTTTTGGAGCGGCGCACTGACGCCCACCAAGGAGAACTGGCGCGATGCAAACACTGCACGAATACATGATGGCGACGAAGGCGGTGGAGTACTTGATGGCGGTTGTTTTTCTATTTGCGTTCGTCGCGCTTTGGCAGCTCGTGACGCCCAAGCGCCGATGAATTCGCGATAAAGCAAGGAGATGTGATCGATGCGTAAATCGCTCACGACATTGATATGCGGCTTGTCATGCGGGCTCTTCCTGGCGCCCGCCGATGCGGAGAATCCCGACGCGGTGATCACGGACCCGCAGGTCCCGTGCGAAGCGTGCCATACGTGCCAAAAACCCACACCCGAGAATCTCTGTTTGCGCAGTTGCACGCGGACCTTGGCCGCTGCGGCTAACGAGGCGTTCCAAAAACGCGTCCCCGACATGGTCATTCTCAACGAGTTGGAGGACCTCTACCTGCCCGTTCCGTTCGATCACAAGGGGCACGCGAGCATGGCCGAGATGACTCGCGGTTGCGAAGTTTGCCACCACTACACGCCCGAAGGCACCGAGCACCCGGCGTGCAAGAGCTGTCACGAGGTCTCGCCGATTCGTGAGGACATGCGGAAGCCGGGCCTCAAGGGAGCCTATCACCGGCAATGCCTGAGCTGTCACCGGGAGTGGAGCCACGAGACCGCCTGCGAGATCTGCCATCAGCCCAAGGCGGGCCGCGGGCAGGGTCCGGGGCAGACCGAGCCGCCGCGGAAAGACGACATCATGGGGCGGATGCACCCGCCGATTCCGGAGCCCGACGTCACGCTCTACCAAACAAAGTACAAGGAGGTCACCGGGACCCGCGTCTTGTTTCGGCACAAGGAGCACATTCACCGATTCGGCTTCCGCTGTGCGGAGTGCCACCGCGAGGACAGTTGTTCGCGGTGCCACGAAGAAGGCAAGTCTGAGGCGGAGCGGGAGAAGACGCTCGAGGAGCACCACAACCCGTGCTCGCAATGCCACGACATGAAGGCCCCGAACCTGTGCGATCATTGCCACCGTCTCGAGAGTGAACCCGAGCCTCCACCCTTTGACCACGCAAGCACCGGATGGCCGCTGGGGCGCTATCACGAAAACGCGAACTGCCGCGCATGCCACATCGCCGTGAAGTTCGTCAAGCTGGACCGCGAGTGCAACAAGTGCCATGGCGGCTGGAATGCAGAGACGTTCGACCATGCCGTGACCGGCCAACTTCTCGACGAACACCACGCCGAAGCCGGTTGCGAGGAGTGTCACCTTGACCGCAAGTTCGACGCGGCCCCCGGGTGCCTGGAATGCCACGAAGAGGAGGAAGGCATCGCCTTCCCCGCCAAACGGCCGGGGCCCGTGGCCGGTACCGAGTCGGCACCGGCCACGAAGGTCGAGATCAAGCAATGAAAGAAACCGTAAACCTATCTATCTCGAAAGGACGTAATGGTGCGTGATGCCTTTGTCATGAAGCTGAGGGGGACTAAGCCGATTCGCTTGCTGGTCCTGGGGCTCGCTCTGGGAGCGTTGGGCGCTTCGGCCTCCGCCCGGGCTCAAGAGGCGAGCCCGGTCGACGCCAAGGGCGCGACGCCGAGCCCGGCGGTTGAGCCGTTCCAACCAGACCCGAAGAACCCGACAAGTTGTAACGACTGCCATGACGGCGCCGTCGATGAGATGGCGGTCGCACCGCCGCACGCGGCTCTTGAGGTTTCGATTCACAGCGGTCTCGACTGTTCGGATTGCCACGAGAACATCTCGATGGACGATCTGGTCCTTGATTCCGCCAACCCCCACGCTCCCGTGGTTCCTCTCACCAATGACATCTGCGTCGAGTGTCACGAGGACGCCGGCGATGTCTACGAGAAGCACGGACGTCTCGATGTGCGCTCGGATCCGGACATCCCGAGTTGTTGGCACTGCCATGGAACTCATGACGTGCTCCCGTCCACGGACCGGCAATCGCATACTCACCCGGCGAACCTGCCGAGCACCTGCCGCGCGTGCCACATGGATGTGGACTTGGTCAAGAAGCACCCGGTTCTGCGAGACGCTCCGCTCAAGAACTACTCCAACAGCGTTCACGGCAAGGCGTCCGGCAAGGGCATTTACGCTTCGGCCACCTGCAACGACTGCCATTCGGCTGCGACCAAGGAGGGCAAGCCGACCGCGCACCGCATCCTGAGTATGTCCGATCCTGAATCGACGATCTACCACTTCAACATCCCGGACACATGTGGTAAGTGCCACGCACCGTTAACCCGCGATTACTGGGAGGGCATCCACGGCCAATACGTCAAGCGAGGCTCGGTCGATGCACCGGTCTGTACGAACTGCCACGGCGAGCACGGGATCATATCCGCCGATGACCCGCACTCTCCGGTCAGCGCGGCACGGCTTGCGCAGGAGACGTGCGCGCCGTGTCATGAATCGGCAGTGCTGAATGAGAAGTACGGGTTGGCCACGGGCAGGCTGGCTTCATACATCGACAGCTATCACGGACTCAAGAGCAAGGCGGGGGACGCAACGGTAGCGAACTGCGCGTCGTGTCACGGCGCGCACAGGATTCTGCCATCCGCCGACCCAACTTCCTCGATTCACGCCGGCAATCTGCGCGCGACTTGCGGTGAGTGCCATCCCGGGATATCGGAGGAGCTTGCGCAAACGCGGATTCACGAGACGGCCACCGGCTTGTACACCGGATGGCCGGAGTTCTTCCGAAAGCTCTATATCGTGCTGATCGTCGGCACGATCGGCGGCATGCTGCTCCACAACGGCGCGGACTGGATCCGCCGTGTGAAGCAAATGGGCAAGAAGCCTTACGTGCAGCGCCTGAGCTTCAACGAAGTGATCCAGCACTGGATTCTCATGCTTTCCTTCTGCGTCCTTGTGATCACGGGTTTCTCGCTTCGGTTCTCCGAGGCCGGCTGGGTGCAGATGCTGTTCGGTTATGAAGGGGGCTTCGAGCACCGCGGTATCATCCATCGCGTGGCGGCGGGCGTCATGGTCTTCGGCTCGATCTGGCACGTCTTGTACCTCTTCGGCCCGCGCGGCCGCGGCTTGTTCAAAGCCATGGTCGCGTCGCGCGATGATGTCAGGCACGTCATCCAGAACGTAGCGTACTTCATCGGCCTGCGCAGCGAACCGCCACGCTTCACCCGCTTCAGCTATATCGAGAAAGCGGAGTATTGGGCGCTGGTATGGGGAACCGCGATCATGACCGTGACCGGCTTCCTGCTCTGGTTTGATGACTACTTCGTCTCGCGTTGGGGGATCCCCAAGATCCTGCTGGACATCAGCCTGGTCATTCACTACTACGAAGCATGGCTTGCGTTCCTGGCGATTCTCGTATGGCACGTCTACGGCACGGTCTTCAATCCGTCCGTGTATCCGATGAACCCGGCGTGGCTCACGGGCAAGATGTCCAAGGACATGTACACGCACGAGCATCCGGAAGGCCCGAAACTCAAGGCACGCACCATGAAGATCCGCTATGAAGACGAGGTCGAGGGGCAGCAAGCGGATGCCGAGCCGATCCTGCCGGATCGCGAACCGGAGCAGCCGACCGACGAACCTCCACGTCGATAGTCCGAGTCACGAAGGTGCGGCGCCGTCCCTTGATCGGGGACGGCGCCCACCGTCCAGCCACCGCTTCTTGGGGTTATCCCTAACCCTCGCGCGGAAGTGCCAATATCTGACACTTAACGAGGTCGAGCGACCCGGCCTGTGAGTGAACCGAAGGCGGGACTATCGGACCGCGCCGGTTCGCATCGCGCGGCGGAACCACCGACTCAAACCCAGTTGCCCCGCCTGGAAACCGATGATATCCGGTGTGTGAACAAGCTTAACGAATAGGGGCAACCCCATGGAAGCACCTCCGGATTTCTATCACAGCATCCTGGAGCAGCTCGACGAAGGCGTCTATTTCGTGGACACCGAACGGCGTATCACGTTCTGGAACGGCGGCGCCGAGAGGATCAGCGGCTACGCCGCGGACACTGTCGTCGGCACGAAGTGTTCCGACAACCTGCTGATGCACGTGGATGAGTCCGGAACGTCCCTGTGCCTGGAGGGCTGCCCGCTGGCGGCGACGATGCTCGACGCCCAATGCCGACGGGCGCAGGTGTTTCTACATCACAGGCAGGGGCACCGTGTGCCTGTCGAAGTCCGCGCGACGCCGCTGAAGGATCACCACGGGAACATCATCGGCGGCATCGAAACCTTCACCGACAACTCGACGAAGATCGCGGCTATCGAACATATCAGGGAACTCGAAAGTGTTGCGTTCATTGACGAACTCACCGGGATCGCCAATCGTCGCTACACGCAAACCACGCTCGAGGCTCGCTTCGCCGAGAGCAGCCGATACGACTGGGACTTCGGCGTCATCATGGCCGACGTGGATCACTTCAAGAACTTCAACGATCAACACGGACACGATGTCGGCGACAAAGTCCTGCAGATGGTCGCTCGAACCTTCAGCGCGAACCTTCGGCCGTTCGACCTCGTGGGACGCTGGGGTGGAGAGGAATTCGTGCTGATTCTCCCCAATGTCAGTGAGCAGGACTTGGGTAAGATCGGCGAGTCGATGCGGGCGCTCATTGAGAACTGCAGCCTGACCGTCGGGTCAAAGGTGCTCAAGGTCACGATCTCGGCCGGCGCCGCCGTGGTCCTGCCGGACGATCGCCCCGACGGGCTTATGAAGCGCGCGGACGAACTCCTCTATAAAAGCAAGGAAGCCGGCCGCAACCGCGTGTCCGTCACCCCGGCAGGCGGCGGCCGGCTCGTCACGTCCGTCTCGTCACCGCTGGGCGGAAGGGCTGACGGCGCCTGACACGCGAGTTCACCGACACCGCCCGACGGCTATCTCGTGGACCGCGGAAACGGCTTGTGATCCGCCGACCAGAGGTACGCCAACCGGGGCCGCACGCTCGGTGGGAAGATGATCCGCACGGTACGTCGCGCCAGCGGCCGCCCGAGCATCACACCTGCCGCAGCGCCGATGAGCTGCACACCGGTATGGCTCAACACATAGGTTAGACCCCAATCGAACAGCTGCGGGGCGTTCTGCTTCCAAGCCACGGTCACGATTCCGCTCGCGATGATCGTGATGGCCACCGCCAGAGCCCAGTAGGCTCGTTTGCGCCAATGCGGAAACGCCACGACCATGAACAGGCCGGTGGTGAACGCTGCCAGCGCCGAGAACGATAACATCGCACCGATGAACAGGTCGTAGTATTCGAAATCGGCGTTGACCTCGAGCGGCCCGAAGCTGCTCCACGTGCGAATCGTCGTGTTGTTGATTCGCTGCACCGTCCCTCCGCCGTGCGTCGTCAGTTCCTCCAGCGTGGCGTAGGTCAGCGCGCCTTGCCCCATGCCGAGGAAGAAGATGCATGACAGCAGCGAGAGCATCCAGACCACAAGCGCGGCGGCAGTCACGCGGTTGAGCCATGGACGCAGGACCGTCGCCCCGTCGTTGGCCGCCTGGAATCGTCCGCACTCGGGGCATCGAACGACGGGGATCCCGGTCCGTTCGTCCCTGTGGACGGGCTGGGTCCGCAAGTTATAGGAACAATGAAGGCAGAAGGAATCCAAATCGATATGCGCGATGGGCGCCTCCGGCCGCTCGCGCCGCGCCGGTGGCTCTTCGATCGTGACCTGGCTCGATTCGGTAATCATCGTTCTTTCCTGCCTGGCACGTGTTCGTCTCTGCCGCTCGGGATCCCGGTGCGGACTGCCCGCGCATACCGTCGCACGGCCTCGTATTCGGATGAGCCGCAACGATATTTCGTCAACCTCTGATAGTGAAACGCCTCATCCGGGGCAAGGCAACGCCCATCGCTCCCCGAGAGGCTGGTCGAACTTGATACTCATCATCGGGTTTCGGTACAATGCCAGCCGGAGGATCCGAAGGTCTTATGCGTCACGGTAGCCCGGAAAACTGTTCTTCGTCTTGGCCGTGGTGTATGGCGCTGGCGGCCGTCTTGTGCTTCGCAGCGCCTGCACCGACCGTCGCTCTAGAGGACTGCGGCACGCGACTGAGCCCCGAGGACGTCGTACAAGCCCGTTCTCTGGAGGCGGATGGCGCCTATGTGCTGCCGCGAGGGCTGGGTGGCGCGGTCTACGTCCCGCTGACGTTCCACGTCGTTAGAACCAGCGCGGGCACGGGCGGCCTGGGCGAGGACCGAATTGAACAGGCGCTGCTCGATGCGAATGAGCTCTTTGTCGGAAGCGGGATCCGCTTCTGCCGCCCGCAAGACACCCGCTACATCGACAGTGACGCCTTCTATTTCGATATAGACACCACGGCGGAGATCAACGCCCTGCGAACGACCGACGTCGTAGCCGACACCATCAACCTCTACTTCACCGAGAACCTCGCCAACGAGAACGGACCGATCGGCGGCATGTCGTCGTTCACCTATAGCCCCGTGCAGGGCATCGTGATGATAAACGGGATCACCGCCACGCCGACGAATCACTCGTCCTTCCCGCACGAACTCGGCCACTACTTCGACCTGTTCCACACGCACGAAACCGCGTTCGGCCTCGAATGCGTGGACGGAAGCAACTGCCCCGACGCGGGTGACCTGCTCTGCGATACGCCGGCCGACCCGCAGTTGGGCTCGGGGAACGTCACCGGCGATTGCCAATACACCGGCACCGAACGCGGCCCGTGCCACGGTGACGCGGCTTATGCACCCGATCCGACGAACCTGCTGTCCTACGCCTGGCCCCACTGCCGGGTGAGCCTGACGTGGCAGCAAAACGAAAAGGCCCGGGCAACGCTGGAGAACCTCCGCCCCGAGTTGGTCAACCACACATCGCCCTGTGCGCTCGGAATTCCCACGCTGGACGAATGGGGCATAAGCGTGATGCTGCTGCTCGTCCTGGGAGCCGGTACGCTCGTCCTCAGGCGGGTTTTTGACCGCGGAGTACGCCGAACCCCGTAGCCCTGCCCGTCGGCGCCGAGCCACTCGACACGGGCCGGTTCGAGCCTATACTGTGCCCGCCACGCCCGGCACGGGTTGCTCCCGGCACGCGTGAAGCGGAGGTGCCGTTGCCATCTCCGGCCACGATCATCAACGCCAAAGAGAGACATCCATGGCTGACGTGACATTCGGCTCGTGCTGCGAAGACCTCGCTGAAGCGATGACGAGACCGGAAAACCCGACGTTCTTCGTCGAGGAAAACGGGGTGCTCTACCTCTCCATCGGCTTCGCCGAGACGGAAGAGGGGCTGATGTGGTTCGACATGGCGGCGATCCACTGTCCGTTCTGCGGAAAGCAGCTCCAGGACAAGGAAGCGATCGCCGCCACCGAAGAGCCGGAAGAATCCGAGCCGGAGTAGCGCTGCGACACCCAAGCCCACAGACTGCGATCCGTGGGCTTACTGCCGTCCGTGGCCTCTCAAAACGCCATGCCCGCGCGCTCGAAGACGAACCGGCAGAGCGCCTCGAGTCCGAACCAGTAGCCCGCGCCCACCCCGCACAGAATCAACGGAGCGCCCAGGGCGAAGAACACGCCGACTCGAAGGCGGGTCCGCGCCGGGGCAGTCGACCCGAGCCGCAAAAGCCAAAACCACCACAAGGCCGTTCCAAACGCCACGATGACCGCGCCGGAAAGCTCGAATCCATGCTGCGGCGGATACCACGACCAGCACGCGATCGAGCCGACGTAGGCGATCGACCGAAGACTCACGATCAGAACGCCCACGAAGACCGGTAGCGACCACGCGGTCGCGTAGTGGAGCGCGGCCGTCATGCGTTGCTCTTTGCGGTAGGCCGACACATAGGCCATCTTCACGCCGAGCCGTACGAGGGCGAGGGCAAGCCAAAGGGCCGTAACACCCAGCACGAACCCGAGCGTCACCGCGATGATCATCTGCACGGGGCTCCACCAGAGCGTAACCGCCGCCTCTTCCGCAAGGCCGGCAAGCAGATCCGTCGGCACCTTCGCAGCCACAAACCAGCCGTCACCGACCGGCTCGAGCCGCGCGTCGATCGTCGTCGACCGGCTTACCGCGCTCCAGCCATGTATCGAGGTCTGGAACAGCGCGAGGACCAGGGCAAGCAAGAGCAGGTTGATGCGTGCGAATCGAGTCGAGGCGGCGGACGCACGCATCAGCGCCAGATGCTTGAGGCGTCCAGACCCAGCAAACCAAACCCACTCGCACATGACATGCCAGCCACGCTTCTTGCCGGCATAGCTGGCTGCGTAAGGCGTGACATCAGCGCCGGTGACACGCTCTTCACCAAATCTGAAACCGCACAGCGAGCACTTCGGCGGCGGTGGCGAGCCCGTGGGCTGCCCGCAAGCGGGGCAACGTAGCACGGTAGCCTTAGCGGGTTGCGGTGAACTCATTCCCGATCTCTTCGCACCTCGCGCCACGAGGTCGACGCAGCGGACGGATGTGTAGCGGCGAGGCTGACGTTCCCGCCGAGGTTAGCCACGTCGGCGCGTCCACGGTACGCGCCTCGCTCGTTATGCAACTAGCGGGGACAGCACGCCGTCGAGGACTCAGGCCATCGCGTCGCATCGTGATTGACCCAGACGAGTTGGCGGCTCAGCTTGCCATCACTGACGTGTACGACCCACGGCGGCGTGACAACCATGCTGAGCGGAAACGCTACGCTATTGACGAGGAATCGCCCACCACAATACCCAAAAGCATAGTGGTCCTCGAACGTCACGGCGAACCGCCCGTCCCGACTTCCTTTGTCTTCGAAGGGATCCTCGAAATAGAGCGGGCCGTGGGTGACGCTGCCGTCCATAGCCGGAAGTGCGGTCAGCTCGACATCTCGCTGTACGGCGTTGGGCTCAGCGGTCGCAGCCCGTGCGAGTTCGACCGACGGGGTCGTCACGTCGCTGTGGCCCGCCAGTTCGTCGGTCCAGGGATTGACGAGAAGTTGGCATCCGCCGATCGCGAAGGCGACCGTGAGCAATCCCGCCGACCCGGCACATCGACGCGTCATCCGTGACAGCTTATTCATCGCGATTCTCCAGGGCGTAGTTCGAAGATTCCTTCGTGATTGTAACGTCATGCGGGTGAGATTCGGCCACGCCCGCCGATGTAATTCGGTAGAACGTTGTCTTTGTTCGCAATTCGTCGATCGTCGCCGTACCGCAGTAGCCCATGCCGGCCCGCAGGCCGCCGACCATCTGATAGACAAAATCGGACAATGGGCCGCGGAACGGCACGCGTCCCTCGATCCCCTCGGGTACGAG
>JAJDDX010000016.1 GCA_029260055.1 Phycisphaerae bacterium
ACCGGCGGTCGGGTCGAGTGCTGCCGGGTCTTGGAGGCCAGCGTCGATCAGCATCGCGAATCGGTCAGGTCCGACGATCAGCTCCTCCATTGGTCGCTGCTTGGTGCGGAGCAGCATGCGAGTCGCGATGGTGTACGTCCAGGTCATGAACTGCGATCGACCTTCGAATGTCGAGAGTCGGGTGATGACCCGTATGAGAATCTCTTGTGTAGCGTCCTCGGCGTCTGATGGGTGCCCGAGGAACTGCAGTGCGATCGCGTAGACCGGTCCTTGAACTTGGGTGACAAGTTCGCTGAGCGCGTCGGCGTCTCCAGTTGCTGCAGACGCTGCGAGTTCCTCAAGGCGTTGCTCCATGGTCAGACAGTGTGGCGGACTGGCCCGGTCTCGGAGCTATGCATGTCGCTGAACAGGCCGTGCATTTCGCTGACGGCGGTGAAGTGTTCCGCTTGACTCATCAGCGATGACTCACCATCTGGCTCTGTCCACGTCAAGACGTCGAGCCAGATTTCGTCATCGAGTTGCACGAGGCTTGCGCCGACGAGACTGGGACAGAGCCGTTCGGCCTCTGCAATTGCCTTGGCTCGGATAGCGAGGAGCGGTTCGACGTTCGCGGCTGGAACGGTGGTCCGAATGACCTGCAAGTAGCGGGCGTCAGACGTTGGGGGTGATTGCGTCATTCTTGGTCCTTTCGGCAACCGCGTGGTTGCCATCATTGAGTTAGAGCCGCGACTTGACCGACTGTGACATCCGAAAAGCTGAAACTTCCGTCGCATGTATTGCCGCTGATGGATCCAGAAGGTGCAGTGGCAGTCACCGGATGGCGGGTCGTCCGTTGGTTTGGCCTACCGAACTTGGATTGCTGGGTTGTTCACCGGCCAAGCACGGCGGCCAAACGGTGTCAGCTGCTTGAAGAAGGCACTCGGTAACGGCGCCACAGAATCACGAGCCTCGCGGCCAAGCGACCACTCGGTATCGGCCCGAATGCGGCACCGCACAGTCGCGTGGCCAATGGAGTCAAAGGCCGCAAGGGATGTGAGTCAGGTCGAGGCGTATCGAGACTGACCAGCTGAGTACATCTAGCGACTGCCGCTGACCGCAAGTGAGTAGGGTCGAACCTCGTCGGGAACCCGAATCAGCCTCGGTGCGCTGACACCGCTCGGAGCGAAACCCACGCCGCAGGCGTTGTAGTAGTGATGTCGGCGGTTCATGTCAGTCAGGATGTTTCAAAGTCAGTCCAGGAGCCCGAGCTCGGGGCAGGGTCATTCGCGTCGTTCTACGAGCTTCATCGCGACGGACTTGTTCGCGCTGTTGGGGTGTCCATCGGTGACCGCGATCTTGCAGTGGAGGCTGTTGATGAGGCGCTTGCACGCGCGTATGGCAAATGGGGCAGCATCGCGGCCGGCTCCAATCCTCGAGCCTAGATATTTCGAACCGCGCTGAATTGGGCGATGTCACGATTCCGTCGACGTGCCACTGTTCGCCGGTTGGGGTTCAAGGCAGCTCAGCCGAAGCAACGCGTCGACAACTACACCTACCCGTAACTCGGCGCCGCCCTCACCGCGCTTCCTGTCGAGCAGAGATCGGTCGTCGTGCTGCGTTACTTGCTTGATTGGGATATCGCCGCGACGGCCGAACCGCTCGGCATTGCTGAGGGCACCGTACGCAGCAGCGCGTCACGCGCCCTGGACGTGCTGCGATCCGTCTTGGATGAGGAGGAGTGACATGACCCTTGAAGACAAGGTCAGTCAAACGCTTGAGGAGTCCGCCGTCGGCAAGATCCCGAAATCGACACTTGCATCGGTGACCGGCCGCCACCGTCAGCGGGTCCGCCGCCGCGTCGTCGCCGCCATCGTCGTACTTGTCGCAGTCGGGGGAACGGGATCTGTCCTAGTCGCCACAACCAACCGATCGAGCGACGTCATTGTTGCCGACGACGCTGCCGTGACCGACTCCGCGACAAGCGAAGATCTGACCGCGACTGACACGGCGCCAAGCGACGCCACTTCCGAATCGGGCCTTCGCGTATACGACGTGTTGGAGCTCCATGGCGTCTGTCTCGATGCACTGGAGGTTGACGCCCCGCCTGATCTGACCGCGACCGTCTCGCCCGATGGCTCCATCGATTCGGTCACCGGCACCAGGGTCGCGGGCGACGAGCGCTACGAGCTCTGCCGAGACATCGTCAACCGATCGCGACCCGAGGTAACGCAATGGACCGCGACCACCACCCAGGGAAGTCAGCGACAACAACAACTGCTGGCCGATGGCGGTCACCTTCGCTGAATACGAAGAGGCGATGAGAAGCCTCGCTACGTGCGCCAGAGACGCAGGAGTCGAAATGACACCGCTTGACTTCAGCGCCTCCTCGCAACAGTTCACCTATGACTTCCAGGCGAGTTCCCCATTCGGCCCAGCGCTGGTCGCCCATGATGCGTGTTACGCCTGGCACGCCGAAGCGGTCGAGATCGCCTGGTCGCTTGCCGATGGCTCGGCCGGGGAGGACCAGCCGACGACTTGCACGGCTCTGGTCGGGAGCGAGCCGTGGGTGACCTTGTTCGACGAGGATCAGGAATCTGGTTGTGTGATCGCGGGGGAGTCTCAGAACCTGCAGATCTGGAACAAGGGCCATGACCCGTTGACGGTTGGCTGGGTCGGCGGCGACCGTCGGGTTGGGTCCGATGACTACTTCGAAACCGGGCCGATCGGATTGACTCTGTCAGCCGGGCGTCACGCGTTCATGGCCGCCCCGTATCCGATGCCAATCATCTGGGTGCTCGCCGCTGACCAGAGCCCGTCGGCAGGTATGACTCTCGTCGACGGCGTCTTCGGCCCGATCTCACCGGGGATGACGCTCGACGAAGCAACCCGCGTGTCGGGGCTCGCCATTCGGTCGATCCGGGTCTATTGCCCGGGCCGTCGTGTTGGGGTGCTGTCATACAGAGGGATCCGTACTCGCCATTGTTTGTCGTCGCCGGCCCCGGCGATGCAACGAGCAAGATCATCTCGATCCGGGTCGCCCCCGCTGATTTCGGATTTCCCTCCACGCCCGGCATTCCTTCCACCGCTGAGAGCGTGCCCGAGGATGTGGTGGTCGAACTGGCCAACCAGCGATACCGGGCCACCTTTGGAATCTGTGAGGACGTGTATCAGGATCCACCTCCGGATCCGGTCGATTTCTGCCTCTCTCCGATCGACGACGCTACCTATGGCCCCAACGCCTACGGCATAACTGTCGGCTTCAACCCCGTCGGCCTCGTCGTCACATACAAGCGCGCCGAGAATGGATGGGTGATCGA
>JAJDDX010000151.1 GCA_029260055.1 Phycisphaerae bacterium
GCATGCCTGCCGGGACCGTGGGCCCGTGATGACCGTTCCATCGGTTGTCAGGCGAGCAGCCCCAACCCCGCGAGGCGATGACCGGCACAAATCCGCGCCGACCAAGCCCGATAACCCCCAAGCACCGTGTTACTATACGCATGGGGTCCCGCGGGATGCAAGGAGCAGGCGTGGATTCCGCTTGAACCGCGACCCTCGAGGCGATGCGGCGGCCGCCCGCGCAGCGAAAACGCATGCACCGGTGCTGCCGGCTGCGGGTCTACGCGGCGCGAGAGCGGTCGATCATGCCGGTCACGATCTTGAAGATGATGAGCCCGACGAGGGCACTCACTCCGACTCCGGAATAGACAAACCAGATGTAATGGGCGTTGGCGTAGGCCTCGGGCAAGGCGGTGCCCGCCTCGATCGCGGCCTGATACTGAGCGCTTACGTCAGGTGGAAGTTCCGCCGGGTTCGGGCAATACCGCGTCAGGAGTTCACCGGAAAGAATGAAACCGAACAGCCACGCGATGCAGGTCGTCAGGTGCTGGTAGCCGAGGTAGAGGCCGACCTCGCCCTCGGGCGCCTGTTTCGATGCGTACTCGAGGAACTTGGGTGACAGGAAGCACTCCGCCAGCCCTTGCAGCGCTATCCCGATGATGACCATCATGGTGATCGGGTGCATGGTGGTGAGCCCGAAGAAGCTGATCGAAGAGCCGGTGGCGCTTTCGACCCAGGGGCTGATTCCAATGCACAGGGCCGACATGGGGATGATGAAGAGGCCTACGCCGATTGCATTCTCCGGTTTGAAATGCCGAATCACGTGGGTGATCGGCACGACCAGCACCACGACAACGAACGGATTGATGTTGGCGAGCCACTCCGGCTTCGCTCCTTCACCCATAAGGCGCAGCATGTACTTGGGCATCGTGGCGTAGAGTTGGCCTTGGATCGCCCAGAAGCCCGCGACGATAACGATCAGGGCCATGAAGCGGAAGTTCGTCAGGACCTTGACAAAGCCGGCGAGAATTTGATCGACCGATTTGCTCGTGCCGGTGGTGTCGACGTTGCGATAGAAAAGCACGATCCATATCAAGGCGATAAACGCCATGGTCGCCGCGTAGTAATTGATGTATTGGAGGCCCAGCTCGAGGTGACCGAAGTAGGGCATGTCGAAGCCGGTTCGTAGCGGCTTGGCCATCGATTTCCCGACGAAAGCGCCGATGTTGACGACCTGATAGAAGATCGAAAACGCGCGTACTCGGTGGGCGTCATCCGAGCACTGTGCCACCGTACCTGAAATGACGGGCTTGATGATGGCGCCGCCGAACATGATCAGGCCGAGCGACGCCACCGCGGTCACCTTCACGGCCTGCGCAGCGGTGAGGAGGCCACCGACCTCCGGTGCCGCCCCCAGCAGGAAGTAACCGACCGTCAGGAGGGCGAACGCCAAGATGAGCGCCCGCCTGAATCCGATCTTGTCGGCCATCGCCCCCATAAAGGTGGGCAGCAGATAGAGCACGGACGAGAACAAAGCGGCGACCAACGCCGCCCCTCTGTCGGTGAAGCCGATTTCGCGTGTGAGATAAACGGCGAGTGCAATGAACGCACCGTAAAAGGCGGCCCGTTCGAACAGCTCGGCCGTGTTGGCGATCCAGAACATACGCGGGAAGCGCCAACTCAGCTTCTGTTCGGGTTGCAGGGAATCGTCGGTCATGGGCTCGTTCGTTCCTCGTCAAATGGGTCGCGCACGGTCCAAAGTCGGTCGCGGCGGATGGTACACGGAACCTGCGACGGCGCCCATGGACCGGTAAAAACACGGCTCGGACGGCCTTGCGGGTGGATCGAGCGACGGCGCACAGGTACGATGGCAACCGGAGCGCGACCGGCCTACTTGCGCCGGCGATTCGATCCTCACGGGAGACCAGCCATGCTTCGTGTCGGGACTTGTTACACCGTTGCCGCTACGACCTTGGTGATCGCCATCGCCGGCTGCCACGGAACTGCCAAAAGTGTGGCACCGGGCACCACGACGGAGCCCGAAGTCGAGGTTCTCGAACATCCCTTCGCGGACGGCACGATCCGCATTCGTGAGCACGTCATCCGGACGGCGGAGGGCTTGGCGGTCAAACACGGCCTGTACACCCGCTGGCATCCCAACCGGAAGAAGGAATACGAGGTCGTCTTCGTCCAGGACAAGAAACACGGTACCGCGACTCTCTACCACCGCAACGGAGAGAAGTGGACGGAGGAGACCTACGTGAACGGGACCGTCGAAGGAAGCCGCTACACGTGGGATAGCGGGGGACGGAAGCGCAAGGAGGAGCAATTCGCCGCGGGCAAGCCGCACGGCACCTGGACGGTGTGGCGCGACAACGGCGAGATCAAGTGGCAGGGGTACTTCGAGCATGGCAAGCCGGTAGACGCGCCGCCGAAGACAGCCGCCGAATGAAGCCGAACTGACGCAATCCAACACACAAGCCACAACGCATCAAAACGGCGAACCGAAGCTCCGATTCGGCCGCCCGTCGGGGACAACTTCCTTGCAGTTCGGGCCGTTTCTACGTACCATGAATGGCTGCATTCCGCCTGCGATGTGGGTTATCGGCCCACAGGGGGAAGCTCGACCGTTTGAGACGACGGATCGCGGCGTGTTGTTTGTCAGACTCTGGCAATAAGCGCCGGCCTCACACCTGCGACCGTCCTTACCGCCCGACGTATAGATATTGGCCGCCCGGATGGAGGAACATCTGTCATGACTCGTACGATCCTCAGCATCATCGCACTGCTCGCCGTAGCCGTGTGCGTCCCGAGTGCACGGGCCGCCGATACACCCCGGCCCGAGGGCCATCACGAGGTGCCGGACGACCCGTACATCGCGGTGCCGCGAGGCAGCCAGGCGACAAGCCCGGGCGCGATAGTCACGCGCGGCGGCTTCACCAGCGTGCAGGTGAACGTCAACGGTTTCGGCATGAACATCGTGGGCGACGCAGGTAACGAGCCCTCGATTGCCGTCGACCCAACGAACGGGATGCGCATGGCGATCGGGTGGCGTCAGTTCGACACGATCACGAACAACTTCCGCCAGGCCGGTTGGGGCTATACCACGAACGGCGGTGCGAGCTGGACGTTCCCCGGCAGGATCGACGCCGGCGTCTTTCGATCCGACCCGGTCCTGGATTCGGACGCCGAGGGCAACTTCTACTACAACAGCCTGACCGCGGATGCCGGGCTCACGCAGTTCTGGTGCAACGTCTACAAGTCGACCGACGGCGGTGCGACGTGGGACAACGGCGTCTACGCGTATGGCGGTGACAAGCAATGGCAGGAGATCGACCGCACCGGCGGAATCGGGCACGGCAACATCTACGCCTTTTGGACCCGCTTTTTCACGTGCCCCGGCTGCAACGGGCACTTCACGCGTTCGTATGACGGCGGCGCGACCTTCCTCGATCCGATCGACATTCCGGGCACTCCGCAATGGGGCGTGCCTTCGGTCGGGCCTGGTGGCGAACTCTACATCGCCGGCGACGGATTCACGCTTGCCAAGTCCTCGACGATCCAGAACTCCGCCCTTCCGGTCGCCTGGGACTACTCGATGTCCGTCAGCCTTGGCGGCAGCATCTCGTTTCAGGGTGGTCCAAACCCGGCCGGCCTGCTGGGTCAGGTTTGGGTCGCGACAGACCACTCGGGCGGCCCGACACACGGTAACGTCTACATGCTCTGTTCGGTGCAGCCCTTCTCGTCGGCTGATCCGCTGGATGTCCACTTCTCGCGGAGTGTTGACGGTGGTCAGACGTGGAGCACACCCGTCCGCGTGAACGACGATCCGAGTAACTCGAATGCTTATCAGTGGCTCGGCACGATGTCGGTGGCCCCGAACGGTCGCATCGACACGGTATGGCTGGACACGCGTGCCGATCCGGGCGGCTACGATTCGGAACTCTACTACTCGTCCTCGACGGACGCCGGTGTGACGTGGTCCGCGAACCAGGTGCTGGGCCCGCCGTTTGACCCGCACGTCGGATGGCCTCAGCAGAACAAGATGGGCGACTACTTCGACATGTGGTCGGACGACATGGGCGCCGACCTCGCTTATGCAGCCACGTACAACGGCGAGCAGGATGTCTACTACATTCGGATCGGCGAGCGTTGTTCGGAAGCCGGCACCGTCAAGCTGGACAGCCCGAAGTACGGTTGCCAGTCGGCGGCTGAGATCGACGTGCTGGACTGCGGCTTGAACACGGATGACGGCGTCATCGAGCAGGTTGTCGTCGACATCGATTCGGACACGGAGACGGGCGTCGAGCAGGTCACGTTGACCGAAACGGCGGCTGCCTCCGCGTGGTTTGTCGGCTCGATCGGCGTCGACACCGTCGACTCGGCGGGCATGCTGCAGGTGGCTGAGGGCGACACGATCACCGTCACCTACACTGACGCGGACAACGGGCAGGGGCAGAACAACATTCCGGTCACGACGACCGCGACAGTGGACTGCACGTTCCCGCTGATCTCGAACGTTCAGACGACCGACATTCAGGCGTTCACGGCATCGGTCACGTTCGACACCGACGAAGCCACGACCGGTACGATCCACTATGGGCTGTCGTGCGGCGCCACGACGAGCGCGGCACCGGAGGCCGGCTACCACACGAGTCACTCGGTCTCGCTGACCGGTTTGAACGAGAACACGACCTACGCGTATTGGGTCGAGGCGGCGGACGAAGCGGGTAACGCTGCGAGCGACGACAACGGCACCCTGTGCTACACGTTCATGACACCGGACATTCCGTCCTACTTCGCCGAGGAGTACTCGTCCAACGACAATGACCTGGACTTCACGAGCCTGACGTTCACCCCGAACCTAAGCCAGGACTTCTACGCAGGCTGCAGTGAGGCCATCGTCTCGCTGCCCACCGACCCGAACGCCGGCACGCTGCTATCTCTGAGCGAAGACGGCTCGACACAGGTGAACCTGACGGGCGGCCAGACGGTTTCGCTTTACGGCGTGAGCTACGGCTCGTTCTACGTCGGTTCGAACGGGTACCTCACGTTCACCGGCAGTGATACCGACTGGACCGAGACGCTTGCCGAGCACTTCAGCATGCCGCGCATCTCGGTCTTCTACGACGACTTCAGTCCGCAAAACGGCGGGACGGTCAAGTGGAATCAGTTGGCCGACCGCGTTGTGGTGTCCTTCCAGAACATGCCGGAGTACAACACGCAGAACTCCAGCACGTTCCAGGTCGAGATGCACTACAGCGGGAAGATCGTGCTGAGCTACCTGTCGCTCGACGCCTCGGACGGCCTCGTGGGTCTGTCGGGCGGCGGCGGCGTGCCGACCGGCTTCATCGAGACCGACCTGTCGAACATGGGCGCGTGCATGATCGACTGCAACAGTAACGGTATTCCCGACGACCAGGACATTATCGACTGTGTCGGCGACCTGGCGTGTGCCGACTGCAACTCGAACGGCCGGCCCGACGGTTGCGACATTGACGACGGCGTCAGCGCCGACTGCCAGCCGAACAACATCCCCGACGATTGCGAGGCCGACGCTGACGGCGACGGCGTACCGGACATCTGCGACATCTGCGCGGGCGGTGACGACCACGCCGACAGCGACGGCGACAGCGTGCCGGACTTCTGCGACATCTGCGCGGGTGGCGATGACAACGTCGACACGGACGGCGACACGGTGCCGGACTTCTGCGACGTGTGCCCGCTCGACAACCCGGACGATCCGGACGGTGACGGGGTTTGCACGTCAAACGACAACTGCAATCTGTCGAACCCGGATCAGTTGGATTGCCAGCCGAACGGTATCGGCGACGTATGCGACCTCGGCGACGGCACGAGCAACGACAACAACGGCAACGGCGTGCCCGACGAGTGCGATGCGCTGCCGCCGCTGCCCGAAGACAGCCTCGGTGCATCCTGCACGATCGACGGCGACTGCGAGAACAGTGCCGTGTGCGTGGATGGCACGTGTTACGTCGGGAAGAACCGCTACCTTTCGGTCGCGCCCAATCCGGGCAACGCCGGATCGAGCATAGGCCTGCGGATCAGCCTCGACCTCGGCGGCGGGCAGACGGCCGTGCTGGGCTGGGTCGGCGCTCCGACGGAAGTGGCCGTCGCCGGTCCGGAGTTGACGCCGCAGCTTCTTTGCCGGATCGATGACGCTGCCACGCCGTACTACCGCGACTGGACGGTGGACGATGGAGGCCAGCCGTGGACGAGCCACGTCGCACAGATCGGCGACTGCGAGGTCTCACCGCAGAACACCTACCTGATCCAGTCCATTGTGGAGGGTGTGGACACGAGTGACGAGGCGAATTACTCCGCCCCGCTCGTACTGCCGACCGTGGAGTTCTGGGGCGACGTGATCGGTGAGTCGCCGGGCAAGGCTCCCGACGGCAACCGGAACTTCAAGGACATCTCGGCCGTCGTGCGCGGTTTCCAGAGCGTACAGAGTGAGCCGAAGGTCTGGCTGGACCTCCAGGGCGGCGTCGACACGCCGGAGGTACCGGACTTCACTGACATCAATCTGAGCGACATCTCGCATGCCGTGGCAGGTTTCCAGGGTGGTGATTACAGCTTCGCGCTGCCGTGTGCGTGTCCGGGGCAGAGCTGCCCGTAGGCATCTGCTTGATGACTGCCGACCGCGCCGCCCTGCCGCGCGGTCGGCCTGCGCGCCGGCGGCATCACGAGGCCGCGATTATCAGACCACCGCGGAAAATCCAACACATTCCGCCCGCAACGCCCGCTTCGACCGGTTCTAGAACGTAGACTGTTCTTTGGCGGACCCGTCACACCGCGCTGATCCATCAGGGGAACATCCAACCAACGCGGACACTATGCGCACAGTGAATCGAATGCTACTGCGTCGTCGGGCCACCGCGCTGGACTCGCAGGACCCGTACGTGCGCCTTCGGGCCGTGGAGAAGCTTGCGGCATCCGGGGACGCTGACGCCGTCGAGCCCCTGATCATCGCTCTGACCGACCCCACACCCGAGATTCGAACGCTCGCCGCTGAGGCACTCGCGACCATCTCCGATGCCCAAGCCATCGAACCACTGATCGACGCTTGTCTGCGCGAAAAACGGTGGGCGGTCGGACAGGAGTTGACCGCGGCACTCGCGGCATTCGAGCACGAGAAACTCTTGGCTCCGTTGCTGGCGGCGCTCGGCACGGAGGACACAGCACTCCAGCAGGCCGCAGCCTCCGTCTTGAGGCGTGTGGTTTGGGAATCACTTGACGACGCCCAACGTGCCCTTGTGCTCGTCGTTCAGAATGAGTGGGATGAGGTCGTGGGGTTGGGCCGATCAGCCGTCGCCCCCTTGCGGGTCACCCTGATCAACGGCACGCTTCAGTCCAAGCGGCGAGCGGCTGAGGCGCTCGGCGGCATCGGGACGGCTGAGGCCTACCAGGCGGTGTTGTCGATCGTGCAGGACCCGACAATCGCTGAGGCTGCCCGGAGCACGGCCGCATGGGCGATGCGATCGTTTGCCTGGGACCGGGTGGGCGATACTGATCTCGCTCACAGCGCCATCGTCCTGGACAACTGGGATGACCTGGCGAAGCTAGGCGCAGCAGCCCACGCGCCGCTTGCCGCCGCGTTGCGAGCGGGCAACGAGAAGGCCGCGCGGGCACTGGCCGACATCGGCAATCAAGCAGCGGTCGATGCTCTCGCCGGCGTTTTGGAGGACCAGCGCCAGCCGCTCCAGGTTCGCGAGGCTGCCGCCGCGGGCTTGGTGCGGGTAGGCGACAAGCGGGCGGCCCTATCGCTTGTGCCCATACTGTCCCATCCGATCTGGCAGATACGCGTGGCTGCCGCTGACGCGTTGGCGGACATGGGGCAAGAGCCCTCCGACCATGCCACGCGCATGCACTTCGCCATCGCACGACGAGACTGGGCGACAGTAGTCAGCGAAGGCGATTCCGCCATTGAACTTCTGATCGAAACCCTGAGCCATCGCGAGGTCTGCGTCGACGCCGCCCGCGCGCTAGCGAGTATCGGCGACCGGGGTAGGGACGCCATCGCGCGACTTATGCGTGAACCGGACTTGGACGCCTTCGTTCGAGACGTCGTGGCCGCAGCCATTGCGACCCACGGGGACTCCGGCGCTGCAGAGCCCCTTCTGGCGATGCTCGAGGACCCCGATGTGGCCGTGCGCGTCTCAGCGGTGCATGCGCTGGAGCGCACCGGATGGCAGCCCGAGACCGATTCCGCTCGGGCCATTTACGCCATTGCGCATGGGCGATGGGACGAACTGCCGCGTCTGGGCCGCGCTGCGCTGGAACCGCTTCTCCGCATGATGGCGGATGGCATGGCGTTGCATGAAACAGCCGACGCTTTAAAACGGATCCTCGAGACCGGCCCGACCCGCGCGTCCATACCACAACTTCAAAGGCTCGCCCGTCTGGCCGATTCCGACCGCCCCGAGCAGGCCGGCATGCCACCCGACGGCGCCGATGGTCCAGCTCCCGCCTTCGGCGCGGCCGCGAGGCTGGCCAAAGCCGAACTCAACCGGCGCGGCATCTTCGTGTAGCGCCCGGCCGGCTCGAACGACACCGCCCCTGCGTACCGGTGCTCGCCTTCGATAGCACACCGCCTCCCACAACTTCCGACAAAGGGTTCGCCGTCACGCGACGGCGACGATTGGACACCGCAATCGCACTTCCGTTAACATGGATGGTCTTATGGACGATTCGCTAGTCGAGCGTTGTCTACCGGTTGACAGGAGAAGCCCACACGTGCGAAGTCTTCGAACCCTACTTGCGTTGACCTGCATCACAATGGCGGGCGCCGGGTCCACGCTCGCGGATGATTGGCCTCAGTTCCGGGGCAGGAATCGCGACGGCATATCGACCGACACAAACCTGCTTCGAAAGTGGCCTGAGGGCGGCCCGAAGGTCCTGTGGACGACCGAGGTGGCTGAAGGTTATTCAGCCGCCGCGATCCACGACGGGAAGGTCTTCTTCAACGATTACAATCGCGGCGCCAAGGCGTGGCTCGTGCGTTGCCTGAATCTGTCGGACGGCAAGGAGCTATGGCGTTACTCGGACAAGAAGCGCATCCGCCCGAACCACGGCATTACGCGAACGGTGCCTGCCGTCGACGGGAAGTACGTCTTCAGCCTCGATCCCAAGTGCGTGTTCCATTGCCTCGACGCAGGGACGGGCGAAGAGGTCTGGCGGAAGAAGCTGGTGCGTGAGTTCCATGCGACGATTCCGGCTTGGTACGCAGGCCAATGCCCGCTGATCGAAGAGGATCGCGTCATCATCGCCACGGGCGGCGATGCCCTGCTCGTCGCGTTCGAGAAGGCCACGGGGAACGTCATCTGGCAGACGCCGAACCCGGATGGCATGACCATGTCACATGCGTCGGTCGTGCCCACCGAGATCGGCGGCGTCAAACAGTATCTCTATACCACGCTCAAGGGGTGCCTGGGCATCGACGCATCCGACGGGAAGCTGCTCTGGCATTTTCCGTGGAAGTTCAACGTCGCGGTGCCGACTTCCCCGCTTCCGCTCGGCGACGGTCGAATCTTCTTGACCAGTTGCTACGAGGCGGAAACGGTCATGATTCGCGTGACTCACGAGGGTGGGAAGTTCACCGCGACGAAAGTATTCAGCCTGCCGGATCACGAATGGAATTCCGAGACGCATACGCCGATTGTCCATGACGGCCACATGTTCGGCGTCGGCAAGAAGAAACGCGGGTTGTTCACCTGCCTGGATTTCGACGGCAAGCAGGTGTGGACGAGCCAGGGGCACTCCTCCTTCGGGCTCGGTAGTTACATCCTGGCTGACGGGATGTTCTACTCGCTGGAAGGCAAGACCGGCATGCTTCGGTTGATCGAAGCGAATTCGACCGAATACCGCGAGTTGGCTAGCGCTCAGGTCCTTGACGGCCATGATGTTTGGGCCCCGCTCGCCCTGGCTGACGGCCGGCTCGTGGTGCGCGATTTGACCAAAATGGTGTGCTTGCAGGTGGGGCAAGAGGCCGAAGTAAGCACCGGTAAGTAACGCCGGCGATGGGCCGGGGCTGCGGTGCCGGCACTGTCGCATCCGTATACCCGCCGGAAACGGGTGAGTGCGGGCTTCGAGAGATCGTGGTGTAACGGACCGGCGCGCAGCCGTGTAGCATTCACGGGGCGCGCCCGGTTGCGGGGCGGCACCGCCTCGACGTGGAACACAACTTGCACGAAGCTCTTCTCGGCTGGAGGAGTCAAACCAATGGAATATGCTCGAATCCGAGTCATCGGGGGCGGTGGGCCCGATAAACCGCTTTTTGACGCTGCGCTTCGCGACATCGTCGCACGACCGACGGGTGGCCTGATCGTCGTCGGCGACAGTGTGATCAAGCTTGTCGACGACGCCGGGCGCGTCGAGCGTCAATGGTCGACCGAACATCCGGGTTACTGTGCCGCCGTCGACGCCAAGGGCACGATCTGGGTCGGCGAACCGGGGCAGATCGAGACGTTCAATCCGAAGGGCGAGCGGCAAGCCACGTGGCGCGATCCCGACCGGTTCGGGCTGGTCACGGCGATCGGCTTTGCCGGAGAGTTCGTGCTTATCGCCGACGCGCAGGACCGGTGCATTCGGCGCTTTGATGCATCGCACAAGTGGCTCAACGACATCGGCAACGACAACAACACCAAGGGCTTCGCCATTCCCAACGGCTACCTCGACTTCAATGTCGACGACAAGGGCATCATCCACGCGATCAGCTCGGGCAAGCACAGAATCGAACGCTACTCGCTCGAGGGGAAGATGGTCGGCAGGTTCGGGCACTTCGGTCAGCGAAAGCCGGCGGACTTCCCCGGCTGCTGTAACCCGACCAATATGACGCTGTCGCGGGAGGGTTTGACGATCGTCACCGAGAAGGCGGGGCCTCGGATGAAGGTATTCGACAAGAGCGACAAGCTTCTGGGTTTCGTAGGTTCGGACGCCTTCGACGAGAACTGCAAGAACATGCCGGTCGCGGTCGATGCGCGAGGGCAGATCTACGTCGGCGATACCGTCAAGCGCGTGATCGTCGTCTTTGCGCCGCAGCCGAGCGAATCCGGTAAGACAACGGAGACGAAACCGACGACCACACAAGGAGCGGGCACACCATGAGCGAACAACCGACTCGCCGCGATGTGTTGGGATACGCCGTAAGAGGCACGGGTGTCGTCGCCCTGGGCGGAGCGGCCGCCTTTTTGGCGACAAGAGCCGCGGCTGAAGGCGCCTGGACGATCGATCCGACCAAGTGCATCAACATCCGCCTGGGTCTTACCGGCGTCGACGCCTGTGCCCTCTGCGCTTCGGAGTGCGTGGTGCCGCTGTCGGCGATCCGAGCGGTCAACGACTACGCCAAGTGCGGAAGGTGTTGCATCTGCCCGGCCTACTACGATGTCACGAGCGAGGTCGGATCGGACGGGCTTCCCATGCGGAAGCTTTGCCCGCGCGATGCCATCGAGCGTACCGCGATCGGCGAGGTCGATCCCGACGATCCGCTCAATAACTTCTACGAATACATCATCGACGAGGACAAGTGCAACGGCTGCGGCGACTGCGTCATGGCCTGTAAGGAGCCGGCGGGGCTCGGGTCGATCAAGCTCGAAGTACGTAACGACTTGTGCCTTGACTGCAACCGCTGCGCTATCGCTCAAGCCTGCCCGGACGACGCGATCCTGCGCGAAGTGAAAGAGACCACGTGAAGTTGACGGGGCGAGCGATTCGGCCGCGACTATTCCGGCGATGGAGTGACAAGGCAGCGTGTGCGTTCGCGCCGGCCTTGGTATTCGCCCTGGCTTCTTTCGCAGTCTCACCGACCGCCTCGTACGCTCAGTATCAGCGTGAGGTCGACGTGGTCCCCTCTCCCGAGGACATCGGTGGCGGCTATGAAACGCCGCCGGTCCAGCGTCCCTTGCCGCGTGCGGACTGGTGGAACGCGGTCGATGCCGCTGCGCTTATGGTCGGGCTGGCGCTTTCGACGTGGATCGTGCTGAAGAAGCGCAGCCGCGCATGGGTGCTCGTCCTGACGACCGCTTCGTTACTCTACTTCGGCTTCTACCGGCAGGGATGCGTCTGTCCGATCGGCGCGATACAGAACGTGGCGGTCGGGTTGACGGATTCGAGCTACACGATCCCCGTCGTCGTGACGTTCTTCTTCTTCGCGCCGCTGGTACTGGCGTTCGTGTTCGGCCGAGCCTTCTGCGGCGGCGTGTGCCCGCTCGGTGCGATACAGGAACTCGTACTGCTCAAGGGCGTGCAGGTTCCCCGCAAGCTGGATAAGTGGCTCGGCACGCTCAAGTACGTCTACCTGATCGTGGCGATCTACCTCGCGATACAGCCGGGGGCGGAGCGAGAGTTCATCATCTGCCGTTTCGATCCGTTCGTCGGCTTCTTCCGCATGACCGGTTCGGGCGGCGTGCTCATCTTCGGCGGCGCGTTGCTGATACTCGGCACGGTCGTCGGCCGCCCCTACTGCCGATACCTGTGCCCCTACGGCGGCCTGCTCGCGCTGGCGTCACGGTTTTCGTGGCGCGGCGTCTCGATCACGCCAAACCAGGAGATTGACTGCGGCCTCTGCGTCGAGGCCTGTCCTTATGGCGCGATCGACAAGCTGCGAGCGGTGAAGTCCAAGTGTCTCTACTGTGCGCGGTGCTACGCGGCGTGCCCGAATGAGCCGGTCAACCAACCTACGGACGCAGCACCCGACGCGTCACACCCTTCGACGAGCTTGTTGCCGTGATTCACCTGACGCACAGCCAACGCAGTAGCACAGCCCGTGTGATCGGCATCGTTGCCGGGCTCGTCACGGCGGTATGTACGGTGCTGCTCGTCGGTGAGCATTTCGTCAAGGCGCGACGTGTGGCTCCGTGGGAGGCTCAGGTCAAGGCGTTGCTGGAGGCGGCAGACAAAGACCCGGAGCAACTGCCGGTCCTTCGCGAGGAGCAGGATCGCCAACGAGATATTTCGCTTGCACGCGAGTCGCGGACGGAGATCGAGGCCTACGTGCTGATCGTCGCGGCGATCCTCTTTATCACGGCGACGAAATGGGCGATGCGTCTTGGCGGTAAGCGGATTCCGGATAGAAGCACGATTACCGGAGAGTCCGCGGTTGCTCCCGGCGGCGCAGGCGATTCCGGCAACGGCACGGCAATCGTGCCGGCTGGAAGCAGCCACGATGGCAATGGCGAGGCCTTCGAGTTCGATCCGCTCGTCATAGATGAGATCATCGGTCGAATCGGGCAGGGTCCGGAGGATGCCATCCCGATTCTACACGCCGTCCAGGAGCAGTACCGGTTCCTTCCGGATGCGGCACTTCAGCATGTGTGCGATCGCACGCGGATCACGCCGGCGCAGATCATAGGCGTATCGAGCTTCTACACGCAGTTCCGCCGGACACCCGTGGGCAAGCACATCATCAAGGTCTGTCACGGCACGGCCTGCCACGTGGCCGGCGCCGACATCATTAACGACGAGATACGCCGGTCGCTGGGAATCGCTCCGGGTGAGGACACGGACGCGCAGCGCCTCTTCACGATCGAAGAAGTGGCGTGCCTCGGTTGCTGCACGCTCGCGCCGGTGGTGCAGATCGACGAAACCACCTACGGGCATCTCGCGCCCAACATGGTGCCCGAGATGCTTCACGATTGCCTGTCAGCCGACCAAAACGGCGCACACGGTAAACGCAAGGCGATCGCCGCCGCGGCTGACGCGTCTGATGCGCCAAGACCCGAAATCAGAGTCGGGTTGGGCTCTTGCTGCGTCGCCGGCGGCAGCGGCGGGGTCTACGAGGCACTTCACGAGACGGTCGCGGAGATGGGCCTCGACGCGACGATCAAGAGTGTCGGTTGCGTCGGCATGTGCCACCAGACGCCGCTGGTCGAGACGGTGCTGCCGGACGGCTCGTCGTCGCTGTTCGCCGGGGTCAGCGCCGACGACGTACGCACGATCATACGACGCCAGTTTCGGCCGAAGGGTCTTATCAACCGGATCAAGGGCACGGCTACGTCGGTGTTCGAGACGCTGTCCAGCGAGCCCGAGCCCAAACCCACGACGTACCGCTCGATCGAGGTGCGCGACCCGCCGGTGGCGGCGTTCCTCGGCAGGCAAAAGCACATAGCCACGGAGCATTGCGGCGTCATCGATCCGACGGACGTGGACGAGTACTTCCGTCTCGGCGGGTTCAAGGCGTATCGGCAGTGCGTCAAGGGGCTCACGCCGCAGGCCGTGATTGACCAGATCGATACGAGCGGCCTGCGCGGGCGCGGCGGCGCGGGGTTCCCCGCGGGGGTAAAGTGGACGAAGGTCCGGGAGGCAACGGGCGAGTCCAAGTACGTCATCTGCAACGGCGACGAGGGCGATCCCGGGGCGTTCATGGACCGGATGCTCATGGAGTCGTTTCCGTACCGGATCATCGAGGGGCTCGCCAT
>JAJDDX010000152.1 GCA_029260055.1 Phycisphaerae bacterium
CAAACGAGTTTGCCCATGCCACCCGTCGGGTCAACGTTGACGGAGCATTAGAGTGTCAATACGACCCGATGCGAGCACTCCGCAGCGCCCGCGCCAAAGATTATAGGACATACTTCGGCCGATTCACGCCACCCCGTGAAGCTAATCCGCCCGTGGTGCCCCGTGGCTGCTCCTGCCGCCGCCTACCGAGGCGAGCGCAGAAGAACGCCCGGTACGATGCCGATTGGCGGCATCGCCCGGGCGTCAACTTCGCTATTCGGCATTCCGGGCCTCTACGGTCCGAGAACTACCGCTCTGACTGGGTTACTTCTTGTACTTCACGCCGCAGCCGTAGGGCTTGGTCTTGGCCACGGGCACGGCTGAGCCGTTCAGCAGCGCCGAAACCGTTTCGGCGATGTAGTTGCGCGGAGTCTCTTTGTCCCCATGTGGATTGTCATCGAAGGCGCCGCTGTAGGCGAGGTTGCCTTTCTGATCAATGACGAACATGTGGGGCGTGCTCTTGGCGCCGTACATCTGCCCGACCTTCCCGGGAGCATCCAGCAGGATCGGGTACGTGACCTCGTGCTTCTTGATCCATGCCCGGATGTCGTCGGCCTTGTCGGCGCAGAAATTACTCGAGTCGATCGCGAGCCAGACAACCGGCTTGTCCTTGAAGGTCGCGAAGACGCCCTGCGCGAGCTTCTCGCCCTGCACCCGCTTGACGAACGGGCACGTGTGGTTGGTCCATTCGAGCACGACGACTTTGCCCTTGAGGTCCGACAGCTTGTGCTCCTTGCCTTCCGTGTCCTTAAGGGCGAAGTCCGGAGCGGGTTTGCCCACTTCGGCCTTCGCGTGAGCGTGGCCATGGTCATGAGCATCGCCGTGATCGTGTGAATGCCCCTTCTCCGGTTCGTGCGTGCCGCCCACGCCACACTTGCCGCAATGAGCCCACGCGGGCATCGCACACATCAACACCGCCGTTACAATCAAGTTGCGCATCTTCATCTACATCACTCCTCGTAATGAGAAACCTCCGTTTGAACGAAACGCGTGCCCCCGCACGCGCTAATCCCGGCCATTAGCTCCAACGATAGGGTATGACTAAGTGTCAGGTTCGGTATACTTCGCGCTATAGTCTATATAGTCCACGATCCACGGCGGGGCGACACGGGGCGCTCATCTTGTGGACATCGCCATTTTCGGCCACTACAGTGCTCGCGGCATCATCGTCTTGCGAATAACGCGGGCGCTGGCAGAAGGCTTCCCGATTGACTGAAAACGATCAAAAAGCGGTGGTCCTACTGTCCGGCGGGCTCGATTCAGCCACGTCGGCCGCCATAGCACGTGCGCAAGGCTACTCGTGGCATGGACTTACGATCAGCTACGGACAGCGCCACGCGATCGAGGCGCGGGCGGCTGCCAGGGTCGCTGCGGCCCTCGGTGCGGCGAGCCATGTCGTCCAGCATCTCGACCTGCGGGCCTTCGGCGGCTCCGCGCTGACGGACAACATTGCCGTGCCGAAATCCGCCACTGTAGCTGAAATGCCCCAGGGCATTCCGGTGACCTACGTGCCGGCGCGCAACACGATTTTCCTTTCGTTGGCGTTGGCCTACGCGGAAACCATCGGGGCGAATGACGTGTTCATCGGCGTCAGCGCGGTAGACTATTCGGGATACCCGGACTGCCGACCCGACTTCATCCGGGCGTTCGAGCAAGTCGCCCGGCTCGGCACGCGGGTCGGCATCGAAGGAGCAGCGGTGACCATTCGCGCGCCTCTGATCAACATGTCCAAGGCCGATACCATTCGCGAAGCGGTTCAACTCGGCGTGGATCTCTCACTGACTCATAGCTGCTACGATCCCACCGAAGACGGACTCGCCTGCAGCTTCTGCGATAGTTGTTTGCTACGAAAGAAGGGGTTCGAGGAAGCGGGCGTCACAGATCCGACGCGCTACGCTGCGATCATGTGATGCATGGTGGCAGGCGCGCGGCGGCGCTGCAAAAGCACGCCTATCTCCAATCGTTCGGAGACAAGAAATGGCTGAACACGATATGCGGAAGAACATGGCCTTACGTAGTCGGTCGCTGGCCCACTTCGGAATCTGGGGCCCGCTGGTGGTACTCGCCGGGGTCCTGGTGATAGTGTACGTCTACCCCGCATGGGGCAACCGGCACACCGCCGAGCCGGACCGCCCCGCAGTCGCTGACGTGAAGCCCGGTGCCAAGACTGTCGCGGACCTCAAGCCGTTTACCGATGTGGCTGAAAAGGCCGGTATCACTTACGGCCACCACAAGCCCGTGCTTGACCACAAGCTCGACAACATCATGTCATGGGTGTGCAGCGTGGGGGCCGCAGCCGCCGCCGGCGATTACAACAAAGACGGATGGATCGACTTGTACGTCACCGATTCGAAGAAGGGGCATCCGAATTACCTCTACCGCAACAACGGCGACGGCACCTTCACGGACGTGGCCGACAAAGCCGGGCTGCGCGACCTGAACGGCGACGCCGGCACCAGCATGGACTGCGTGTGGGGCGACTACGACAACGACGGGTGGGTCGATCTCTACCTCGTGCGATGGGGCAACGATGCCCTGTTCCGCAACAACCGCGACGGCACCTTCACGGACGTGACGAAGAAGTGCTTCAAAACGCGCGACGGCTCGCCGGGCACGCAGTGGGCCAACGGCAACGCGGTGATCTTCTGGGACTTCAACCTCGACGGGCGCCTCGACCTCTACGTCGGCAACTACTTCAAAGAAGTCGATCTCTGGCACCTGAAGAACACCCGCATCATGCACAACGATTTCGAAACCTCACGCAACGGCGGAGAGAACTTCCTCTACAAGCAGAACAGCGACGGCACATTTACCGAGGCGGCCAAGTCGCTCGGGCTGGAGGACCCCGGCTGGACGCTCGCGGTGGGATCAGCCGACGTGAACAACGACGGGTGGCCCGATCTCTACTGCGCGGACGACTTCGGTCCGGATCAACTCTTCATGAACAAACGCGACGGCACCTTCGTCAACGCGACGGAAAAGTCCATCGGTTTCGACACCAAGAAGGGGATGAACGTCGACTTCGGCGACTTCAACCAGGACGGCTGGCTGGACATCTACGTCGCCAACATCACCACGTCGGAGTACCTGCAAGAAGGGAACATGCTCTGGCACAACAACGGGCCCGAGCCGGACGGCACAGTGACGTTCACCGACATCTCCCTGGAAACCGGCACTTACGACGGCGGCTGGGGTTGGGGTGCGAAGTTCTTCGACTACGACAACGACGGTGATCTTGACATCTACGCCGTCAACGGCTTCATCAGCGCCGGCGAGGGCAACTACTGGTACGACCTGGCTTCATGGACGGTCACAGGCGAGGACGCGGGCGAGGCCAAGAACTGGCCCGCCATCGGTGACCGGTCCTTCTCAGGCTACGAAAAGGCTCGCTTCTGGCGCAACGGCGGCATGTTCTCCTTCACGCAGCACGCGGAGGAATTGGGGCTCGACTCCGTGCGCGACGGGCGCGGACTCGCCACCTTCGATTACGACAACGACGGCGATCTCGATGTCTTCGTGGCGAACCAGAACGACAAGCCGCACCTCTATCGAAACAACCTGAGCCAGAAGAACAACCATCTGACCGTGGTACTCGAAGCCGACACGTCGACGGGCATCAATCGAGATGCCATCGGTGCGCGCGTGACTGCGCTGACCGCCGAAGGTCTTCAGTTCCGTGAACGCGACGGCGGCAACGGATACTCCGCCCAGTCCGACCCGAGGGCGCACTTCGGGCTCGGCAAGCACACGCACGTGCAACTGGTAGAGGTCCGTTGGCCCGACGGCGGCCTGCAATACATGGAGAACGTGCCGGCCAATCAGACCGTGACGATGCGACAGGACCCGTCGAAGTACGCCAAACAACTCGCGATCAAGGTCGATGCGCCGAAGTCCCTGGCACACAAGCGTGCGGGCAACAAGCGTACTGCGCCGAAGGTCGACCCCGCCGTCGTCGACAAGCGCCTCTCGGAATTCGAGGAACAGTTGCGCGCGGGCTCGACGGGTTACTTCCTGGCCAGCGCGTTTCGTAAAGAGTGCGTCAAGTTCGCCGACTACGACCGGGCGATCGACTTCTTCGAAAAGCAGGTCAAGGCACATCCCGACGACATGCGCCTGCGCGTCGAGCTCGGCTGTGCCTACGTCGACAAGATCCCGTCGCGCGGCGGCGTGGCGGCCGTCGTCAGCAAGGGCACCTTGGCGCGGAAATCGCTCGATCAGCTCGATATCGTGCTGAAGCGGCAGCCGGACACGTGGGCCGCGATCTACTGTCGGGCCATGAATCATCTGCATTGGCCGCGAGCGCTGCTACACTCCGATGACTCGACCGCAGACTTTAAGAAGTGCATCGAGCTACAGGAAGCCGACCACGCGCCAAACGCCAAGCCCTACTTCCTCCGTGCCCACGTCGGGCTCGGTGATGCCCTCACCAAGGAGAAGAAGTACGACCTCGCTCGCAAGGCCTGGCGCAAGGGGCTCGAAGCGTTCCCCGATTCGCCTGAGCTTACCGCACGGTTGGCCATCGAGAAGAACGGCGCCCTGCTCGACTACGTCGAGGCGCAACGAAGCCTCGAGAACAACATCGACACGGAACTGACGTTCCTTGATCGCGAGCAGTAGGCCGGGCCTATCGCCTCGACCAACGCTTCAGTGTGACCATCAGGAACCCGACAGCCGGCAGGCCCGCTGCGATCAGCCACAAGCTCAGCGAGATGAGCATGCCGTCTTCGAAGCGGTGGAACTTCTCGATGATGACGTGCGCGATCGGGCTGAAGGCCGGCACGCGCACGATGGATGAGGCCGTCACGTCGGCGACCGATAGTGCCGCCACCACAGACACCGCACAAGCCAACAGAGGCCATTGCATGGGCAGGATGAGCCGAGTCCAAACGTGCCATTCGCTCGCGCCGTCCGTCCGCGCCTGGTCAGCTAATTCCGAGCCCGTACCGCGCGTCAGCATGAAGCCGACCGCCAGCCCGATCCAGCCGAACCGCGAGACATAAGACACGACTACGATCAGCCAACGATCATAGACCCACGCGGAGGCCTCGTGGTTGTAGGCCGCGACCAGCGCCACGCCGATCAGCGCCCCCGGCAACGCGCCGAACACCACAGCCCAACCCAGTCCGGCAAGGGGCGGCGCCGCGCCGCGAGTGGCCCCTGGCAGCCTGTCGTAGGATCGTGATGCCGCGATGCCGATGCCCATCCCGACCGCCACCAGCCCCGCGGCGAAGGCCGTACCCAACGACCACGCCAAGTCCTTCCCGTACGTCCTGAAGGCTTCGATCATCGGCTGGACCGCGCCGAGTTTGTATACGAGTGTGCCGATCGGCAGCAGCCAGGAGACCAGGACGAGGGCAATCGTCACAAGTACCAAGACGTCAGAGCCTCGATCGGGCGCGTCTCCGGCACCCTCTTCGCCCGTGTCGACCGCACAGCGTCGCCACAGGAGTGCTACAGCCGCCAGGGCGATGCCGGTTATGAGCGCCGGAAGGACCGCGGGCCAGGCCGTGTCGAGCACGACGCTCGAACTGTCCGCCCATCCCAGTAGCTCGGTGGTGAAGACGATCAGACCGCAAGCGTGTGGCACGCCGTAATCACTGAACAGCAGCGCGAAGACCAGAAGCCCGGCCAGCGCGCCATGCGGCAGAAGGCTCGGGACCACGACGTGCAAGATCGCCTTGACCGCTCCGGCATCGAGCACGGCACTTTCGTAAGGGGCTCTGCCGAGACGTGCCCAACCCGCGCCGATGACTGCCGCCGGAATCGGCCAGGCCCAAAGCACCCAGACAAGAATGCATCGCCACTCACCGCTGAAGGTCGCGGGGAGGATACGCGCCCATCCAAAGGCGTAGACCATCGGTGGGCAAAGAAGCACCGCCAGCAGAAGGCCCGCCGACAGATCGCGATACGCGCTACGACTCTTGCGCCCTACCGCGAGGGCAGTAGGTAGCGAGAGGAGAAGGCACAGCCCGGTCGCCACGCCGGACATCCACAGGCTGCGCCACAGCAAACCGAGCTGCCGGCCGGACGGCACGTATCCGTCCGTCGGCGCCCGACCTTGGTCGAAACAGCGGGCTATGAGTGCGATGGTCGGCCACGCCACGGCGGCGATGAACACCGCCCAGGCCAACAAGACGATCGGAAGTGGCGCTTGTCGTCGAATCACCGCAGGAGGATTTCCCTGACCGCTGCGACGGCCTCGTCCATCGCGTCCGTAATCGCCTCGAAGCTCACCTTCGTCTCAGCCGGCCACGATATGTCCAGCTCTTTGCGAAGTGCCTCGCGCACCGGCACGTTTCGCGAGTCGCTTTTGGCGAGCATCCGTTCGACCTCGGCCGAGACCAAGTAGTCGACGAGTTTCCGTGCGGCGTCGTTGTTTGGCCTACCCGCGATCATCGCCACACTGCAGGGGATCAGCAGCGTGCCGCCGTCACCCATGTCGGGGTAGATCAGATCGAGCTGCGCACCGCTGCGCTGAGCGACCCATACGTCGTCGGTGTCGGTACACGCGAACTTCGCCCGACCCGCGATGACCGCCCGGACCGTCGCGCTGTTACCGTCCAGCACGGCGGCACCGCCTTCCCGCAATCTCGACAGGTAGACGCGCCCCGCATCCTTCCCATGTAGCGCGAAGTGTGCGGCGATGTGCCCGCACGTCGTGCCGAACACCGGGTTGGCGATGGCCGTGTACCGAGCGAATTCCGGCTTGGCCAGGTCGGTCCAACGTCCGGGAACCTCTGACCGAGGCGTTTTGGCCGGATCGAACGCCAGCACGCGCCCACGCGCCGCAAACGCCGTCCACCGGTGCTGCGAATCCTTGTACCGAGCCGGAATGTCGGCCGCTGTGGCGGGCGCGTACGGAGCCAGCAACCCCTTCCTCGCCAGGCGAATCGTGTTGAACAGCTCGCTGGACCAGAACACGTCGGCGCGGGCCCGGCCCGACTCGGCTTCAGCGATGATCTTGTTGACCAGGCCCGTCGTCTTGCCCGCTTCCGAGTCGAACGTGATCGCCGCTTCGATGCCGGTCTTCTTCGTAAAATCAGCCAGCACCGCTCGGCCAAACTGCTCGTCGACGCTGCAATAGACAGCGACCTTCCCGGACGATGCGTCATCCGAGTCGCCCGCTCGCTCGCAGCCGACCAGCGCCGATAGCGCGACGAGCGAGACAAGATAAATCGCTGACGGAATCCTGCGCGACATGGCTACCTCCCTGTTGGCTGCGAGTATCGGGGTCGTCTCGGCGAGACGCCAATTCCCGACACGATGGTGCGTTGACTCGGCCAAGCCGGGTCGCTATATTCCCTCGGCTGGTGAATCGGCCTTTCCAGGCCGATAAGAGCTATACCTGCCCCCATCGTCTAGTGGCCTAGGATACCGGCTTTTCATGCCGGCGACAGGGGTTCGAGTCCCCTTGGGGGTGTTCACCGCCGTGCGGTGGGCCTGCCGGTGCCGCCGCGGCGGCGGGCCGGGAGGTCGTGCGGCATGATCAACGCCGAGATAGCCCGGGTCTTCGGGCGCATCGCCGATCTTCTCGAGATCGACGGTGCCGACCGCTTCCGTGTCAATTCCTACCGCCGCGCATCCCGTGTGCTCAAAGAGGCCTCCGACGACGTAGCTGACCTGGCTGCGGAGGGGCGATTGACCGACCTGCCCGGCGTGGGCAAAGGGGCGGCTGAGCGTATTGCTCAATACGTACAAACCGGCCACGTCGACGTGCTCGACGAGTTGTGCGCCAAACTCCCCGACGGTCTACCAGCCCTACTCGAAATCCCCGGCATGGGACCCAAGAAGGTCGCCCTCGTCTACAACGAACTCGAGGTGGACGGCGTCGACACGCTCAAGCAGGTCATCGCCTCCGGCGAAATGGCGAAGCTCCCGGGCCTCGGTGCAGCCAGCGTCAAGAAGATCGCCGAGGGGCTGGCCTTCCTCGAAAGCAGCGGCGGCCGAACGCGGCTGGGCGAAGCGCTGCTCATCGCCGAAGAGGTCGCCGATCGCGTGGCGGAGCTGCCGGGCGTCAAACGCGTCGAGATCGCCGGCTCGATCCGCCGCGGTAAGGAGACCATCGGCGATGTAGACATCCTCTGCGAAGCAGCCGACGGCAAGTCGGTCGTCGAGGCCTTCACTTCGCTGGATTTCGTGAAACGTGTGCTGGCGTCAGGTGCTACCAAAGGCTCGATCACCGTCGAGCAGCGAGGCGGGGGGGAGTTGCAGGTAGACCTTCGTGTCGTCGAGCATGATGCCTTCGGTGCCGCACTGCAGTACTTCACCGGCTCGAAGGAACATAACGTGCGGCTGCGGGAGATGGCCGTCCGGCGCAAGTGGCGTTTGAACGAGTACGGCCTATACGACGGTGACGATCGGATCGCCGGCGCCGACGAGGCCGACATCTACCGCAAGCTGGATCTGCCCCTGATCCCCGCTGAGCTGCGGGAGGACCGCGGAGAGTTTGATCCCGAGGCCACGTTCGACGATCTGATCACCGTCGATGACATCCGCGGCGACCTGCACGTCCACACCGTCGCGAGCGACGGCAAGAACACCATCGAGGAAATGGGCCTCGCGGCGATGGCGCTGGGATACGAGTTCCTCGCGATCTGTGACCATTCGAAGAGCTCGACGATCGCCAACGGCCTCTCCATCAAACGCATGGAGCGGCATGTCGAGGATATCCGCACTGCGAATGAAGCCATCACCGGGATCGACATCCTCGTGGGCTGCGAGTGCGACATCCTGCCCGACGGCTCGCTGGACTACCCGGACGACCTCCTCGGCGAGTGCGATATCGTCGTCGCCAGCATCCACTCAGCCATGGGCAAGGGTGGGAAGGGGAAGCTCAGCCCCACCGACCGGACCATCGCGGCCATGGAGAATCCCTATGTGTCGATCATCGGCCATCCCACCGGGCGATTGATCAACAAGCGGGAGGCCATGGAGCTAGACATCGCCCGCGTCATCGCCGAGGCGAGTCGAACCAAGACTATCCTCGAGATCAACGCCAGCTATCAGCGCCTCGACCTGAAGGACCTCCACGCCCGCCAGGCTCGCGGCGCCGGCGTCATGCTCTCGATCAATACTGACGCCCATCACGTCGACGGCCTCGGGGCGATCCGTTTCGGCGTCACGACCGCGCGCCGCGCCGGGGTGACCAAGTCCGAAGTGCTCAACTGCATGACGCCAGCCGCACTCCGCAAGAAGCTCGCCGCCAAACGCCACAGCACATAGTCGAACGGGTGCCCTATCCTCCGGAACGGGTGCCCCATCCTTCGGGTACTCCCGAAGGGTGGGGGACGGATGAAAGGCGTGCGCAAGAAAACGGGCCGAAGGCGTGAACCTTCGACCCGTCATGCTGGCTTCGTATCCGGAGCTGTCTCCGGCCTCGGGCTGACTTACAGTAGCGACAGTATCTGTGCGGCCTGCTGATTCGCGATGCCCAGCAACGTGATGCCGGACTGCATCAGGACCTGTTGTCGGTTCAACTCGGCGCTGGCCATCGCGAAGTCGGTGTCGCCGATGACGCTGGCCGCCGCGGTCAGGCCGGTTTGAGCCGCCTGCAACCCCGCGATCGAGGAGCCCACCTGGAATTTCTGGAATCCGCCGACTCGTCCTCGTGTGCTCGCGACTTCCGTCAGGGCCTCCCTGACCGACGTGAGCGCTGCCTCGGTGTCGGTCGCTAGAGCCGCGCTCCCACCGGACTTGAGCTGCGACAGACGCACGGAGCCGTTTCCGCCGCCGAGCTTGTAGGTCGACAGCGAGTCGATGCCGATCGTCGACCGCGTGGACGACGTGGTTCCCAACTGGAACGTAGCGCCGCCGGATGCCTTGACCGTGAACGCCGTCGTGGCGGACGACGTAACACCCGAGCCGTAGTCGCTCGACAACGCGAATTCGAGCGCAAGGCCGTTGGCACTGTACGTGATGTCCAACCCGTCGGCGCCGGTGGCCTGACCGTTGATGGTGATGTCCGCGTCGACTCCGGTCGTCTTCGAGACGGTCGTCAGGTCGTCGGTGGATCCCTCGCTGTTGTCGGCCGTACCGGTCGCCTTGTTCATTGCCCCCCCGGAAAGCACGTCCACACTCACGAAAGCCGATGTGCCGTAGGCACTGGAACGCAGGCTGATCGCGCTGACGCCGCCCGCGGTTGTGCTGAGCACAGCCGTAACCCCAGTCTGAGCCGTGGCGGCGTTGACGGCAGTCTGAATACCGGTGAGCGTCGTTTGGTCTGCAAGCGTGATCGTCGCGGTGCCGAGCTTACCGGCAATCGCCACCTCGGCTATGCCCGAAGTCGTCAAGGCTGCACCGGCCGCCTGTCCGATTTGGAAGGCGACCTGGGCGACTTGCGCCGAGGCGACACGATTGACGTTCAGGACGGTGTCCGTCGACGCCTGGCTGCGCGAGAACACACGGAGATTCGAAACCCGATCGGTATCGATCCCGGCGGTCTGAACCGCAAACGTCCCATCCAGCAAGGTCTTCCCGTTGAAGTTGCTGGTCTGAACGAGCCGGTCGATCGCCGTGAGCGCGTCGTCGATCTGCGACTGATTGGCTGCGATCTCCGATGAGGTCAGCGTGGAATCGCTCGTGGTGGCTGCCACGATCGACTCGATCTCGCCGAGCAACGTCGAGATCTCGCCGATGGCTGAGTCGGCCACCGTGAGCATCGAGTCGGTCCGCTGGTTGTTCGCCAGAGACGCGTCCACCGCGCGCAGTTCAGCGTTGAGGCCCGACAGGGCGATCATGCCCGCCGGATCATCCTTGCCGGAGTTGATCCGCTTGCCGGTGGTCAACTGCTGAAGTGTCGTTGTCTGCGCCGAAGCGGTCCGGCTAAGGATGTTCAAGAGCTGCAGCGTGTTCGTGTTGGTAACCGTCAATGCCATGTTCGTGCTCCTCGCACCACGGTGCTCGTTGGCACCGAGTAGAGATTTCATACTCGGTTTTAGCCTAGGATATAAAAACAGGCGGGCAAAACTCGGCGGGCGATATCGAAACGGAATGCCGGATCGCGGGGTCTCGCAGACGGTTTTTGAGTCAAGTTTTTGTTGGTCCGGCCAAGGTCCGCTTTTAATGCTCAGGAGGCGTAAGCACCCGAACGTGCCGCGCAAACGGCACTAGCGGACGCGGAGTGCAAGCGGGATTTCCGTGGCCGTTGGCAAGATATCGAACTGACGTATCGGACGCGCAGGTCCCTGCGCCTTGTCTGAGTTGGTCACATCCAGCGGCGATTGCGATCAGTAACCGGTGACGCGACGGATGTCGTCCACCAGATGGCCGCATGCCTTCTCGACACACTGACGCCAGTCGGAACTCTCCGCCGAATATCGGTCGTTGGCGTACGCGTAGATCACGCCACGCGAGGAAGTGACGATCGCGCCGCTACCGTCCGATTTGAAGCACTTGGCGACCTCGTCAGCCGTCCGCCCCTGTGCCCCGAACCCGGGTACAAGGAATATGCAATTGGGCATCAGCTCGCGAATCACGTCGGTTGATTCCAGGTCCCGTGGCGAGACCACGGCGCCGACGGCGCTGTAGCCCTCGCTGCCGACAAGGCCGTCGCCGGTGGCCCAGCCCTGGACCACCCGACCGACCTGCTGGCAAACCGTGCCGCCCGCCGATAACTCCAAACCTTGAATCTCGTCTGCCGAAGCGTTGCTCGTCTGAACCAGCACGAAAAGCCCGCGACCCTGCTCCCGCGCGATCTCGATGAACGGGGCGATACCGTCAATGCCGAAGTAGGGGTTCACCGTCACCGCGTCCGGCGCAGCCCCCTTGCCGGCATGACCCTCCGGGAGATCAGCCAGCAGCGCCTGAGCATACTGAGCCGTCGTGTGCCCGATGTCCGCGCGCTTCACGTCGCCGATAACCACGAGCCCCGCATCGCGCGCACACTCGACGAGTTCCAGATAGGCCGCAACGCCGGCCGCGTGGTACCGCTCGAAAAAGGCGATGTTGATCTTGATCGCGGGCACGTGCGGTGCGATGCAGGCAATGACCTCGCGACCGTAGCTGCGCAGTGCGTCAGCCGCCGCTTCGGAGTCGACCGCGCCGCCACCGATGCCGTGAGCGTCGAGGACGGCCTGCGGAAGCCGATCGATAAGCGGATCAAGCCCGACACACGCGGGAACGTTCTTCTTGCGGATCGCCGCGACCAGGCGGTCGCCAAAGTTCGTGGGCACGGTGCTTCCTTTCCGGGTAACGGCAGTTCCTAGCGAACATGGCCTTTCGAACATCACTATACGCATTGTCGTTAAAGCGGCAACGAGCCGGCGCGAAGCCGCGTCGGCACACGTGCAGTCTAGTCCGATCCCAGAGCTCTTTCCGAGCCGCGACCGTCAGGGAGCGATGGTAGGAGGGCCGCTTGCTCATGCGCGCGGCTCTGTTCGCCTGACTCGATCCGACGGGTCTTGGGATGGCCTCGAACTACTTCCGCTTGACATTTCACAACCCGGCAGCGGACAATTGCCATTAATGGGATCGTCCGGCGGCAAGAAGGGTGGAAAGGGCAAGAAAGTGCGGGTCGCCTTCCGGCGAAACCGTTCCAAGCCCCCACGCCCCAAGGACTGGACGCAACAAGCCCGGCAGGGCGACGAGAACGAAGTCGAGTCGCGCGAGAGTGAAGGCGTCGCTGCCAAGGGCGATCTCTCCCGCCATCGCACGATCATCGTGCCCGAGGGCCCGGACGCCGCCGACCTGCACCGGGGCGTCGTGATCGCGATGCGCGGTTTGTACGCCGAGGTCGACGAGGGCGCGCGCATCTGGCTCTGCACGGTGCGCCGTGTGCTTCGGACCCGGTCTATCAAAGAGCGCCACCCCGTCACGGTCGGCGACACGGTACGCTTCCGCATCGAGGCCACCGCGGACGAGGAGGTGCGCGAGGGCGTGATCGAGGCGGTCGATCCGCGCCGCGGCGAGTTGCGACGCCGTGCCCGCAAACGCATCCACACGATCGTCGCCAACGTGGACCAGGCGATCATCGTCACCACCGCGCGCGAGCCGGACCCCAAGCCGAACCTGATCGATCGCTACATCGTCGCCGCGCACGCGGGCGACATCACGCCGGTCATCTGCATGAACAAGATCGACCTGGACGTGGGCGGCGCGGCGGTCGAACTGCTCGAGCGTTACACATCGCTGGGCTACACGACGCTGACCACGAGCGCGACCACCGGCGACGGCATCGAGAAGTTCAGAGACACGATCGCCAATAAGTCATCCGTCATTGCAGGCCAAAGCGGCGTGGGCAAGAGTTCGCTGCTCAATGCCGTTCAGCCCGGCCTGTTGCTTCGCACCGGCGATGTCATGCTGCAGACCCAAAAGGGTCGACACACCACGACCACCGCCCGGCTGATCCGCCTCGAGTGCGGCGGCTACATGATCGACACACCGGGCATCCGGTCGTTTGACCTGACGGTGATCCCGCGTGAGGAGTTCGAGGCCCACTTCGTCGAGTTCGTCGACATCGTGGCGGACTGCAAGTACCCCGATTGCACCCACTCCCACGAGGACGAGTGCGCCCTCAAGGCGGCCGTCGAGCGCGGCGAGGTCCATCCCGAACGCTATCGCAGCTACCTTCAAATGTACGAAGACCCCGGCACGATCGAGTAGGCTGCGGCCCGGAAGTCTCCGGTGCGACGCAGGACGACAAGCTTGGCGAGCGCCGCCGCATTTCAGAACCGCGACCGTAAGGGAGCGGCACCCCCGGATAGCGTCTGGACCCGTCTCCCTGGACCGGACACCAAGGCCACGCCACAATGACACCGAGACCATTCTGTCGTGTATGACCGAAGACAAGGAGGACGGTTGATGAGACGCTCCAGCAGCGAAAGAGGAACCCTGCGCTTATCCGGCGCCTACCGCTTGATTGCCGTGGCCGGCCTTCTCGGCACGACCTGCTGCGTCGCCGGCCTGCTATGGAGTTGCTCCGCCGCCTTCTCCGCGGGCGGTGCGTTCGATATGGGTATTACCGGCGGGGGGCAACAGGACATCGCCGCCGCCCGAACGACGATCGAACAAGGCGGCATCCCCGATCACGATTCGATCACCGTCGAGGGCTTCCTCTCCGAGCACAGCATCCCCGTTACCGAGCCGGCCGGCGCGGGCGACCTCTTCGCCACTGCAGCCGTCGCGTGGAACAACCCCTTCGATGCCTTCACGCCGCTCGTCACGCTCCAGATCGGCTTCGGCACCACGCTCGACGCCGAGTCCTTTACACGCCAACCTCTGAACGTCGTGGTCGTCGTCGATCGCAGCGGCTCGATGCGCGACAACATCGACGCGCGCAGCGGCACCTCCAAGCTCGACGCCGTCAAGATCGCGATCGATCGCTTGCTCGCCAATCTTACCGACGGTGACCTGATCAGCATCGTCACCTTCAACGATGAGGCCGTCACCAGGCTCGAAGCCGTCGCCGGTGACGACATCGCAGCCGTCAAGACCGCACTGGATACGGTCCAGGCGGAGGGCACCACCGACCTGGACGCGGGCATGCGCATGGGCTACCGCGTTGCCAAGCGCAATAGCGCCGATGGCCGATCCGATCGCCTGATCGTCTTTACCGATGTGCTGCTCACTGTGCGGGTCGATACCCAGGCGGATGACCTGATCGACACGATGGAAGAGTACGCCGCCGACGACATCGGGGCTACGCTCTTCGGCGTCGGCACCGACTTCGGCCACGAGACCGCCGACCGCATCGCCCAGGTCCGCGGCGCCAACTACTTCTTCCTCAGCGACTACGACCGAATCGTCAGCGTCTTCGACGAGGAATTCGACCTGCTCGTCACGCCCGCAGCCTACGACATCACCATGTCCGTGACGGTGCCGTTCGAGTTTGATGTAGAGGGCGTGTACGGCATCCCCGAGCCAGACGAACTCGGTCACCAACTCGACCTCGAACTACCGACCCTCTTTCTGAGCAGCCGGCAGGGCGGTGGGGCGGCCATCGTGCGCTTGCGTGCCGGTGCGCTGGTCGACTTCGATGCGGACAACACCGTGGCTCAGATCGACCTGACCTACAAGGCGTCCAACGGGCAGACCGAAACGCAGCCGACCATCGACGCGACCCTGCCTGCCGGCTCAGCGCCGAGCGGCGAACCGCCATACTTCGAAACCGAGCACGCCCAGCGGGCGCTGCTGCTACTCGACACGGCGCTCGTCCTCAAAAGTGCGTGCGAGGACGCCTACTCGAGCTACTGGTGGGAGGACACACAGCGGTCCCGCGCGGCCGATCGACTCAACGACTTCCTGCCGTACTTTGATGAGCTGGCCGAGAACCTTCCCGATAGCGCGTCGGAGACCTCGCGGACCCTGTCTCAGGAGCGAGACCTCGTCGAGAAGCTACTCGCCAACGTGCAGAACGGGACGAATACGTACTACGGCATTGACTGATTCCGGGGCGCGATCGGCCCGTTTTGCTAGCGTGCGCAATGCCCGTCGGGTATGCTTCCGCGCATGGCCACTACACGCACGCACGACACCGACAGCACGGAAACACAAGAGTGGATCGAGTCACTCAAATCGGTTGCCGAAAGCGGCGGCCGTGACCGCGCACGCTACCTGCTTCAGCGCCTGATCGACTGGGGCAAACGCAACGACGTAGTCCCGCCGTTCGCCGCAAGCACGCCCTACGTCAACACGATCCCGGTGGGCCGCCAGCCCGCGTACCCCGGCGACCGTGCCATCGAACGACGCATCAAGAGCCTCATCCGCTGGAATGCGATGGCCATGGTCGTGCGCGCCAACCGTCGCTCGGCCGGCATCGGCGGGCACATCTCCACCTTCTCATCCGCGGCGACCCTGCTCGAAGTTGGCTTCAACCACTTCTTCAAAGGACACACCAAGGACCGCACCGGCGATCAGATCTTCTTCCAAGGCCATTCCGCTCCGGGCATCTACGCCAGAGCCTACCTCTTGCGGCGCCTCGGTCCGGAACATCTTCACAACTTCAGGCGCGAGCTGGCCGAGGGCGGCGGACTCTCGTCCTATCCACATCCGTGGCTCATGCCCGACTTCTGGGAATTCCCGACCGTCTCGATGGGCCTCGCGTCCATCTCGGCGATCTATCAAGCGCGGTTCAATCGGTATCTAGAAGACCGCAGCCTCGCCGATACGTCCGAGTCGCGCGTCTGGGCCTTCCTCGGCGACGGCGAGATGGACGAGCCCGAGTCGCTCGGTGCCATCACGCTGGCGGCCAGGGAGGAACTCGACAACCTCAATTTCGTGGTCAACTGCAACCTGCAAAGACTCGACGGCCCCGTCCGCGGCAACGGCAACGTCATCCAGGAACTCGAAGGCGCATTCCGCGGCGCCGGCTGGAACGTCGTCAAGGTGCTCTGGGGCGAAGATTGGGACCCGCTCCTCGCAGCCGACACCGACGGCCTCCTCGTCGAACGCATGAACGAGACGATCGACGGGCAGTGGCAGAAGTACTCTGTCGAGTCCGGTGCCTACGCGCGGGATCGCTTCTTCGGTACCGATCCGCGACTGACCGCCATGGTAGAGGATATAACGGACGAGCAGATCGAGAAGCTGCGACTCGGTGGGCACGACCCCGCCAAGGTCTACGCCGCATTCCAGGCCGCTTGCGAGCGAAACGGAAAGCCGACCGTCATTCTCGCACGGACCATCAAAGGCTATGGCCTGGGCGAGGCGGGCGAAGGACGCAACATCACCCATCAGCAGAAGAAGCTGAATTACGAGGAGATGGTGCAGTTCCGCGACCGGTTCGACATCCCGATTCGCGACGAGCAGATCGAGGACGCGCCCTTCTATCGCCCACCCTCAGAGAGCGCTGAGTACCAGTATATGAAGGAGCACCGAGAGGCGCTCGGTGGCTACGTGCCGCAACGACGCGTGCGCGCCGTGCCCATCGCGCCGCCGGCTGACGATCTATTCGGCGAGTTCGACGAGGGCTCCGGCGATCGCGAAGTGGCCACGACGATGGCCTTCGTGCGTCTGCTCAACCGGCTCATGGACGATAAGGAAATCGGCAAGCTGATCGTGCCCATCGTCCCGGACGAGGCACGAACCTTCGGCATGGACGCGCTGTTCCGCAAATACGGCATCTACGCCCACCGCGGACAGCTCTACGAACCGGTCGATTCCCACCTGCTGCTCTACTATCGCGAGAGCCAGCGCGGGCAACTGCTCGAAGAGGGGATCACCGAAGCCGGCGCGATGGCGTCGTTCATGGCGGCGGGCACCGCCGCGGTTACCCACGGCGTCAACACCATCCCATTCTACCTCTTCTATTCGATGTTCGGGTTCCAGCGCATCGGCGACCAGGCGTGGGCGTGCGGCGACGCGCGATGCCGCGGGTTCCTCATCGGCTGCACCGCCGGGCGAACCACGCTCGCCGGCGAAGGCCTGCAACACCAGGATGGCCATAGCCACCTGCTTGCCAGCACGGTGCCGAACCTCATCAGCTACGACCCGGCCTTCGCCTACGAGATCCCCGTCATCGTGCGCGACGGCGTCGAGCGCATGTACCACAAGCGCGAGGCGGTCTTCTATTACATCACCGTCGAGAACGAGCCCTATCTTCAGCCCGCCAAGCCCGAGGGCGCCGACGAGGGCATCCTCAAGGGCCTCTACAAGTTCCGCCCGGCTTCCGAACCGAAAGGGCGGCCCCGCGTCCACCTGTTCGGCAGCGGCGCGATCTTGCGCGAGGCACTTCATGCTCAGGAGATACTCGACACCAAGTTCGGCGTCGCAGCCGACGTATGGAGCGCGACGAGCTACTCGCAATTGCGGCGCGAAGCGCTCTCGTGCGAGCGATGGAACCTGCTTCACCCAACGGACGAGCCCAAGGTCCCGTACGTGACGCAGCTACTCGCCGACGAGCCCTACCCCGTGGTGGCGACGAGTGACTACATAAAGGCCGTGCCCGATCAGATCGCCCGCTGGGTGCCCGGCGGCCTCCGCCCGCTCGGCACCGACGGTTTCGGCCGCAGCGAGGCCCGAGCGCAGCTCCGTGACTACTTCGAGGTCGACGCAAAGCACACGGCCCTGGCGGCATTGATGCAGCTCGCGAGCATCGACCAGTTCGACCGAGCGAAGCTGGCCGACGCCATCAAGACCCTCGACATCGACCCGGACAAGTTCAACCCCGTCGACCCGCCAAGACCGGAAACGCTCCCAGAGGCTTGACACGCTGCCGGAAGCCCAGGACCTGTCCCAACGCTCTTTCCGAGCCGCGACCGTCAGGGAGCGAGGACGGATAAGCCGCTTGCTCACGCGCGCGGGTGCCCCGTCCTTCGGGTACTCCCGAAGGGTGGGGGACGGCTACCCCGCGCGGCCACGCGATCGAAGCGACTTTGCGGGTGCCCCGTCCTTCGGGTACTCCCGAAGGGTGGGGGACGGACGGCCCGCGCGGCCATGCGACTTTGCATCGCTACGCCGTTACCCTATGCTAAAAGCCGCGTGGGCACCGGCCGCCTGACGATGTCGACCGAGAGGAAAGACCATGACCGTAACGAAAACCGCCGCCGTTCTGACCGCTTTGCTGCTGACCGTCTCGGTCACACGGGCCGCGGACGAAGCACTGCCTCAAATCGGCATGTGGCGAGCCTGGCTCGACAGCCCCGGCGGCGAGTTGCCCTTCGACCTCCAGATGGTCGGGAAAGGCGGACAGTTCAAGGCACGCATCGGCAACGGCCCGGAGAAGATTCCGTTTAGCAGTCTGACCCGGGACGGCAAGTCGCTCACCTTCTCCATCGATTACTACGACGCGCGCATCACCGCGACGACGAGCGACGGCGGCAAGCGGCTCGACGGCGAGTGGATCAAGACGGGCAGGGCCGGCGAGCTCTCGCGGCTGCCCTTCCACGCGATCGCCGGCAAAGCGCCGCGGTTCCCCGTCGATACACCTGCCTCGGCCAAGGTCGCCGGCCGATGGTCGGTCAAGTTCTCGCAGAGCGACGACCAGGCCGTCGGCCAGTTTGATCAGAAGGAAGACGGCACCGTTACGGGTACCTTCCTCACGGTCGGCGGCGACTATCGCTTCCTCGCCGGCAGCGTGTCCGGCAACGAGCTTCGCCTCTCATCCTTCGACGGCGCCCACGCCTTCCTGTTCAAGGCAAGGCTCGGCGAGGATGGATCGCTCAAGGGCGATTTCTGGTCACGCGACACCTGGCACGAAACCTGGTCCGCCGAGCGCGACGACAATGCCAAGCTAGAAGGCGGCTTCGTCACGTTCGAGCCCGACAAGGCCAAACGGATTTCCAACGCCGCCTTCCGTGATCTCGACGGCAAGAGGCGGACACTGGGCGAGCCGGCACTGGGTGGCAGGGTCACCATCATCGAGGTGTTCGGCTCCTGGTGCCCCAACTGCCACGACGCGACAGCCTACCTTGTCGACGTCAACAAGCGCTATCGCCGTTTCGGTGTGAAGATCATCGGCATGGCCTTCGAACTGACCGGCGACTTCGAGCGAGACGCCAAGGTCGTCCGCGCCTTCGCCGATCGCCACAAGGTGAACTTCCCGATCCTCATCGCCGGCCTGGCCGACAAGGATCAGGTCAAGGCTGCACTTCCCGCGCTGGACAAGCTGCGTGCCTACCCGACGACACTGTTCATCGACCACGAAGCCCGCGTACGAGCGGTCCACACGGGCTTTTCCGGCCCCGCGACGGGCGAGGCCTACGAGCACCTCCGCGCCGAGTTCGAAAGGCAGATCCAGTTGCTGCTGGCCGAAGCCCCGCCCCTGCCGAAGGGCGAGATACGGATCGGAAATGCACCGGCGTCGCCCAATCCGAATTAGCGCGCGAATTCACCCGTCGCGATCAGGAGTAGGGTGCGGCTCGCCGCACCGTTGTACGCGTCGACAATGGCATCGGTAGAGGGAGTAGGGTGCGTCCCGGACGCACGATTCTTCGAAAGCCACGTAGGGTCCGCTGCGAGCCGCGTAGGGTCCGCTGTGCGGACCACGAATTCGTTCCGGTCCGCACAGAGCCTGGGAATAAAACTTGCCAGTGTTCCGGGTAGATGAGTTTGTTTCCTGTCGCGGTTGGAGCGTAGGTCATGGATGACACAATTCGTGTTCGGCGTCCGGATCGGGATCAGATGCTTCTTACGCCT
>JAJDDX010000153.1 GCA_029260055.1 Phycisphaerae bacterium
CGGAACGACGATCGTGACGGGGCTCGTGCTGATGTCGGTCGGGATCAGGCCTAACGTGAAACTTGCCAAACAGGCCGGCCTGGAACTGGGGCCGGCCGGTGGTATTCGGGTCAACGACCGGCTCGAGACCTCCGATCCGAACATCCTGGCAGCCGGAGACGCCATCGAGGTCGTCCATGCGGTGACGAAGCAACCCGCGCTGGTGCCGCTTGCGGGGCCGGCCAACAGGCACGGACGGCTCGCCGGCGAGATCGCAGCCACGGGGCAGGGCGGAAGTGCCGCGCGTGTGGCGGGCACAGCCATCGTGAAGGTCTTCGATCTGGCAGTGGCGGCGACGGGGCTCAATCACCGGGCGGCTGATAAGGCCGGCATCAAGTGTGAGCACTCGATCATCCGTCGTGCGCACCACGTGGGTTACTATCCCGGTGCCGAAGCCATGACGTTGAAGATTCTCTACGAACCGGGCACGCGGCGAATCCTCGGTGCGCAGGCCGTCGGCGGGGCGGGTGTCGACAGACGCATCGACATCGTCGCCACAGCCATCCACTTCGGCGGGACGGTCGACGACCTTTCCGATCTCGATCTGGCCTATGCGCCGCCGTACGGAGCCGCTAAGGACCCGGTCCACATCGGCGCGTTTGTCGCGCTGAACCAGGATCGCGGCCTCGTGTCCCATTGTGACCCAATCGACGTGCCGGAACTGGCGGACAAGGGCTATCAGATCATCGACGTGCGGACGCCGCGAGAGTTCGCAGCCGGTTCCATCCCCGGTGCCGTCAACATCACAGTGGATGACTTGCGGGCGCAGCACGGCGAACTCGACCCCGAGCGCCCGGTGCTGATCTACTGTCAGGTGGGCCAGCGAGGTTACGTGGCAGTCCGTATCCTGCACGGCCTGGGCCGGGATGACGTGGTGAACCTTGCGGGTGGCTATGCCGCTTACGAAACTTGGCAACGCGCGTCGCAGGTCCACGTCTAGGCCTGAGCCCGGCGTCGTCAAGCGGTCGCAATGTACGAATACCCCATAAGGGGGGACGTGACGTAACGTGGCGCCGGGCGCTGCCCGGCGTCCGCCAACGGTTTCAGTCCATCCCGTTTCCAGTAGGTCGGGCTCTGCCTGACGTTCGATCGCTGTCGTCGGGCCGAGGCCGGCGCATCTGCTTCCACTCCGGCACGTGGGTATCCGGAACACGCCATGTCTATGTCACGCTGCTATGGGCCCGTTATGCGATCGTGCAGGTCGAGGAAGTCATCCAGGTCGACATCGCCGTCAAGGTCGCCATCGAACTTGTTGCAGCCGACTTGACAGGCACCGTTGGTGCCCGTGAAGCACAGCTGAAATGCGCCAAGAACTCTCAGGTCCACGCAGCTCCGAGCGAGTTCCCACGTATCGCTGAGGCGGTGAGGGTATCCTTCACCACCTTGCCCGCCAAATAGCACCATCGCAGCCCGCGCGGAGTCGTATGCAAGCGCTTGTTCTGAACGTCGTACTGGGGCCTCGTCAGTACGCTGACTCCAACCGACACCGGTCCACTCCCATACGTCATCCGTCGCCACGCCGGTTGGTCTACCGCCGAGCAAGACGGTGACGCCGCGGCTCAGGTCATATGCCATCGAGTGTTCTGAATTCGCAGGTGGACCAGAAGAGCTCCGCAGGAGCCAATGCTGCCCGTCCCACCGCCACGTCTCGCGCGAGCTGCCGAGGAAACGACCCAAGAAGCCGCCGAATAGAAAAGTAACGCCGCGGCTGCTGTCGTACGCCATAGCGTGCCTGTTCCGCGGAGAAGGGCCGCTACCAACGCGTCGCAGCCACTGGGAACCATTCCATTCCCAAGTGTCGTCCAACTGGTGAGTCGATGCGCCGGACACTCCGAAGCCCCCAAAGAGTACCGTGACCCCGCGATCGGCATCGTAGGCCATCGCGTGTGTGTCTCGCGGAGATGGCCCCGTGGTAGATCGCAACGCCCATGAGGTGCCATCCCATTCCCAGGTGTCGTTTCGATACTCCTCCGGACCAATGCAGCATCCGACTCCGCCACCGAACAGGACTGAGACCTGCCGTTGAGTGTCATAGGCCATCGCATGGCCGGATCGCGGCTCTGGCCCTTCGGTCGAGCGCAGAGTCCAGGAGTCGCCGTCCCATTCCCAGGTATCGCCGGCGGTTCCCGTAGAGGTATGACCGCCGAACATGACGGTGACACCTCGATCGCTATCGAAGCACATCTCGTGCTCCTTCCGCGCCGACGGCTGACCATCTGCACGCAAGGACCAGCCGATATCGGTACACTGACCGTAGACGCTCCGTGCCCCGCCGCACACGAAAAGCAGCAGCGTGACTAGCCCTAGGCGTCGCCGCTGGGCGGCTGCGCATTGTCTCATCGGACCACTCCTATGGCGTGCCCCTGGCACACCTGTTTCGCAATAGCATGACGCTGCCGACTTTGGCGCATTGCCACCCCCGCCAAGACACGTTACTTGAATGAAGCGGGAGTCGCTCATTTCGCCGGAGAGCGATCTCCCTTGTCTGCGCCAAGCCATCGACCTAGGGCCTCGACTCTATCGCACCGTGAGCCGCCATTGTACCCGGTGAACATATTCAGTTCAAGCGAAACCGTGGGCCGTGAGACCTGTACGTTTATGGGGATGGGATTGCAGGAGGCGCGGAGCCTGTTCCGTAGAGCGCCCCTCGATGTGCGTGCATGCACTCTTGCGCCCGGAGCTCAGATGGATAGGCCGTGAGAGTCAGTAGCTCGGGCTCGGCACGATGCGGGCCGTGCGCTTTCGGTCCGAGGGGCATGACGCCGCTTCGGCCGACACTACGCCTTCACGATCTTCTTCCGGCCGCGTTTGACCTGCTGCGTAGCGTTGCGCGTGTCGAGTACGAGTTTGGCGTGCTTGACGATCCAGCCGGGTAGGGCGGGCAATCTGCCCGCCTCCCTCTGTCTGTCCGGGAGCGGCGTCGGGCGCGAAGAGGCCGCGAGGCATCTGTGGTGGGGTTCTCACATGCCGGCTGACACCCGATAGCGAGCATCCAACGCGAGTCAACGCCGCACCCTCGTGGCCCCACACGGCCGAAGCAGTACAAGAAAGGCGGGCGAACCGCCCGCCCTAATGTCATGAAGAGGCTGTCCTCCGGTGCGCCGTGTCGTACCTTACGGCCTTGTTTCAGGCCAATGTCTGACGGCGTTGTTTCACGCCAACGGTTTCAGGAGGACAGCC
>JAJDDX010000154.1 GCA_029260055.1 Phycisphaerae bacterium
GGATTCCGCTCCCACCGCCGAGGGTCCGTTCCGATGTGCGTTGCCGGGCCCGTGCTAGCGAATCAGTTCTTGTACGTTGGGATCAGTGGTGGGATAGCCGGGTACGAGTTGGGCGTCATCGTCGGAAAGCGGCGCTTCGACTCCGGTGTAGTTGCGTATGTCGCCGGCCATCCAGACGTTATCCCGCGCCGTGCCGTACACCGGAGATGTCATCCAGCCGGCACTTCCATCCAGCGTCAGCACGGTCTGGCCGCGACCGCCGTGGGCGAGCGAGTTGGCGACGGTCGGATCGACCGACGCGTCAAAGCGGCCGTTCCTGAAAAGCGGGTTCCGGTCGCCGAGGTAGGCGATGGCCTTTCCCGGCCTGACGTTCGGCTTCGAACCGGACAGGTTGAGCGAATCGTAGCTGTTGTGTCTCGATGTCTTGAAGTCGTTGTATCCGGCGAGTTGGGCGGGGGTGAGGGGGGTCGCGTCTGCGTCAGCGGGGCATACGAAGTGCTCCGGTTTCGGGCCGTACTCCAGCTTGACGAGTAGATACGGGTGGCGGCTGTTCGACGCATATTGGCGTTTCGAGGCACCCGTAGGAAGCCACGACGCTGTGGCGATCTCGCCGGCGAAAGGTAGTGCCCCCGCGTTCTGTTCCTGGTACATCCGCGCGCCGTCGAAGATGGATGCGAGATTCCTGGCACAGGCCGCCCGTTGGGAACGGTCGCGTACTTCGGCCAAGCCGGGCACCAAGACACTGATGAGAAGGCCGATGCAAGCGGCGACGGCCAAGACTTCGCGGAGAGGTAAGCGGAAAGACCGGCCGGCGTAGGAGTGGTCCGCCGTGACGAGGTCCAGGTTCGGCGTGCCGGGTGCGTGCTGGGCGATACGGTCCAGTGCCCGGTCGACGAGATCATCCGGTATGGGCGGGACGGTCCAGTGGTCCAGTGGGCCTAGCGCTTTGCCCAGGCGATCAGCCTTGGCTGCGACTTCGCCGTCACGCTCGAGCTGAGCTTCGAGCCACAGCCGGTCCTCGTCGCTGATGCAGCCGAGGTGCAGGTCCAGAAGCAGTTCTTCCAGACGGTCCCTGCGATCATCCATCCGCCAGCTCCCATGCCCCGGCGCCCGGCCACGTGTGTGCCCGGCTGCCTGTTCTCTACTACGGCTCCGTTTCGCCGCGTGTGCTCTGCTGCGTCGCTTCCTCGTATTGGCCGGCGAACTGTGCGACGGCCGCGTGCAACCGACTCTTCACCGTGCCCAACGGGATATCGAGTACTTCGGCGATCTCGCGATAAGGGAAGCGATGATAGTAGGCGAGGACGAGTACCTCGCGAAGTTTCTGGGGCAGCGTGTCGACCACATCCTTGACGACCTGCCGCTTCTCATCAGAAGCCAAGTGGACATCGCCGGGCTCGGTGTCGGCGGCAAAGAGGTCGATAAAGCGCTGGCTTGCATCGCTTTGGCCGTCGATGTACGCGTCAATCGGTACTTCACGCTTGCGGGTCCGACGACGGATCTGGTCCCTGGCTTTGTTCGCCGCGATGGTGAACAGCCACGGCTTGAGGCGCCGCTTCGGATCGAACTTGGCGGCCGATGAGTGAAGCTGGAGGAGGGTTTCCTGCACTACATCCTCCGCGGCGACCGAATGGCCCGTGAACCGCAACGCGAACTGAAACAGGTCGCGCGCGTACCGTCGGACGAGCAACTCGAAGCTCGCGGCGTCGCCGCCCACGTATTCCGCGAGCAGTTGTTCGTCCGTTGGCGCGTTCACCACGTCATAGTATCCTTACGCCTGCCCAGGCGGCCGGGTTCGGCATCCTCGCGGATTTTGACTCCCACGCGTCAGGGCGAGGTTTATCGGGTACCCGCGAAACCGGCCCGATCCGCCACAACCACGGATGGGACCGAGGGTTAGGAAGCCGTCATCGTTCGATTTCTGGTCGACATCATAGCCTGGCGCCGCCCAATCGAACACCTCCCGGCAGGGTATCGCCGCGCCGTGGTCGCCTCCGTGGGAGGTCCGATCATCGGGGGGCTGGTCATTTTGGCCGTGGTCACTTTTGCGGGCGTCGGAGGCGGGGCGGACCGGCACGGAGCCAACGCGATCCGGCTCGACTCGCCGAGCGTGGTGATCCTGAAATCCAAGCACGTGCTCCATCTGTTCGATGGTGACACGCTCATCCGGTCCTATCCGATCGATCTGGGGACGTTCCCCGAGGGGCAGAAGCGTCGGGCCGGGGACGGCAAGACGCCCGAGGGCATCTTCCACGCGACGGCCCTGAACCCTGGCAGCCAGTACCACCGCTTCATCGGAATCGACTACCCGGACAGCTCGGCCGTCACTCGCGGCCTCGCCACCGGCTTGATCTCGCCCGGCCAGGCCGCCGACATCCGCCATGCCTTGCGGAACGAACGATGTCCGGATTGGGCCACAGCGCTCGGCGGCGGCATAGGCATCCACGGAAGTCGCCAGGGCTACGACTGGACAGCCGGCTGCATCGCGATGGCGGATCGCCACGTCGAAGAGCTGTTCGCCGTCCTGCGTCCGGGCGACCCGATCGAGATCCTGCCTTAGGCGGCGCAGCGATTGCGCTAGGATCGGCTTTTTCCGCGCGTGCCCATTTTTCTTTCGATTTGTCGTTTCCGACGCCGCGAACGAAGGGTCGGTGGGCCTGGCTACTAAGCGCCGGCGTCGCTCTGGTCGGACGTTTGGGTCTCGACTTCGATGGTAGCGAAGACGCCGTCCAGGATGCCGTTGAGGATCGCGGACATTCCGGTTTCGATCGCCGGAAGCGCCGCCTCTCTGAACTGCGTGCCCTCAATGGGAATGCAGCCACCCTGTGCGAAGAAGGCCAGACCCAACAGGCAGACGGATAGGCTGCGTCTCTTCGACTTGGAAGTACCTTGATACATTGCGTCACTCCTGCTGCGGGTCGCCTTCGTCCGGGTCGCGTGACTACTGTAGCGCGGCCACGTATGTCTACTCGGCGCGTATCGGCGAGGGTTCGGGAAGAAGTTGAGCGACGCGGGGGCGTTAGACGGCCACGAGGAAGGCTGTTCGAGGCGACTGCGCAGGAACTGCGCCCAATGCGCTCATTGTGGCTGCTGCGGGTGGGTTGCGTCTTGGGCGATCGGCAGCCGCTCGGGTGGTCAGGCGAACCGCCACGACGACCATCAGGACCAGGAAGGCCGTCTTGACGATACGTACGGGAAGTCGATGCGTCAGTTGGCTCCCGATCAGGCTCCCGATCACCGCGGTAGGGATCAGGATCGCAGCGAGGCGGAAGGAGTCGAGGCTGTAGTCCGTGTCTACAAGGTAGGCGTAGTTCTTCAGGGCTGCACCGAGCAATCCGGTCGCGATGATGATCGTGGCTGAATTGGCGATCGCGATGCGGATTGGGATGCCCAGGAATCTTCGCTGTAGCGGCACAGCCAACACGCCGCCGCCGACGCCCAGCAGTCCCGCGATCAGTCCCGTGGGTATCGCAACCGCCGCGGCTGACGCCCACCCGACGGGCCGTTCGCGTTCCGCGTTTTCGTTGAGCGACTCCGAGCTTTCGAGCGCACCGTTGGCGGCTCGCTTCCGGGCGATCCGGTAGAGTTCGGATGCCGTGACGAAAAGGAGGAACAGGCCGAACATGAATCGCAGGTAGGCCTCGCCGGCGCCGGCAAAGAGCGGCAACTCGCTGAGAAGCACTCCGCCCACGACGGATAGCGCCGCCAGCGGCAGCAGCCGCCACACGGTACGCCGGTCGATAGCACCGGCCTTGCGGTGGTGGTAGACCGCGGGCACAGCTACGAATACGTTGACGATCATCGCCGTGGCCTGAAAGAGATGCTGATTCGGGGGAAGCAGCTCGGCCATACCGGGAATCATGATGAGGCTTCCGCCGATTCCCAGCAGTCCGCCCAGCACACCGGCGGCGAGACCGATCAACATCAGAAGCAGCGTTTCCAAGTCGCCATCCGTATGAGTGGGCGTGGGTCGTAATCCTCGGCCGTCCAGCCTAGGCAGCGGCATCGATTGTGGCAACCGAGCGGGATCGTCGTGGGGATCAGAAGTCTACTGGATCAGCATTGCGTCGCCGTAGCTGTAGAAGCGATAGGCGTTTTCGACGGCGTGTGCGTAGGCCTTGCGAACGCGGTCTACTCCCGCGAAGGCCATGACCAGCGCGATGAGCGTGCTGCCCGGCAGGTGGAAGTTCGTGAGCAGGGCGTCGACCGCGCGGAACCGGTAGGGAGGATAGATGAAGGCATGGGTCACGCCGGATGAGGTTTCTACGATGCGATTGTCGCCTGCCTCGGCTGCCGCCGACTCGAGCACGCGTACGCTCGTGGTTCCGACAGCCACGATGCGTCCGCCGCCGGCGCGGCAGTGTCTGATCGCCTCCGCGGTGCTGCCGGGCATCACGTACCGCTCTCCGTGCATGTCGTGTTGCGACAGGTCATCGACCTTGATTGGTTTGAACGTGCCGACCCCCACGTGGAGCGTAACCCAAGCCGTGTTAATGTCGCGGTCACGCAGTGCGCCCAGCAGTGCGTCCGTCAGGTGCAGGCCGGCTGTCGGGGCCGCGATGGCGCCCGGCGTCTTGGCGTACACGGTTTGATACCGGGACTGGTCGTCAACGTCCGCGGGCGTCTGCTTGCGTTTTCGGGCGATATAGGGCGGCAGCGGCGGCTCGCCGATCTTGTCGAGTATGTCCTCCGCCTGTCCGGGCGGCTCCACGGCGACGCGCCACTGGCCATCGCCGTAGCGCTCCGTCAGTTCGAGCGTGACGGTCTCGTCGCTTGGGCTGATGGCACGCAACTTCTCGCCGACTCGAATTCGCCCCGATCCCTCGAGCATGACACGCCAGGTCCCGTCGGATTCCTCTTCAATGAACAGCCCGGGCACCTTGCCTCCGGTGGCACGCTGGGTGGTGAACTTGGCGGGGATGACCTTGGTGTCGTTCAGGACGAGCAAGTCGCCGGGTCTGAGCAACTCCGTCAGGTCGGGAATGTGTCGATCGCCTACTCCGCCGGTCTTTCGGTAAAGCGTGAGGAGTCGAGCGTCTTCCCGCCGCGCAGGAGGCTTCTCTGCGATCAAGGCCTCCGGCAGCTCGTAGGCAAGCTCGCTCAGCAAGAACGAAGGCCGTGGCGGGATGTCCCGGTTGTGAGCGGTCATGGCAAGGAGATATGGCTCGGATGGGTGCTCTCGTCAAGCCGCGACAGACCTGCGCTTCGTGTCGATGGCCGCGGTACGCCCTTTTCGATACCATCGGGGCGACGGACGCATCAAGCGTAGCGCTCGAGATCTTGGCGGCCGACGCTTGGCACTGTGCCCTCGGCCTCCTCCGCGAGAGAACCACGATGGGCGAAGCGGACAGTCAGGGACCGGCTTCCTCGGTACCCACCGACGGCGCCTCAGCCGCGGGCTCGCGTGGGGTGCGATCGGCGGGCGCGCGCAAGCGTCGCCGTCGAATCCTCATCACTCTTCTATTCGTGCTGCTCGCTGCGCCATGGGCGTATTACTACGCCTTTACCAACTGCCCGATGCACGGACGCGATTGGCTCGCCGAGCGGATCGACCCGGCGATTGTGTCCGGCTTGGACTACCTCTACGAGGCCGGCACCTTCGGGAAGCACGTGAGCGAAGGCGGCGAAGCGCCGGTTCATCACTACTTCCTCGAGCAAGTTCTGGAGCGTCAGGATCACTCGGGTCTGCGCAGCCACATGGCTCACGCCCGGCGGATCAACACCGACCATTGGGAATGGCAAATGCTCACGGGCATTCCCGGTTGGCGGGATGTCGAGCTGTCGTCGTTCGAGATCAAACGAATCAAGGACGCCGTGGCGAATAGCTCCACGAACCCGCATTCCGTGTGGGTGGCTCACGCGCTGCACCCGCGGTGGACTACCTTGCCGCCTCGCGAGCAAGAGCGGCTGTTTCACGACACCGGGAAACTCGAAACGAGTTACGACCTGACGCATGCCCTCCTTGCCTACGTCTGGCTGAAGAAGACCGCGCCAGTCACCGCCGAGTCGGTGGAAGCCGACAGGTTGATCGCCGAGGTCAGTGAGCGTCTGTACGGTATCCAAACGTGGGACGCGCGAACCAGCGACATCTACAACGAACGCGTGGCGTTTTGGCTATACATGGAGGACGGGCCGCCGGTCCGTCGCAGGTGGATCGAGCGTATCGTGGCGAGTCAGAACGAAGACGGCGGATGGCCGTTCCATCCGTCACTGCGCCGCACGCTCGGCCAGTTGATCGGAGCGGATACGGGAGTCGCTGCCAGTAGTCCGCACGCCACGTTCCTTGCACTGTACGCACTCGCCGAGTATCGAGAGCTGCTGCGCTCGGGGCGAAGCGTCGCGCGCGACTGAGTCTCCGGCGGCGATGCGCCGCGCGCAGTATGGTCGACGGCAAGCGGAAGGTCGGGATGTGATGGGTACCATTCGGACGTGTAGCTCTTGGGTCACATCGAACCGTCGGCTCGACGAGCGCGTCGCCTTGTGGGGGGCCGCCGTCGCTGCACTCCTCGTGCCGACATCGCCGGCGTTCGGGCGGGACGCAGAGCGCCCCGACGTGACGATCACCGGAGGTGTTGACGAGACGGGCCACCATTACCAATGGACGGTCACCAATCTGTCGCGCTTACCGATCGTGCGCGTCGAGTTCCCGCACCACTTCGCGGACTTGTGCTTTGCGCCCGAGGGCTGGTCCGCCGACGAGACGACGAACCTCATCAAAGAAGGAGGCAAGGGGACCTCGGGTGTGTGCGTGGGGACCGCGCCGAACCCGAGCGCGGGCATCGGCAGGAACGAGTCACGTGTGTTCAGCATGCGGATTGCGCCGTCCGGCGCCGATCCCGGCCGCGGCGACGCCACGGTCGTCTTTGCCGACGGCAGGCGTCATGTGGTTTCCGGGGTCGAGCTTCCATACCCCAGGGCCCTCGGGGACAGTTTCGTATCGTTGATCGGGCTCGGAGCGATCTTCGGCCTGTGGCTTGTCGTGCGCATGGTCCGGGGGCGGCGGCAAAACGCGCAGAGGCGACCCGCGTCCTCTTCGGGGCAGGAGAAGTGAAGTCGCGGCGGGCTGCCGCTCAGGCTCTCGGTTCGGTGCACCGATATCCGAGAGGCTTGGCGATGCCGAGGGTACCCCACGCCCGATAAGTAGTCCGGTGACCCTGCGGTTCGATGCACGCGGCTTCCATGCGAAATAGACGCACGCGCATCTTCTTGGCTGTTCTGTTCGTCGTAGCCCTTGCGCTCCGCTTGGGTTTCTGCGCGCAAAAGACCGGGCTCGGCACGCCACTCGAGAGGGACTACCGCGAATACATCGCACTCGGGCAGCGCCTGCTGGCCTACGGTACGGTCGTGAGCCCGCTGATCCTGACGGAAACGGATCAGACCCCGTCCGCGCTTCTTCCTCCGGGTTACACGGCGCTCGTGGCGGTGACCTACGCGGTGCTCGGTATCGAGTCGTTTTCTTCCCACCTCGCGCTCCACATCGTCAACGCGCTGGCTACGTCGCTTTGCGTCTTGGTCGTGTTCCGTGCGACTCGGTTGATGGCCGGCGGCTGGGCACCGTGGATTGCCGCCGGGCTCGTGGCCGTGAACCCGACGCTACTGGGGTTCACGCATCTGATCTGGGAGACGAATCTCCTTGCCCTCGCGGTGGCGTTGACCATCTGGCTTGGGGCTTCTTTGGCGACGCGGCGCCCCTCGAGTGTCGGGTGGCTGGGCTTCGGCCTGTGGCTCGGGCTTCTCGCGATGCTGAATCCGGCGCTGACGGCCGCCTATCCGTTCCTGGTATTGTGGCCCGTGGTCAAGCAACACGGCTGGCGCCCGCCCGCCGTGGCACGCAGCGTCGGACTGACCGTGGTCGGCTGGGCCATCGCGGTTGCGCCGTGGACGGTTCGAAACTACGTCCACTTCGGGGAACTGATCTACATTCGTGGCGGATTCATGGAGGAACTCTGGCTGGGGGTCTGCCCCGAGGCGGACACCAATCTCGGCACGGCATTCACGAGCCAGTTTCCGCTGCTCAACGAGGACGCCCAACGCCACGTGGCGGCGGTCGGCGAACGGGCGTACATCGAGGAGTGCGGCCGGCGCGCCACGGAGGCGATAGCGGCTGATCCGTGGCGATGGTGCCGTCTGGTTATGCGACGGACGGCCGACTATTGGCTCGGCACGCTGTTCAGCCTTGCGAGCGCGGATGGGCTGCCGAAGAACCTCCAGCGTCTGTTGCTGACGATGTTCATGTTCGGTGAGGTCTTCGTCATCGTCGTCTCGCTTGCAGTGCGCGGCCCGGTACGTGCTGAAATGCGTTGGCTCCTGGCCACCGTTTTGTCGTTTTCCATCGTTTTTTGCCTGACGCACGTCCAGGTTCGCTTTCGTGCGCCCATTGAGCCGATCATGGCCGTTTTGGTCGCCGTGCTCGCCTCGGGCGCCTACGCAGGCTGGCGAGAAGGTCGTGCGAGCCGATCGAGCCACCGTGCGCCGCGTCGCATGGTCTGAGCGTCGCGATCAGGTTACCATGTGATGTTATGAAGTCCGGCACGGGATCGACGGCGCGGCTCCAGGCTCCCTTTTCTAGGGTTTGGCGGGGCCTCATTCAGAGGCTAATGATCAGCCTTAACACGCGCACCGGCGTGGGGGCATGGGTGGTGTACGCCGCTGTGCGATCCGTTTTCGCGATCATGCAGGTCTTTCCCATGGACTGGAACCTGCGGACCGCAAGGCTGCTCGCGAGGGTTTGGGTGTGGCTCACGCCGCGCCACCGCGATCTTGCGATCAAGAACATTTCCGAATCGCTCGGCGACGAACTGACGCCGGCCCAGGTGCAGCGGATGGCCCACCGATGCCTCGAGAACTGGGCCATGTTCGCCGTCGAAGTGATCTGTCTTTCCCGGCTCGTCAACTCCTTCACGTGGAACCGGTACATCCGTCTCGTCGATTTCGAGGAAGTGCTTCGGCTCATGATCAGCGGGCGCGGCGTGATCCTCGTCACGGGGCATTACGGGCCGTTCGAACTCGTCGGCCAACTGATCGCGGCGTTAGGGTTCGACATCGTGGCGGTGATGCGACCGTTGGATAACGATCGTCTCAACCGCTTTTTGGTCGAGTCACGCAGGATGAACGGGCTTTCGCTGCTGGACAAGAAGGGGGCCACGGGGCAGGCTGAGCGCGTTGTCACGGAAGGCTCGCTTCTGGGCGTCATCGGTGACCAAGATGCGGGGCGCAAGGGGATCTTCGTCGATTTCTTCGGGCGGCCCGCTTCGACCTACAAGTCCATCGGGCTGCTCGCGATGCAGACGGGCGCACCGATCGTGATCGGGTACGGTCGACGGCTCGGCAAGGTCGCAAAGTACGAGATCGGAGTTCAGCGCATCATCCACAAAGAGGAATGGGAGGGGCAAGAGGACCCGCTTCGCTGGATTTCCGAGGCCTACACGAAGGCTATCGAGGACTTCGTTCGTGTGGAGCCTTCGCAGTATTTGTGGATCCACCGGCGATGGAAGTCCAGGCCGAAGAGTGAGCGGGCCTAGGTGCTGCAGGGTCCGCGGGCTCGGGTGGCAGCCGGCTGTGGGGCCGTCGACGGTTGACCGTTGTGAGGCTCATTCCTAGAATCTCGGCACGACAAGAGTGCATTCTTACCGAGGGAGACGCGATGGCTGGCGAACACACGCTTAGTTTCACGGATGGCAATTTCGACGAAGAAGTCCTGGGTGCTGACACACCGACGCTGGTGGATTTCTGGGCGGAGTGGTGTGGCCCCTGCAAGGCTCTGGCGCCCGTGATCGACGAGTTGGCCGGCGACTACGAAGGGAAAGTGAAGGTCGGCAAGATCGATACGGATGCGAACCGCGAGGTTTCCGTCCGCTTCTCGATCAGCGCGATCCCGACCGTGATCCTCTTCAACAACGGCGAGATCGTCGAGAAGTTCGTAGGGCTGCGTAGCAAGAAAGATTTCCAAGTGGTGCTGGATCGCGTGGTGGGCTGAGCCGGTCCAGGCGGGCCGCCGCAATCGCATCACGACGTCGCGCGCGCGAGTACGCGCGGTCGTAGCCGAGTTGGAAGGTCCGGCGCGTCGTCGAGTGTCGCCACTTCGTCGTGCAACCCGATATCATGAGCATCGCCGCCGGCCCGCGCGGTGCCTTACGGAAGATCGCCTTGGTGCAACCGTCGATTAATCTCGAGCAATTCGACATCGAGTCGCCTTCCGGGCGTGCGGCCGGGGGATGTGCAAGTTGCGGTCTAGGTGAGCCGGGTGCGGGCGACTCGCGCTGCGGCAACGGGCTCGAGAAGATCTACCCGACGACGGCTGTCCGATTCGGCTACATGCGGTACATCGGAGAGTACTCGCATCCTCCGGACATGAAGTTCACATGCGGCGCCAAGATCGTCATCCTCAGCAAACGCGGGCTGGAGATCGGGGATCAGGTCTCTCTGACATGCAGCGGCTGTGACAAGGCGGTGACACGCGAGCAGATGAAGGAGTGGGTCCGTCGGTGTGGCGACGATTCGTTTATCTTCGACGCGGGACGGATACTGAGAGAGGCGACCGCCGGCGATCTCGCCGAGTACGCGCGCATCCAGGTCGACTGCAAGGAGAAGCGGGCGTTCGCCCAGGAGGTCGCCAGGCGGCACAAGCTTCCGCTGAAGATTGCGGAGTGTGAACACCTGTTCGGCGGCGAGCGCATCATCTTCTTCTTCACGGCGAACGAGCGCGTCGACTTCCGCGCCATGGTCAAGGACCTGGCCAGGGAATACCGGACGCGCATCGAGATGAGGCAGATCGGAGCGCGCGACGAGGCTCGGCTTCTGGCCGACTTCGAGACTTGCGGCCAGGAATTATGCTGCAAGGTGTTCCTCAAGACGCTCCGACCGATCAGCATGCGCATGGCCAAGCTCCAGAAGGCCACGCTCGATCCGACGCAGGTCTCCGGGCGGTGCGGACGGCTCAAATGCTGCCTGCGCTACGAGCACGACAGCTATGAGGACCTCGACAAGAGGCTGCCGAAGATCGGTACCAGAATCGGTACGGGCCAGGGCGATGGCGTGATTGTGAATCGGCAGGTGCTCACGCAACTTGTCCAGGTGCGGATGGATGACGATACGTTGGTGACGGTCGTCGCCGAGGATATTACTGAAGCCGGGCTCGTTCCTGCGGTTCCCGTGAAGGAGCCGCGACCGCCGCGTGGCGGTGATCGAGGCGGGCGCGGTCGGGGTTCGGGTCGTGGTGACGGTCCGCGGCGAGATCGACCGGCCAAGGCCGAGCCGCCGGCTGAGACGGGGACCCCGAAAAGCGATGGCCAGGCGGCCCCGGAGGCGAAGCCGGGTCCGGGCGAGACGCCCGTTGACGGAGACAAGCCCGCGGACGGAGAGTCGGCGGAATCGGCGCCGCGTCGCCGCGCGCGTCGCCGCCGTCGTCCACGCAGGCGAGGGGGCGGTGGGGGCGAAAACGCGGGTGGTTCCGCGCCTTCTGGGGACAAATGATCGCGGAAGGTTCGATGCGAACCTCATGTCCGTTCGGGACGATGTCATGAGCCGTGAATCACAGGATGTCATGCGCAAGCTCGTTGAGCACGCCGGACCCTATCCGGAAGAGGCGTTCTACTTCGTTCGTGACGGACTCAGTCACGCGGCTCAGCGCGTTCACGGCGCGGAGACGCCGGCGCACCGCAAGCTTCAGGCTTTCCTGCTCGAGGAAGGTTGGGACTGGTCGGAGCTGATCCACGGATTGGACAGCGGCACTCTTCCGTTGTTTGTGTCTCAACTGATCGAAGAGGCGGGCGGCTGCGAGAAGCTCGATCGACACATCACCGGCCGCGAACTGTGCTGGGGATTGCACGACTACGCACTGACGCGATGGGGGCGGCTGGCACGCCCCGTACTCGAATCCTGGAACATCCGTTGCACGGCGGACTTCGGGCGCATCGTCTTCAGTTTCATCGAATGCGAATTGATGCAGAAGCAGCCGAGCGATAACCTCGCCGACTTCGAGGATGTCTACTGCTTCGAAGAGGCCTTCGACGGCCTGCCTGCATCCGTGCCGCCCGAACTCCAGTCTGAAGACTCGGTCAACTAGACGGCAAGCGATCCCCACATGCGAACCGAGCCGGTTCCACCGCGAGCGCGGCCGGGCGCGTCGGTTATCGGGCCTTGGCGTCTCGGGTGCTCGGTCGGATGAGCCACCTCCGTTCGCGGCCTCGGGCTTGGTGCCGAGCGTCTCCCATCTCAAGTGTCAGGGGATTGATTGCAGGCTTGCGTTGAAGCTCCACTAAGATGAATAAAGCCTTGAAACCCCGCGATTCCGTACGATAATAGTAACGTTGGATAGAGTAGGAGGAGTGCGCGCTCGGTCCACACTTGGGCTTACGGGATCGGCGCGCCGTCGCCGAATGAAGCGTCGTCAAATGTACATTCCGGCAGCGTTGGCGAGCGTGGTTTGCTCCGCGGTTTTTTCCGTGGGCGCTGACGCCGGCGAGCCCGTGCGCGGCGACCGCATTGATCCTTCGCACTTTGGGGCTGGCATCATTGAGAGGATGGCGGACGTCGTGGCGCGGCAGCGCACTGCCCCGCCGCCTGCGCCCGACGCACGTACCGATCCGAGTCGGCGCTACGGCGAGTGGGCCGTGCCCAGCGTGCGTGCGACGAGCTACCCGCACTCCGGCCTGCACCACATCGTCAACAAGTGGGGCGATGTACGCATGGGGATCGGCTTCCCCGGCATCGTTGACGTTCACGGCGCTTATATCGCGGGGCAACGCGCCGAGGGCGCATGGGCGCAGCGCGTGTGGGTCGTCGGTTATCGCGACGGCAAGGAAGTGGCACGCACCGCGCCGTTTACGGACATAGGCGAGACGCCCGCGTGGTTCGACATGAATCTCTGCGGCGTCGATCGGATCATCTTCCGCGCCGATCCCGCGATCGACGGCGCGGGTTGGTACGGCCTCGACGATCTGACCTTCACGACGGTCGCCTTGAGTGACAACGGGCCGACAGTTATCGACTTCGAGGATCTGCAATACCACACCACGCTGACGGGCACGGGGTATGGCGGACTGACGTGGGAGATGGGTACGGGATACGACCTGTTCGAGGCGGTGCCGCCGCCGCGGATTCCGCCCGATGTGGCACAGCGCCGGGCCGCGGGGCCGCCGGCGGGAGTCGACCCAGGCCGTGCGTCGCCCGGACTCGTCGGCACATCGCTTCCCGATTTGGCTTACGGTTTCGAAGGTGTGGTTAGGTGGGACGCGGGTTCCTTCACGTTCCCGCCGGATTCCAACGGCGCGGTGGGTCTTGACCACTACGTGGTTGCGGTCAATCGCAACTTCGCCATTTATGACAAGGCTACCGGGGCTGAATTGACGAACGTGCATTTGCAGTCCTTTTTTCTCGGTGCCTGGGTTGCCGACCCCCGCGTTCTGTTCGACCCGCACAGCGAGCGCTGGTTCGTGATTGCCACGGATTTCGACGCCAACAAGAAGATCTACCTCGCCGTCTCGCTCACGAGCGATCCCGAGGGCGAGTGGTTCAAGACGGACTTCTCTACGGACGATGGCTCCGGCGCATACCCTGATTACCCGACGCTGGGAATTGATGAGAATGGTGTGTACGTAGGCGCATTCATGGTCAACGGCGACAACAAGATGAGTCTGTTCGCCGTCGACAAGGCGCCTCTGATCGCGGCAAGCCCGAGCCTCGGTACGGTCACGGCATTCCCCGGGCTTCCGTGGGAAGGCGCGATTCAGCCGGCTGTTACCTTCGGGTCGGCCGCCGGCGAGTACTGCGTGTCTCGATCCGATGCCTCGACGATTCGTGTCCGGCGGGTCAACCCACCGCTCGACGCGCCCACGCTCGACGAGGTCGGTTTCGTCGTGGTGCCGGGGCACGCGCCGCCTCCGAACGTCCCCGCGCTGGGGAGCTTTACGGATCTGGATTCAATCGGCCCCCGGCTGATGAACGCGGTGTATCGGGATGGGTCGTTGTGGACCGCGCAGACGATCGACGTGGATGGCCGAGCGGCATGCCGATGGTATGAGATCGACCCGGCTGCGACTTCGCTCACGCAGTTCGGCACGGTGTCCGATCCGGTTCTGCACTACTTCTACCCGTCGATCATGGTTAACGCCGTCGGGCATGCGGCGATGGGTTTCTCCGGCTCGAGCGCGGCTCAGTACGTCGGCGCCTACTACACCGGCCGGCGCGCGAGTGACCTGGCAGGCGAGATGGCAGCTCCCGGGCTACTGGTGGCCGGCGAGGCGCCTCAAAACAACATCGACGGATTCGGGCGGAACCGGTGGGGCGACTACAGCGCCACGTCGTTGGATCCGGTGGATCAGATGAGCGTGTGGACGATCCAGGAGTACGCGCACGCCGACCTGGAAGGTCCTCCAGCCCACGAGAACGTCTGGGGCACGTGGATCGGCGTCCTGGAACTCTTCGATTGCAACGGGAATGACGTTCCCGACGACTGTGACACGGCCTGCGGTGAGCCGGGCGGCGTGTGCGACGTGCCGGGCTGCGGCATGGCGGAGGACTGCGACACGAACTCCGTTCCCGACGTGTGTGAAGTCGCGATGGGCGCTTGCTGCTTTGCCGACGGAAGCTGCTGCGACCATCTCGACGCGGCGGCGTGTTTCTCGTCCGGGGCGTCGTACTTCGGAGACGGCACCGATTGCATCGGCTTCCCGGACCCCATCTGCGATCCGACCGAGACGGTCATCCACTGTGAGGCGGACGTGCTAACGGGGCTGCCGGGAGCGACGATCCCGGTGACCTTCTACATCGAAAGCGTTACGGACCTGAGCGCCTATGACGTCAGCGTCGTGTCGAGCGCGGCGGTCGGCAGCGGAAGCCTGATTCCCGAGTGCGGCGGTTGTAGTGGCGGCGTCAACGAACCGACATGCGGTGCCCGGATCGACACATCGCGGCCGGATTACGTGTTTGGCGGTTTCGTGGACGCTTCGGCTGTGGATTGCGATGCCGCATCGGTGTCCTCGTCGATTGTAGGTCAAGGTGTGACGGTGGGTGCCGCCCAGAAGTACGTGGGCGAATTCACGATGACGATCTCGGAGGATGCGTCGCCAAACGGGGTGCTCGAGCTGACGATCGCGACGGACCCGAGTCTTACGTTCCTGCGTGACCCGAACAACGAAGTCCTGCGGGTGTTGCCCGGCGGGAGTTGTGTGGTCACGGTGATCGACCCCATGGACTGCCTCACGCCGGAGATCGCGGCGGATGGCGGCAAGACAGTTGTGGTGACCCCGATCGGGGCGGCGCCACAGGCTCTGCACGTGACGGGCGATGCCGGGAATCCGGAGGTAGCCTGCGTATCGGCCTACATCCAGGCGGACGGCACGTTGGGCCCCGATCCGGTCGTGTTGACGCCTTCGCAATGGGGCAGCGTGGCGGCTCACGGCGAGGAGATCATTCCCTCGGCGACTTACTTTGTCGAGTCCGAGTGCGGCGCTGAGCAGTCTGCTACCGTCTCCGCGACGACCTGGTTGTGGGGTGAGATGGAGTCGCCGCCGGACGGACTGGTCAACTTCCGCGACATCAACCTTTCGGTGAAGGCTTTTCAGGGGCAGTTCGAGGGGGTGACGCTCGAGCGTGCGGACCTCGATCCGTGCGTGCCGAACCGAACGGTCAACTTCCGAGATATCAGCGCGACGGTCGGGGCGTTCCAGGGTGAGCAATACGGTGTCGACAAGTGTCCGATTCCCTGCCCGTAGCTCCCGGCCTCGATGACCTCCTTGGCCAGAACAAGGGAAAACCCGCGCCGCGCTGGTAGCGGGCACGGGCTTTCCCGTGATCCATGCTGAACGGGCCGGCTCGACTCTCGCCGACTACGCGTTCGCCTTGAAGTACTTCTTCGATCCTTCTGGGCTGGGCACGATGGTGTCGCTCCCGGGCTTCCAGTTGGCCGGGCAGACCTCGCCGTGCTCTTCCACGAACTGGAAGGCCTCGATGACGCGGATGGCCTCATCGACGCTTCGGCCGACCGGAAGGTCGTTGATCGTCGCATGCCGAACGATGCCCTTGGGATCGATCAGGAAGAGCCCGCGGAGGGCGATTCCGGCATCGAGCAGCACGTCGTAGGATCGGGCGATATTCTTGTCCAAATCGGCAATCAGCGGGAAGTTGACCTTGCCCAGCCCGCCCTGCTCACGCGAGAGATTGGTCCAAGCGAGGTGCGAGAACTGGCTGTCGACCGAGATGGCCGCCACCTTGGTGTTGAGCTTGGCGAGCCTATCGGCTCCGTCGCTGAAAGCGACGATCTCGGTGGGGCAGACGAAGGTAAAATCGAGCGGATAGAAGAACAGCAGGAGCCATTGCCCATTGTGGAGCTCGCTCCACGGAAGCTCTACGATCTGTCCATCCACGACGGCCTTGCAGTCAAACGCCGGTGCCGGCGAAGTAACGAGTGGCATCTGAGGTATCTCCTCTTCGAATCCGTAACAGGTTTCACAAAGTCGACGCCGGATACGCCCCGTGCGTCGAGCTGGCCCTATCGTGGAGGAGTCGGGCGGGTCCGTCAAGGGTAGGCCCGAGGGGGCCGATCGGCGTGAAAACGGCCCGTTTGGCGCCCGGATCAGGACGCGCCACCGGGCCGATTTCGGCATCGATTCACGAGCCGTCGCCGGTCGTTCGCTCCTCTTCCATCCTCCGTGGTCGCTTGTCCTAACGGTGAAGAGGCTATACGGTTGTTTGGCGTCGTTTCCATCGACAGGTTTCAACAACCAAGACTCACCGCGGGTGCCCGTAGCCCGCTCTTCTTGCAATGACCGTCAAGGTTCTGGTAGTATGGGGTAGGTCGTGCGACGCATTGCAGCGCAGCGGCGTCGACACACGGGTGCGTTTTCCGTTCCGGCAGTTGCTTCGGAGCATATTAACTGGAACGGAAGATGAACGTCGTTACAATTCGAGAGAGGTTCCATCGTACGGATCCGCTACGTGCCTGCACGATCGCGGGGCTCGGCGGCGGTCTATGGGGTCTCCTATGGCGTCCGTGTTCAGTTGTCTTATGAAACTCGCCTCGCGGGACGAGCTCATGTGAAGATCCGGATCAGAAGTAGAAGCCCTGCATTCGCGTGAAAGGTGAGTTGATGAAGCCATCGCATCCCGTCCCTTCGGTCAGCCTGCGCCCGGCGTGTTGGCGCAGTTTCGCACGTCGCGCTAGCCAAGCGGCTGTGATCCTCTCGGTGCTCGCGGTTGCGATGCCGCGGTCGTACGGAGCGCCGGTGGTCATCCAGGGGCCGGCTGCCCGCAAGATCGCTCTGGCGAACGGCTGGCCCGTCCGCGCCGAGATCGGCCGACAGCGGACGATCGAGTTGTACCGGATCGTCGACGGCAAGCCGCTCTATCACGTAACCACAAACGCCGATGCGGCCGACACGATCAGCGTCGACGAATGCCAGCCCGGCGGTTCGAGCGGGTTAGGCCTGACCGGCAGCGGAGTCCAACTCGGCGTGTGGGATGCCGGTAGCGTGCGCGTGAGCCATGTCGAGTTCGGTGGGCGCGCTCAACAGATGGACGTCCCGGAGGTCGAGAACCATTTTCACGCCACGCACGTATCGGGCACGATGATCGCAGCGGGCCTCAATCCCCTTGCGAAGGGCATGTCACCGGAGGCGACGTTGGCGTGCTACGACTGGACCGACGACATCCCGGAGATGATGGCTGCGGCCCGGGACGGCGTGCGCGTGTCGAATCACTCGTACGGGTTTCTGACGGGGTGGGAGTGGTTCGGAGATGAATGGTACTGGTTCGGTAACGTGCTGGTGGACAGCTTCGAGGATGCCAACTTCGGTTTCTACGGAGCCGTGTCACGAGAATGGGATGAGATGGCGTACTTGAAGCCGTACCTGCTCTTCGTCACTTCGGCGGGAAACGATCGTGACGATGGCCCCGCACCCGGCACCGAGCACAAGTACTGGGACCCCTACGGCGGCGGGTGGACGCCCAGCTTCGTGAGGAGAAGTCTGGACGGCAACGGCGGCTACGACTCGATCGGGTACCAGGCGCTCTCCAAGAACGGGCTGACGGTTGGCGCCGTGCATGACATCGGAGGGGGTTACGCGGGCCCGGGCAGCGTGGTGATGTCCTCCTTTTCCTGTTGGGGCCCGTGCGACGACGGGCGCATCAAACCCGATGTGGTCGGTAACGGCATCCAACTGGAATCGACCTGGTACACTTCGAACAGCTCGTACGACTCCATATCGGGCACGTCGATGTCGTCTCCGAGCGTGGCGGGGTCGCTCGGTTTGTTGATCCAGCACCATCGGACGACGCATCCGGATGAGGACGACATGCTGGCAGCGACGCTCAAGGCGCTCGTGATCCACACGGCGGACGAGGCCGGTGGCGCGGCCGGTCCGGACTATGAGTATGGCTGGGGGCTGGTGAACGCGCTGACCGCCGCGAACCTGATCACGGCTGACACCCTGGAGCCCGATCGGATTACGGAGCAGGTGCTTTCGCAGGATGGTGTCTTCGAAGTGCCCGTCGTCACGTCGGCTGCCGGCGGCGATCTTCGCGTGACTATCGTATGGACCGATCCGGCCGGGGCGGTGTTACAGGATTCGTTGGATCCACCGAACAAGATGCTGGTCAACGACCTTGACCTGCGCGTCGAGGCGGCCGACGGCACGGTGTACGAACCGTGGGTCCTGGATCCGAGCCATCCGTCCGCGGCGGCGAGTCGAGGCGACAACAACACGGACAACGTGGAGCAGGTGCTCATCAGCTCGCCTGATGCCGGCACCTATACCGTGCGCGTGACGCACAAAGGGACGCTTACGGATTCCGCGCAGGCCTTCGGCCTGGTCATTTCGGGTATCGACGACGTTTTTTCCGACTGCAACGGCAACGGCGTGGACGATCAACAGGAGATCTCGGACGGAACGAATCAGGACTGCAACGGCAATCTGGTTCCGGACGACTGCGATTTGGCCGCGGGCACGAGCGCGGATTGCGACACGAACCAGATTCCGGACGAGTGCGAGTTCGTGGACTGCAACGGAAACTGTGTCGGCGACGACGCGGACATCAGCGACGGGACGAGCCTGGACTGCAACGGCAACTCGGTGCCGGACGAGTGCGACGCTGCGTCCGATTCCGATGACTGCAACGGCAACCAGATTCCGGACGAGTGCGAAGTCGGCGCGAACGACTGTAACGATAACGGCGTGCCCGACGATTGCGATGTCGGCGTCGGCGGGCTGCTCGCGGACGTGGACTTCGAGGCCGGCTTGCCGGCGGGGTGGTCGGCGACCGGGGCCTTTAACGTCACGAGCAACTGCGCGCAGACGCCTACGTGTGACGGAGCCCAGTGGGCCTATGCCGGATCCCGCTACGCGTGCAGCTACATCGACGATGCGGTAGGCAGATTGACTTCTCCCGCGTTCCAACTCGGGCCTTCTGAGGCCGCGCTGAGCTTCTGTTCCTTCCTCCACACGGAATGGGACTACGACTTCGCGGAGGTGTACATCAACTACGAGCGCGTCATGCGGATGAGCGGCGAACCGACGGGGTGGGAAGACATCGTCATCGACCTCGACGCGTACCGTGGTGAGTCCATCGTGATCGAGTTCAAATTCACGAGTGATATGTCCATCTCCGGGATGCTCGGCTGGCAGGTGGATAACATCCAATTGCTGTCGGGCAGCCGGGACTGCACCGGCAACGGCGTGCCGGACGAGTGTGAAATGGACTGTAACGGCAACGGGGTGGCTGATAGCTGCGACCTTGCTGATTGCAGCGACGACCCTGCCTGCGCCGACTGCAACGAAAACGGCACACCGGATTCCTGTGACGTGGGTCCGGGCGGAGGGTCCGAGGACGCCAACGGCAACGGCGTGCCCGATGAGTGCGAGTGCGTCGTTGACGCCGAGTGCGACGACAATGACGTCTGTAACGGCATCGAGTTCTGCAACGCGTTCTTCACGTGTGACCGCGGCGACCCGCCCGTGTGTGACGACGGAAACTCGTGTACCGACGATGCGTGTGATCCGATCACGGGATGCTCGAACACGGCGAACCCGGCCAACACGTGCGAGGACGGCTTGTACTGCACCGGAGAGCAGTCTTGCAGCGCGGACGGCGAGTGCGTTTCGCAGAACGTGCCGTGCGCTGCAGACGAGGTTTGCGACGAGGACGACGACGAGTGCGTGGAATGTCTCGAGCCCGCGCATTGTGACGACGGCTTGTACTGTAACGGGTCGGAAGTGTGTGACGGCGACGATACTTGCCAGCCGGGGACTGCTCCGTGTTCGGCGGGTGAGGTGTGCGACGAGGATGCTGACGACTGCGTGCAGTGCCTCACCGCTGCGGATTGCGACGACGGATCGGTCTGCAACGGCTCCGAGACATGTGACGAGGCCGGGAACTGCGTGGCGGGGACCGGTTTGAGCTGTAACGACGGGAATCTCTGCACGGATGACTCGTGCGATCCGACCGCAGGCTGCACTTATAGCGCTGATGACACGAATTCCTGCGATGACGGTCTGTACTGCAACGGCGCTGAAACATGTGTCGGCGGGACATGTGCAGCCGGCACGGCGGCGTGTCCGGAAGGTGAATCGTGCGACGAGGCGCGGGACGCGTGTCTGGAGTGTCTGGAAGCGACGGACTGCGACGACGAGGATGATTGCACGGCTGACACGTGCCCGAGTGGGCGATGCGAACACACGCTGTTCCCGGACTGCGCCGACGATGATGACGACGGCGTGGCCAACCGAGATGACCAGTGTGCGTCGGGGGATGATACCAAGGACGCCGACGGCGACGGCATTCCGGATGCGTGTGATCGTTGCGCGAACGACGCCGACAACGACATGGACGATGATCGCGTGTGCGGCGACGCGGATAACTGCCCGGCCGACGCCAACCGAGAGCAGGAGGACGTCGACGGCGACGGGAAGGGCGACATCTGTGACCCATGCCCCCAATCGGCGGACGACGATGTCGACGAGGACGGCCTGTGTGGAGACGTCGACAACTGTCCCGGCGTGGCGAACGCGCTTCAGGCTGACGCTGACGGTGACGGTGATGGAGACGCGTGCGATTCCTGTCCTTTCGATCTGGGCAACGATCGCGATGAGGACGGGCTTTGCGGTGACGTGGACAACTGCCCGATGGTGGCGAACGCGGATCAAAGTGACTCCGACGGCGATAACGTCGGCGACCTTTGCGATCCATGCTCGAACGACGCGGACAATGACGCCGACCGAGACGGCATTTGCGGTGATGTGGACAACTGCCCGCTCGCATCGAACCCGGCGCAGGAGAACGCCGACGGTGATGAATTCGGCGACGCGTGCGACGACGACGCCGTGACCAACCCGGTGCCGGATGTGATCGCGGGAGAGGGCGAGGTTGGCGACACGGTGCCGACGGCGCGCGTGTGCAATGTGTTCGGGATGGCGCCGCTGGTGTTGACGTTCTTCGGCTTGGTGGCCATGCGTGGGTGGCGCCGACGGAGCTAGGGCTTCGTCTGACTTGAGGCAGTAAACGACTGATCCCTGCGGCGACTCGGTGAGGCAAGCCCTCCTGAAGTCGCCGCTTTTTCGTGGCTACGCCCGATCCGACAAGTTACGACAACCTCGTTCTTCTCGACTCCGCGGGGCTCGTTGCATATTATCGCTGTTGGTAAGGTAGCGGGTTCGATGGTGGCGGAAACAGGCCCGGCGGGTGTGCCGTCTTGCGCGCGAGGTCGGCGAGGCCGTCGACGCGCAGTGAGCTGAACCATGCGCATCGTCATCAGCTCGATTCTGGTTGCGACGGCCTGTGCGCTGACGGTGATCGGCGTCATCAGCGTCTCGCGCGAGATCGGTTGGATGGGGCTCTTGAACGAGCGCCACTGGGGGCGCGTGACCGTCCACTACGGGCAATTCGACATCGTGCACGCCCGCGTATCCAACCAGACCCAGCCACCGGTACGCGAAGGCTTCCGCTCGCCCGTGCTTGGGCAGTTCGGCTTCCGCGCGGGCACGAACCGACAGTGGCGCTATCACGGGCTCACCTGCCCCATCTGGGCCATGGTCGGCATTCTGAGCATTCAACCGGGTATCGCGCTTGTCCGTGGCCCGCTGCTGGGGCGTCGACGCCGGCGGCGCAACGAATGCCCTCTATGCGGCTACAGCCTGGTCGGTTGCGTGTCCGATGCCTGCCCCGAATGCGGTACAACGCGGGTGGCGGTCAAGACGTGAGCCCGCGGTCCGGCGCATACATTGTCGCACCGCAGCCGCAGATGTACATTGGCGCTCAGAAATCGGTAGCACGGTCGCGGCTCGGCGGCTAGGCTCGCGTCATGAAGACCCTTTTGACCCAATCCGAAATGGCTCGAGCCTCGACGGAGCGAGACACGTCTTACGACGGTGTCTTCTACGTGTGCGTACGGACGACGGGGATCTTCTGCCGGCCGTCCTGCCCGGCTCGGAAGCCCCGCCCGGAGAACGTGGAGTATCTCGGCACGGTTCAGGATGCCCTGATAGCCGGCTTTCGCGCGTGCAAGCGCTGTCGCCCGATCGATCCGGACGGATGCGAGCCGCCATGGGTACGGCGCCTTGTCGAATGCGTGGATGCCGCACCGAGTGTGCGGCTGCGCGATGCGGACTTGAGGGCGATGGATATTGATCCCGCTTCAGCACGCCGCTACTTCAAGCGGCATTTCGGCATGACATTCCAGGCTTATCATCGCGCACGGCGCATGGGGCTGGCCCTAACCGAGCTGCGGCGCGGCGCTGATCCGCTGGCAGTCGGTTTGGGGCACGGGTACGAATCGAGCAGCGGTTTTCGAGAGGCGTTCGCGCGTACGTTCGGGGAGCCTCCTGGTCGTGGAAGGGAGGCGAATAGCATGGTCAGTCGATCGCTGAAAACGCCCATCGGCCCGATGGTAGCGGCGGCAAACGACGACGGCGTGTGTTTCCTCGAATTCGCGGATCGCCGGTCATTCGACAAGCAGCTTGCCACGGCGCGGAGACGCCTGCGCAGTACCGTCGTACCGGGCACGAACGAACATGTCGATCTTCTGGAGTCGGAGCTCAAGCGCTATTTCGCGGGGGAATTGATGGCGTTCGAGGTTCCTCTGGTGAGTCCCGGCACGCCGTTCCAGCGGGCTGTCTGGGACGGGCTGGCCGCCATTCCGTATGGCGATAGGACATCCTACGGTGAACTCGCGGAGCAGATCGGTTGCGCCGGTGGGCAGCGTGCCGTTGGGCGTGCCAACGGTGACAATCGGATCGCAATTGTGCTACCGTGTCACAGGGTCGTGCAGAAAGACGGTACTCTACGCGGCTACGGCGGTGGGCTCTGGCGGAAGCAGTTCCTGTTGGATCTGGAGCGAGGTGTGCTCGCCAAGCTGGGGCGCGGCGGCGGCGCCGTCGGGCGGGGCGCGGCTGACACGTCTTCCAAGCGGGCGTCGGCCACCGGCTGAGAGTTGGGATGACCGACTGGACCGAGGCTGACGTATCACGGATATCCGAGACCGAGTTTCCGGTTCGGTGCGGTCGTTGTGATTGCGCGCTTTTCGGCCTGGGTGAACGTGGACGGTGTCCGGAGTGCGGGCAGGGGTTCAGCCGGCGTGAGCGTCTCTGGGAGACGCACGGCCCCGAGGCCTTTGCCGATCCCGAGTTCGACGACGAGCAGGGCGAGGCTGACGATGCGAACGCCGCGTTCGTGTTCGCCGTCTTCTCGGTGCTTCTTTTCACCGCGCTCTTTCCGCTCATCGTGCTGATCGGCAAGTCGATCTTCGGAACGATCGACCTGTGCTTTACGGTCATCGCGTGGCTGATCGTGGCGTTTAGCCTCGAATGGATTGCGTTTCGCCGGTTTGCGGAACACCGCGAAGCCGAGTCGCAGGCGCGCGGCGGAGTTGTGGACGACGAAGCCGGTGACTGATCGGCGTGGCACTTGGCGGGCTATCCCGACAGCTTGCACACGCTACAATCGCCACCCATGACGGCGGACACCACATCAAGCGAACCGGGCGCGCGGACCCTCTTTGATCACGACCCCACTGCGCTGGCGGAATTGCTCGCGTCCTGGAAGGAACCGGCCTTTCGCGGGCGCCAGGTGCTCGAGTGGGCCTATCGACACGGGGTTACGTCGTACGATGAGATGACCAACCTTCCGAAGGGCTTGCGGGCGAAGTTGGCGGCGGATGCACCGCTCTACGAATCGACCATCGTGCGTCAGCAGGAGGCGAGCGACCGAACGGTCAAGCTTTTGTTGGGCTGGCCCGACGGCACGAGAAGCGAGTGCGTGTTGATTCCGGACGGTACGCGTCGGACCGCCTGCATATCCACTCAGGTCGGATGTCCCGTGGGGTGTGTGTTCTGCGCGAGCGGTTTGGACGGTTTGCAGCGGCAGCTTACGTCCGGCCAGATCGTGGAGCAGGCGATGCGGGTGCGTGGTCTTTGCGGTGAGGACGACCGCCTGAGCAACGTGGTGTTTATGGGGCTTGGCGAGCCGCTCGCGAACTACGAGGCGACCGTGCGGGCGGTGCGGACGATCAACGAAGCCTGGGGCGTGGGCATCGGCGCACGGAAGATCACCGTCAGCACGGTGGGGCTGCCCAAGCAGATGCGGATGTTGGCCGATGAAGGATTGCAGATCACGCTTGCGTTGTCTCTTCACGCTCCGACGGACGAGCTTCGCCGCCAGATCATTCCATGGGCAGAGCGTGTCGAGATCGAGAGCCTTGTCGAGGCGGCCAACTACTTCTTCCAGCGTACGGGACGCGAGGTGACGCTGGAGTACATACTGCTGGGCGGCTTGAACGACGCGCCGGAGCACGCCCGGCAATTGGCGAGCGTCAGCAAACGCATGCGCAGTAACGTGAACGTGCTGCTGTACAACCCGGTGGAGGGCCTGCCTTACAGGAGGCCGACCGATGCGAATGCCGAGCGGTTCGTCGCCATCGTGGCGGAGCGGGGCGTCAACAGCCATGTGCGCAGAAGCCGTGGCCTCGATATAGATGCAGCCTGCGGGCAGCTTCGCCGTCGCGAGGCGCGTTTGCGCGGCGAAGCGTGATCGAATTGGAGCCGGTGTAGATTGATCAACTCGCGACTCGGAATCTGCTCATGGTCGATTGATCGGGCCGACGTGGTGCGCGCTCTTTCGGTAGCGGGTGAGGACGTCGGGGTCGAGGCAGTGCAGATCGGTTTCTTCTTACGGTCGGGCCTTGCCGGCGCGGATTCCGATTCGATTCGCCGAGCGGCTGATACGGCGGGTGTCAGGCTCGTCGGGGCTTTTCTGGGGTTCGAAGGGGAAGACTACAGTTCCATCGCCGCCGTGGCTGCGTCGGGCGGGTATGCAGCGGATGAGACTCTCGCCGATCGCATGGCACGCACGCGTGACGCCTCACGCCTGACGGCAGCGGTCGGCTGTGAAGCTCTGGCGATTCACCACGGCTCGATTCCGGACGATCCCGAAGCCGACCGATACGGCAAGCTGCTCGCGCGCGTGGGTGAAGCCGCGGACGTCGCGGCGAGCGATGGTCTGCGGTTGTTGCTGGAGACGGGCCGCGAGTCGGCTGCGACGCTCGCGGGTTTTATCGGTGCTCTCGGGCGAGACAATGTAGGTGTGAACTTCGATCCGGCCAACTTCGTGGTGTACGGTACGGATGATCCCGTGTCGGCGGTGTCGGTGCTCAAGGGGCTCATCGAGCAGGTTCACTTGAAGGACGCGATGGCCTCGTCGCAGCCCGGGATAGAGTTCGGCAGTCCTGCGGCCTTAGGGGCGGGTGATGCGCGTATTCCTCGGGTGCTGAGCAAGCTGCGTGCGGTGGGTTACGGTGGTACGTGGCTGGTCGAGTCGAAGCCCGAGCGAGGTGGGCTCGCGGCCTTGCGTGGCGCGATCGACTACGCCAATTCCATGCTGATGTAGTGACCGCGCATCGTGCCGTGCGGGCTGTTCTCCTTCGGACGGCGAAAGGGTCGTGTGTCTACTTAGCCAGGAGCCTTCCCAAGAAGCCGCGACGTTCGGCCTTTTGTTCGACGGGCGCGTCGTCTCTTCCGGCGACGATGCGTTCCGCCATGGCTCGTATGGCGACCCTCACCGGGTTCTTGGGGTCGGTTGACGCGATGGGCTGGCCGTAGTCGATTGACTGGGCGACGAATTCGTAGTCGTTCGGCACGGTCGCGAACACGGGCTTCTTGATCATCTCCTCGAGATCATCCTTGCTGACGCGTCCGCTGTTGTCACCCCGATTGACGACGACCTGGATATGGTCGTCCGGAATCCCGGCGTGAACAAGAGCGTCGATATAGCGTTTGGTGTTCCGCACGCTGGGGACGGTCATCTGGCAGACGATGAGGATCAGATTGGCCTGATGTAGTGCGGCAAGCGAGCGTTGGTCAATGCTGACCGGCACGTCGATGACGACGTTCTCGTATGTCTGCTTGAGTAGCTCGGTGACTCGGTGAACGATCTCCGGCAGGATGGATTCCTGTTCGGCGATCTGTTGCGGCCTGGCGAGCAGCGCCACGTGACTGGGCAGCTTCTCGACCGAGCCTTGCAGGATGGAGCGATCCAACTCGGCGCCCGAGGCGGCGAGATCGTAGTAGGTGAACTTCGGTTCGCAGTCGAAGTTCATGGCGAGGTCGCCGAACTGGAAGTCCATATCGACCAGGGCGCATTCGGCTTCCGTGTGCGTGCCGATCTCCATGGCGAGGTTGGCGGAGAGCAAGCTGGTCCCGACGCCGCCGCTGGCGCCGGTGACACAGATACACCGGCTGGGCGAATCATGCAGAGCGCGTTTGCTCGCCACGCGCGCGACGGCCGTCGCCAGATCGGCGCAATCGATCGGCTCGCAGACGAACTGATCGCACCCGGCGCGCATGGGCGCGAGAATGGCTTCCGGATTGGTGTTGTGGCTAAAGGCGATCAGGGCGAGGTCCGGGAAACGCGTCGAGACCTGCTCGATCACCTCGACGATGGGTGTAGCGTCTGGATCCAGGTGGAAGAACGTGAGATTGGCTCTTCCGGTCTGGAGGAAATTGGCGAGTTCGTCAGGTGAACTGACCTCAGCGGCAAGCCGGACGAAGTTCAATCCCTGGATCTTCGCTCGAAGTTCCTCGGAGGACTCCGGCTCGGTGTTGTAGAGGCACACGCTAAGAAGGTTGCTCATTTGTATTCCCGCTCAAGACACGGACGAGGCGCCTAACACCTCACGCCTTCTATCGGAGCTTTGCGGGTCGGAGTTTCCCTCGGAGTCACAGCGCGGTCCGAGGCGTGAAGAAACGCGGTGGCGGGGTTACCGGACGGTGCGGTTGCCGTGATGCGGGTCAGGCGTCCTTGCGCCAGGCTGCAAGACGTTCCGCGACGAGCGCCGCCCGATCCCGGATCGCGTGGAAATGACGGGCCGATAAATCGTCGGGTTCGAAGAGCGATCTGACGAGTCCGACGCCGACGCACCCGGCGTCGAGGTACTCGGTGAAGTTGTCCGGCGTGGGTCCTGCGGTGGGGAAGATTCGCAGATGAGGCAGCGGCCCGCGGATGGCGCGGATGAAGTCGACGCCGCCGGCCGGGGCGGGGAAGACCTTCACGAGATCGGCACCGCATCGATGCGCCGTCTCCATCTCCGTCGGCGTCTGGGCGCCGGGAATGCTCACCACGTCCAACTTCGCGGCTTCGGCGACGACTTCTGGGTCGCAGATGGGCGATACCAAGAAGGCGGCGCCGGCGGCGACGGCCTCACGCGCCATCGCTCGGGTCATGACGGTGCCGGCGCCGACGGTCAGGTCGGGGCGGCCTGCGAACTCCTCGATCAGACCGAGCGCGTCGGGGGTCGTCATCGTGAACTCGACGAGCCGGATGCCGCCGTCGACTGCCGCGGCCATGGCGTTTGCCGCGAGATCGCGATCGCTCGTCCGGATAATGGCGCTGACGCGGTGATGCTCGATTGCTCCGAGCGTGCTGCTCTTGCGGAGTCCTGTCACGGCTCGCTCTCCATTTGATGCACAGGGTTGCCAGGGCCCATTGTGGCCGTTCTGGCCTGCCGATGAAAGGGCGTGTGGCTCAGGGCCTGCACGTGTGGGCGGCCATAGTGCCGGCGGTGCGGATTGGTTGCGACAACCCTCACGATCACGGACAATTCCACCGACGGAGGCGCGCGATCCGCCGTGCGGCAGGCTCGGCGTTTTCTCTTCCAAGGAGGCTTGGTGTCATGCAGCGAAGACGGCGGCAAACTCGTTTGAAGGGCTTGCAGGCGGTTTTTCCGATAGCGCTCGGATTCCCAGTGTGGCTTGCCGCATCGTCATGCACCACGCCCGAGGCGGAGGTCGAGCCCTCTGTCGTAGACGCCACGCCCGAGGCTCGACCGCCCGAGCCGGTACGGACCGAAGCGGGCGAGAACGCCGCGAAGCCCGACGCGGTACCTGAGGACCCTGCCCCGGTCGCGACACCAGAGACGGCACCCGACCCCGAGGCGCAACCTCCGACCCCTTCGACCGACCCTGACGGCGAGGCGGCGACGCCTCCTCCGGATCAAGGTTCGTCACCGGAGTTCGCGCAACTCGAGAAAGAGCTGGTCGCCAAATGGGAGGCGATCTCGACGCTTACGGCGCGGCTCGAGATGATCAATGATCGTATCCAGCCGAAGGTGACCCAGCGACGCCGTACCAAAGGCACGTTCGATCTGCTGCGCGAGGATGGCAAAACGTACACGCGTACGGAACTGAGCGGCGGGAACATCCGGACCGAGGAGGAAGGGGTCATTGGCGTGTCCCAGTCGACGCTCGGCATGTCCGACGGAACGGACTTGTATGTCCTGCGCGACCTCATGGGTACCAAGCGGGCGTACAAGGTGCCGCTCGACCGCGGCATGATGGTCGAGTTGGGCGGGCAAGGACTGTTCGAGAAGATGCGCGCCGTCAACTTCATCGAGATCCGCCCGAGAGAGGAACTCGATGGGCGGGAAGTCATCGTCATTTTCGGCAAGCAGAGAACCGGCGATCAGACGGCTGAGTACTACTTCGACCCGGAAACCGGCGCGATGGTCCGGTCTATCGTGAACGACCCGCTCAACAGCACGAAGCAGACGCTCATCGTAACCGACATCATACTGGGCATCGGATTCAATGCCGAACACTTCACCTTTGTCCTGCCGGACGGCGTGGAGCTCAAGGAGCCGTTCGCCGAGCCCGACGCGGCGAAGGAGAGCGAGCCAAAGCCGTGATATGACATCGTGCTACCCGGCCCACGCCGGCAGTGTGTGCGGCGTGATTCCCAGAAGCGGAACGGCGACGAGATAGAAGACCGCGGTGACGAGCACGATGCCGATCAGGTTGATGATGATCCCGGTGCGGACCATGCGGCCCATGCTGACGCAGCCCGAACCGAAGACGATGGCGTTGGGCGGCGTGGCGACGGGCATCATGAAGGCGCACGACGCCGAGATGGCGGCCGGCAGCATCAGCAGCAACGGGTGGACGCCCATCGACTGACTTCCACCGGCGAGGATCGGCAGCATCACTTCGGTGGTGGCTGTGTTGCTCGTGACCTCCGTCAGGAAGGTCATCATCGCGCAGGTGCCCGAGACGAGGTAGAGGGGATTCTCCACGCCGAGTTCGGAAAACGCCTGTCCGCACCATTGGCTCAGCCCGCTCGAGCCGAAGCCGGCTGCGATCGAGAACCCACCGCCGAACAGCAGCAGTATTCCCCACGGGAGTTTTTGTGCCGTCGGCCAATCCATCAGTGGTTCGCGCTTGGCGTCAGTCGCGGAACCACTCGGGACGACAAAGAGTAGGATCGCCATCGCCAGTGCCACGGTTGCGTCGTTGATGAAGGCGGCTGAGAAGGGGAACGGACCTTGTCCATCCTCGCCGAGAATTCGCTGCAAGCAGGCGGACCAGCCGTAGTTGTCGCCGCCGATCGGAATGGTGCGCGTGACCCAGAGTAGGGCGGTCGCGACGAAGACGACGAGCATGCGCCGTTCCGGCTTCTTCATCGCGCCGAGGTCCCTGAGTTTATCCGAGATGACTTCGCGGCCTACGTCGAGTCGTTGCCTCGATACGGGGCACGTGATGCGCGTCAGTACCAGCCAGATGACGGGGAGGAAGACGATGACCAACGGCAGGAAGACGACCATCCACTGCCCGAAGCTGATCTCCGGGGCTTGTGGGAAGAGGCGAACGAGCTGACCGCGGAACGAGATGTTCGGCGGTGTGCCGATGGGCGTGGCGATGCCGCCGACACTGGCGGAGTAGGCGATGCCGAGCATGAGGGCGGCTGCGAAGTTGGCTTGGCCCTTTGCGTCTTGCTTCGTGTCGAAGTCCTTGACGGCCGCGATGATGGCGAGACCGATCGGTAGCATCATGAGCGTGGTGGCTGTGTTGCTGATCCACATGCTCAGCACGGCGCACGCGACCATGAAGCCCAGGACGATCGTCGCGGGGCTCGTGCCCACGACTTTGACGATGTGCAGGGCGATGCGTCGGTGCAGGCCCCATCGTTCGATCGCCAGGGCGATGATGAAGCCGCCCATGAAGAGGAAGACGTTGCTGTTGGCGTAGGGTGCGGCTGCCTCTTTGATGGGTAGTACGCCGAGCAGCGGAAAGAGCACGAGCGGCAGCAGGGAGGTCACCGGGATCGGGATGGCTACGGTGATCCACCAGCAGGCGACCCACGCGGTGACGGCGCCGGCTGCGAGCATGGCGCGGGCGCGGCGATGGATGGCTTCGGCCTCCGCGCGGCGGTAGGCCTCGGGTGTGGAGTCGCCGGCCTCGGTGGTCTGGCCGAGTGCGCGAGCGGCATCGGCGCGGACGTCATCGGCGAACTTGGTTTTGACCACTCGGGTCACGCCGTCGGGCGTGGGCGAAGCAAGGATAGCGATGCAGAGGACCGGCCCGAGCCAAAAGCCGATACGTTTCACCCACGATGCGTCGTTCGCGTTGGCGTGATCGGGCAGCGACATCGCGGGCATGGTACCCGGAGAAGGTCGAGCTGGCACGCGCGGCCGCTGTGCCAGCGGTAGCGGCGGCGGTACAATAGCGTCGGCTTAACTGTTGCTGGACCCAGTTCTCCGGGAGTTCGGTCTTGTCCGTTCCCAAAGCGAAAGACAGCACCACGACCTGCGAGTCAACCTCGTGGGTATCGCCCTTGCCACCTCGTTTCCGATGGCTCAAGCGGTTCGGCAAGGCGGCCGTGGTGCTCGTTGTGGTGGTGGTCCTGTTTCGCGTGTGGTGGGGCTACGAAGCTCGCCGAAGGCTCCAGGCTGAGATCGATCGGTGCCTTGTGGCAGGTCAACTCGTCTATGCCGAGGATTTCGATGCCGAGTTGGACGCGGTGCCGGACGATCAGAACGCAGCCATCCTGCTGGAGCGGGCGATCAACCGGGCGGTCATAACGAGCACGTCGGGCATCGACGTCGACACGTTCGTCTACGAACCCGTGACCTTCGAGACAGACCCCGCGGCTGCAAAGGAACTGATAGAGGGCAACGCCGCCGTGTTCGAGTTGGTGCGGCACGCCCGCGGCAGGCAGCAGGTTGCGTGGAGCGATCGACTGGCGGATCGGTTGACCGGCGGAGGCCCGGGATATCTGGAGGGGCAACGCCGTCTGGCCAAACTGTTGCGGTTTGCAGCCACCTATCACCTGAGAACCGGTAGTCACGCCGAAGCGTTTGAGACACTGCATGACCTCGTCGCGGTTGGCGAGGCGGCGGAAGAGCCGCCTTCGCTGCTGTCGGGCCTCGTCGGGTGGGGCTGCCAGGGTACCGCGTGTCGTGCTGTCGAAGAGCATGGGGGAGGGCTTATCCCTGCCGGCGGCGGCACGGGCGTAGACGCGGATTCGTACCCGGCTCGCCGCGCACAGGTCTTCAGTTTGATCGCGGGCTTCCTGGACGAAACGGAGCGGTGCGACGTTTGGATCCGGATGTTGCAGGGCGAGCGGGCCGTGACGCTCGCCAAGCTCGACGCCACGGCGTCGGGAAAGGGTGTTGGCGGAGGTGCGACGCGCGCCTCTGCGTGGTCGAGCGTCCTGAACTCGTTGCGGAGGCCCGTGCTCGAACTGGATACCGCGCGTTTGATGCAGCGCTTCGCACGTGCCGCGGACGCCGGGACGCGGTCATCCTACCCGGAGGCGGTATCGGTGATGGGCGAAGCCAGTGCGCCACCGTCTTTCATACGTGTGTGGTCGCGCCCGCTGAGCCACGGCGATCCCGTCCCGGGTGTTCGTGTCCTCGAGTTGTTCTTCAGGATTGGCGTCATGCGGCGCATGGCGGCGGCTGCGCTTGCCATTCGCCTGTACGTCGTCGACCACGGAGTTCGCCCGACGACGCTCGACATGCTGGTGCCGGACTATCTGCCCGAAGTGCCGGTCGACCTGTTCTCCGCGGACGGGGCGGCGCTGCGATACAAGCCTGATGCGGAATGGCCCGTCATCTACAGTGTGGGCAGAGACGGAAAGGACCACGGCGGTGTCGAGGCCCGCACGCCGGAAGGTAAGCGTGATTTCGAGCACAGCGACATTCCGTTTTATCTCGACGGAAGACCCCCGCGCCGCCTGCCCTCGTCGTAGATCGTCAACGGAAGCTGTCGATCACTACCAGGATCGCGATGACGGCGTAAGGGAGCAAGAACAGGGTAAGCCCGGCGGTGGCAAGCCAAAGGCACGGCGTACCGAAAACGACCGCCCACGTGCGGCTCTTGACGTGTGGCATGATCCGCCGGGAGGTCCGGACGAGGTTGAACCACCACAGCAGAGCGACGATAAGCACTGCGGCCCCGGTTGAATAGGCGGCCTGCGTCACGACGGATGCGCCATCGCCTTGCAGGGCAACATGGACGAGCGCTACGAGCAGTGGCCCCAGCGCCAGGCAGGCGAGCGGCGCGCACAGGTAGTAGCTCAGTGCGACCGCGCTGTTCTGGCGCTGAATCGAGATGGCGCGCGGGTGAAAGAAGTAGCTCGGTGCCCCGGTCGCGGTGGCCAGGAACAGTAGCAGGCAGAGGTGCTGGATGGCAATCGGCCAGACTTCCTCGATGGACCGTCGGACCTGCGTTGGGCCCTGCGGCCAGATGCCCGTGGCGAGCATCTGCTTGAAGGGGTTCATCGGTTCGGGTGGCAACGGTGTCACGAGATAAACGAGTCCAGTCGTGGCTATCGCGGCCAGCCAGACGTGTAGCACGCACACCCACTGAAACGTCCGGGCGTCACGATAGCTCACGTCGCGGGCGTACTCCTCACAGAACCGCCGGTTCCGGAACGTGACCAGCCAGACGGTTTGCCAGAACGATCGAAATCGGCCTCGGCTGCGCCGGTGAACCCAGGGGATTCGGCTCTCGGTGGCGCGCAGGCCCTTGAGTGAGTAGCCGCATTCCGGGCACCTGTTGCCGGGAGCTTTGTGCAAGTTGTAGCTGCATGCAGGGCAGTAGATGTCCTTCCCGAATTCGATACGTGCGTCGTTTGCAGCGGCGACAGCCATGGCACGGATTGTAGGGCATCATGTGCGTCTTTGCATCGACGGACCCCCCTCAGTCCCCCCTTGTCAAGGGGGGAAGTAGGAGCGCGCCGCCGATGGAGGGCGACGCTCTCTGTTCAGCTCTGCTCTCGGCACGCAGGAGGTAGGGCATGTCGAGGAACCGACGTGCCGCCTGCCCTGCAAGGATCGAGCTCACCCGTCAGTTCACGCAGCCCTCGTATGACGGTCGGCCGTTGCCGTTGTGCATGAGGCCCGTGCGGACGGTGGGGGCCGGCAGCGTGTCCTTCTGCCATCCGTTGCCGCGCACGATGATGCATCTCTGGGCGTTCTGCTCGGCATCGTCTGGAAATACGCGTTCGTTTCGGTAGTGCGTGGCGTAGCCGTCGGCGTCTTCGGTGCCCTCGTTGTAGATACGCTGCGTCTCGGCGTGGGCGTCGACGAAGGCGCGATTGAAGGTCCAGTCTTTGCCGTGCCATCCGGTGAGCGCCTTGGTGGGGCCGGGGTCGACGCCGGGTCCGATCCAGGTGCAGTCGTCGATCTCGCGCCGGCAGGCCCAGGCCCATCGTCCTATGTTTTCTTCGAGGTAGAGCGTTCTGGCGGGCGTGGGTACGCGTGTGGTGGGTCGCATGTAGGGTGAGTTGCTCTCCATCTCGCCGCCGCTTCCCGGGGCTATCATGAAGACGTTGGCGGCGTAGCTGTTGCCGAAATGGTCGTAGGAGGATCGTTCTGAGTGGTCGAGCCAATCTCGGCAGTGGGCGCCGCGCGGCGGGCCCTTGTCGGCTGGGCAGTGGAAGATGTCCAGATCGAGCTTGGTATCGAGTTCGCCCTGGAATCGGTCATAGCCGTCTACGAGCGCATCGGTGAATCCGCCCGTGAACAGAATCGCGTTGAGCGGACGCGTGGCCGGTCCGAAGCCGGCCTTCGTGCCGTACTTGCTGGTGATCCAGGCGAACTCTCCGGCGGCTGGTCCGTCGACGTAGCCGGGGCTTCCCATGCCGCTCTTTCCACCCCATTCGTAGGCTCCGATGAAGGAGGGGGCGTTGGGTTCCTGATCGTATTGCTTGGGGTGAACGGGGATGCCCCATCCCTGTGGGTCGTCCGACTCGTAGACGCGCAGGCTCGAACCGAGGTTGCTGATGTGTGCCAGGCAGACGGTCTGCCTGGCCTGCTCGCGTGCGGTCTTCAGAGATGGCAGCAGGATGGAGATCAACATCGCGATGATCGAAATGACCACGAGCAATTCGATCAGGGTGAAACCGTGGTGGCGGCGCGTGCGCGCGGATCGGGCGCGGGGATTCGTGTACATGGCGCATCTCCTGGGGTTGTCGTCAGCGCATTCGGCCGGTCTCGTTTGTCGACCCGGCCTTCGGCGAGACGGTGTCAAGTGTGTGACGCTTTATGACGCGTCTGCGTGCTTCATAGGGTAAGACACCGCAGGCGCAAGAGCGGCGGATGGAAAAAACGGGGTATCCGTTCCCCACCCTTGCTTCGCAAGGATGGGGCGCGGGTCCCCCATCCTTCGGGTACTCCCGAAGGGTGGGGGAAGGACCTTGTGGTGAGAGTCGCTCCCGGTTGCCCATGTCGCCGGATCGTACATCCATCCCCCACCCTTGCTTCGCAAGGATGGGGCACCCTGCACCCTGCATCCGTCACCCTCGGCAGGTCTCGTTTCTCGACCTTCCCTTCACCGGGGTGTCGGCCAGGCGAGGATACGGCTAGACGCGGCGATCACTCGTCTTCGAGCTTCGCCGCGTCGTCGCCGTCTTGTAGGAGGCGTTTTCGTTGTCCGCGGATGGCGTCGCGCAGGAGGAATTCGATCTGCGCGTTGAGGCTGCGCAGGTCGTCCTTGGCCCACCGGTTCAGCTCCTCCAGCAGTTCCGGTGGGAGGCGTAAGAGGAATGATTTTCGCTGCGCCATGTGTCGGCTCGAACGGCTGGAGCAATCTCAAACTCGAGCGAGGCGCCGCACGCTTAAGTGCGGCGCCAAAGTCCCCAGGGACGTTCAGCGCCGGGGACAGCCCCCGACGCTACATCCGGACTTCCGAGCAGGCTTAGGTATAGAGCGTGCCCGTGTTGACGATCGGCTGAGCCTGCGAGTGGCCACAGAGCACGACGAGCAGGTTGCTCACCATGGCTGCGCGTCGCTCGTCGTCCATCTTGATGGTCTCATGCTCTTCCAGTTTGGTCAGCGCCATTTCGACCATGCCGACCGCACCTTCGACGATTCGACTCCGCGCGGAGATGATGGCCTCGGCCTGCTGCCTCTGGAGCATGGCGCCGGCGATCTCCGGTGCGTAGGCGAGATGGCTGATGCGAGCCTCCTCGATCAACACGCCGGCACGCGAGATCCGCTCTTGCACTTCCTCCAGCAAGGCGGCTGACACTTCGTCTACGCTTCCGCGCAGAGAGAGTGTGTCGCCCTCGAAGGTGTCGTAGGGATAGGCCATCGCCAGATGGCGCAGGGCCGCCTCGGATTGCACTTTGACGAAGTCCTCGTAGTCCTCGACGTCGAAGCAGGCCTGGGCCGTGTCGGTCACGCGCCAGACGACGACGGTGGCGATCTCGATCGGGTTACCGCGCAGGTCGTTGACCTTGAGCTTCTCGCCGTTGAGGTTGTGGGCGCGTTGCGAGATCTTCTTTTTGATCAGCAGGGGGTTGGCCCAGTGGAAGCCGGGTCGTCGCACCGTGCCCCTGTACCTACCGAAGAGGATCAGCACGGCCGCCATGTTCGGCTGAAGGGTGAAGTAGCCACCCCAGAGCACCCCCCAGAAGACCGTGATGAGGCTGGCGCCGATCAGCGGCCAGGCAGGTGGGTCGGTGGGTCGTCGCAACAGCCACCTGAAACAGATGCCCAGGGCGATCCCCATGGCGATCAGCAGGCATAGCATGACCCATCCGCTCCAGCCGTTGGTTTCTCTCTCGTTCGTTTTCATGGACGTGACTCCTTCTGCAACCTTGATACCTTAAGTATATCAGAAAGATAGCATCTGTCAAGTGTGTGATCCTGTGTGCGACATTATCGGACTACTCGCATGTATGAAGTCGTGCATGCCGCGTTTCACGGGCGGGGTATCGGTCTATAATCGGCCCCATCATGCTGAAGCTAAGTCACGTGCGGAAGAGTTATGGTCAGAACGTCGCCGTCGATGATCTGAGTCTGGACATCGAGCCTGGCGAGGTGTTCGGGCTGCTGGGCCCCAACGGTGCCGGCAAGACGACGACGGTCAACATGGCGGTTGGGCTCTTGAAGCCGGATGCCGGCAGCATCGAACTCGATGGGCAGGGCAGTCCGGAAGAGCCGCGGGTGAGGGCCAAGATCGGCGTGGCGCCGCAGACGCTGGCGCTCTACGAGGACCTCAGTGCCATCGAGAACCTGAACTTCTTCGGGCAATTGCAGGGTCTGCACGGACCGAGCCTGGCGAAGCGCGTGGCCTGGGCATTGGAGTTCGTCGGTCTGACTGACCGGGGCTTCGATCGCGTGAAGACCTATTCGGGCGGGATGAAGCGCCGTCTCAACCTCGCGGTGGCCGTCGTTCACGATCCGCCGCTTCTACTTTTGGACGAGCCGACGGTAAGCGTGGACCCGCAGTCCCGCAACGCGATCTTCGACAACATCCTTGCGCTGAAGGCGGAAGGGCGCACCGTCGTTTACACGACGCATTACATGGAAGAGGCACAGCGTCTTTGCGATCGCGTCGGCGTGATGGATCATGGCAAGCTGTTGGCACTCGACGCCGTAGAGCGTCTTATCGAGAAGCACGGCGGCAAGAGCGTGGTGACGGCACAGACGGCCGCGGGTGATGAACGCATCGAAACCGATGATCCCGTCGCGGAGCTGAGTCGCCTCCAGGCGGGCGGCAAGTTGGAACACTTCCGGGTCGACAGGCCCGATCTCGAAGCCGTTTTTCTGAATCTCACCGGCAGAACATTGAGAGACTAATGGGCGAACTGGTTGCACTTACCAAGAAGGATCTGAAGATCCTGCTGCGCGACAAGACGGGTTTCTTCTTCACGTTTTTTTTCCCGCTGATCTACGCGATCTTCTTCGGCACGATCTTCGGCAGCTTCGGCGGCGGAGGCTCGGGTACGATCTCTATCGCCGTGGTCGACGCTGATAAGACCAAGACCTCGCGCGCTTTTACGGAAAGCCTGCGCGGTACGCCGGAACTCGACGTGGTGGAGATGGGTCGCGATGAGGCCGTCGAGTTGGTCCGTCGCGGTGGCAAGGTGGCCTACGTGGCGCTACCCAAGGGCTTCGGTGTGCAGCGAGACGGCATGCTGTGGGGCGAGCCGCCGACGATCGAGATCGGTTTGGACCCGTCGCGGCAGGCCGAGACGGGGATGCTCAAGGGGTTGCTCACCAAGTGCGTGTTCGAGGGCATGCAGGACCTGCTGACCGATCCGGACAAGATGCACGACCAAATCGAGGATTGGGTGGCGAGCATCAAGGCGGACGAGAACGTGGACCCGATGGCGCGCACGGCGCTGCTGATCTTCCTGCCGGCCGTGGATACTTACTTTCAGTCCAAGCCGAGGGAAAAGGCCGTGGCGGACGGAGAAGCCGCGGGCGAGTCCGGTGGGGCGGCCGGCTTCCAACCCATCGTGTTCGAGTCTACTTCCGTCGCTCGGCAGTGGGACCGCCCGAAGAACAGCTATCAGATATCCTTCCCGCAAGGGATCATCTGGGGCGTGCTGGGTTGCTCGGCTGCGTTCGGCATCTCGCTGGTGACCGAGCGCACGAAGGGGACGCTCGTTCGGCTTCGTATGGCTCCGATCGGGCGGTGGCAAATCCTCGGTGGCAAGGCGGGCGCGTGTGCCGTGACGACGTTCGCGCTGATGTGTGTGCTGTTCACCCTGGGTACGGTGGCCTTCAAACTGCGCCCGAGTTCGATCGGGCTGTTGGTGTTGGCGATGGCGTGCGTGTCGCTTTGTTTCGTGGGGATCATGTTGCTCCTGTCGGTACTGGGCAAGACGGAGCAGGCCGCCGGTGGCATTGGCTGGGCGGTGCTCATGGTGATGGCGATGCTCGGCGGAGGTATGGTGCCGGCGTTCTTCATGCCGTCGTGGATGCAGACGGTCAGTCACGTGAGCCCGGTGAAGTGGGCGATCCTGGCGATGGAAGGGGCGATCTGGCGAGGCTTCTCGCCGAGCGAGATGGTGCTCCCGTGCGTGATTCTGGTCGGCGTCGGGGCGGGCTGCTCCGTCATCGGCGTTCGCGCTTTTAGCTGGACCGAGCAGTCATGATCGCGCCTCGAGGCGCGCAGCGTCATGCACGTCGCGGCGCCTGCCGCCGGTCGCGTATCACTCCCGTTAACTGGACTTTACCGCTGCGCCACCGATAATGCTCTTTAGGCACAACCGTCACGCGCGCATGTTGAGTGTTTGCCAGGCGTGGGACTCGTGACGGGCCTTCCTTCCTTATCGAAGAAGGGTCATTCATGGGATATGTTTCGAAGGACCGAGGCGTAGTTTCGCGCGGCTGCGCTTGCCTTGTCGCGTTAGCGGCTGTCTTGATCGGCCCATCGGTCGTTAGTGGCGGCGCGGACGAGGCGCCGGGCGGCGGCGCCAAGCCTGAGCTATTGATGACGATCCTGTCCGAGGAACTCGCGTATGAGATGACCCATCTTGCCGCGCCCGACGGCACCCGTCCGTACTTCCTGAGCTACGCCGTGTATGACGAGAAGAAGGAACTGCTGGCGGCCTCGCTCGGCGCGGTGACACAGGATCGGTCGGCGCACGAGCGCAAGCTCAACATCGAGGTGCGCGTCGGCGATTACGAACTGGACAGCACTCACCAGTTGCGTGGCGGCGGCTCATCGCACGTGTACGGGAGCGGGAACTTCCCGCTTCCGCTCGATGACAATGCCGACGCGATCAAGCACGAGTTGTGGTATCACACCGATGCCCAATTCAAAAACGCCGTGAAGCGAATGGCGAAGGTGCGAACGAACCTCAAGGTCAAGGTGGACGAAGAGGACAAGTCAGCGGACTTCAGTCGGGAAGAGGCCCATGTGTACCACGAGGCTCCGGCGAAGCTGGCGTTTGATCGCAGCGATTGGACGCGGCGGCTGAGGAAGTTGTCTGCTGTCGCTCGCGAGTTTCCGCTTGTCTACAACTCGACGGTGACGGTGGGGAGCCATGCGGGTACGCGCTATCTGGTGTCGAGTGAAGGGGCGCGGCTTCAGACGGCTGAGCTGCGATATCGGATCACGCTGTCTGCGGGCGCCAAGGCCGAGGACGGAATGGACCTGTGGCAGTCGGTCGATTTCAACGCGGCTGCGCTCGGCGGCCTTCCATCCGACATTGAGATCGAAGCGGCTTTTCGTGATGTCATTGCCCAGGTCTTGGCGCTACGGAAGGCTCCGTTGGCTGAGCCTTACATCGGGCCGGCGATTCTTCGGAACCGAGCCAGCGCCGTGTTCTTCCACGAGATCTTCGGCCATCGCATCGAAGGGCATCGGCAGAAAGACGTAACGGAAGGGCAGACGTTCACCAAGCGGATCGGCACGCCGGTGTTGCCGGAGTTCATCAGCGTGCGGGATGATCCGACGGCCCGTCGCCTCGGCAGTGTCGATCTGCGCGGGTTCTACCGATATGACGACGAAGGCGTCCGGGCGGCCGACGTGACGCTGGTGGATAGCGGTGTGCTCAGGACGTTCCTGATGTCGCGCAAGCCGGTCGAAGGCTTTCCGCAGTCCAACGGTCACGGTCGTCGCGAGGCCGGCGACGCGGCGGTGTCACGACAGGCGAATCTGATTGTTGAATCAGATCGGGCCATTCCCTTCGAGGCGTTGCGGAAACAGTTGATCGAGGTATGCAAGCGGCAGGACAAACCCTACGGCTTGCTGTTCGAGGATATCTCCGGTGGCTTCACGACGACGAGCCGGCAGGGTCCGCAGTCGTTCAAGGTGCTGCCGATCGTCGTGTACAAGGTGTTTGCCGACGGTCGCCCCGACGAGTTGATTCGTGGGGCGGATATCGTGGGCACGCCGCTGACCTGTTTCGAGAGGATCACCCATACCGGGGATGATCCGGGTGTGTTCAACGGGTCGTGCGGCGCTGAGTCGGGCTGGGTTCCGGTGTCGGCGATCTCGCCCAGTATCCTGGTGTCGACGATCGAGATCGAGAAGCGGACGCGCAGTCAGAGTCGCCCGCCGATTCTGTCACCGCCGTTGGCTGAGGCGCCGTAGGGCGATCGGGTCGTGTTGAGAGTGCATGCCCTGCGGGGCGGAGCCTTGAAGATATGAAGAAACGCTGTGTGCCTGCTTTGATCTTGGCGGCTGGGTGGCTGGCGGTACCGCATGCGTCGTTTGGTGGCGAGGGTACCTTGCCGGACAACGACGTCGTGATGGGGGCGATCGTTGCCGAAATGACGCGAGCGATGGACGGCTTGTCGCTCGACGATCTGCCGGGCCCCTACTTCATTCAGTACCATATCCAAGATCAGATCACTTATTCGATGGAGGCCACGTACGGCGGGCTTCTCGGTTCCACGCGCGATCGGCATCGGTCGGTTCGGAGCCGGGTGCGCGTCGGGTCGTACGAACTGGACAACACCAATACACCGCGTGGTTACGGTGGCGGAGGGCTCTTGCCGATTGACGATGACCACATAGCGGTGCGGCATATCGCGTGGTGGGTGACGGATGGCGATTACAAGCGTGCTGTGGAAACGCTGGCGAGGAAGAAGGCTTTCCTGGAAGACAAGAACATCGTCGATAGGCCCGACGATTACTCCTCCGCTGATCCCACGTCACACGTCGACCCCTCGCCCGAGATCGTGATCGAACCGGCCGAGTGGGAGGAAAAGCTGCGTCAACTGTCGGCTCGCTTCGCCGCGCACCTGGAGATTCAAGATTCATCGGTCTCGTTGTTCGCGGCCGCCGCCAACGGCTGGGTGATCAACTCCGAGGGCACGAGGCTGCGCACGGGTGACACGGGGGCGATTCTCACCATCAACGCCGAGTTGCAGGCTCAAGAGGGTATGTTGCTCAGCGACGGTCTGAACTATCTAAGCGAGCAGCCTGCCGAGCTTCCCGAGATGGACAAGCTTATCGGCGACATCGACAAGATGTGCGGGAAGCTTGTCGACTTGGCGAAGGCACCGGTGCTCGACGGGTATACGGGCCCGGTGCTCTTTGACGCGCCTGCTGCGGGCAAGGTCTTCGATGCGCTGCTGTCGGAGGGTCTGTGTGCCAGGCCGGTTCCATTGGGAAGCGGCGGATGGGGCGATCGGAGCCTGGAGAAGAAGTTGGACCGCCGCATTCTGCCTACGTCCTTTCAGGTCGTGGATGATTCGAGCCAAAAGCGGTTCGGCGAGAAGCTCCTTGCCGGCTGGTATACGTTCGACGACGAAGCCGTGGCGCCCAAGCGTGTCAGCCTCGTGGAGGACGGTGTGCTCAAGACGCTCGTGGCCGGCCGGGCTCCCACCAAGAAGATCAAAGGGACGACGGGCCATGCGCAGAGTACCGGTTATTCCGAACCTGCCGCGCATATCGGTTGTCTGTTCGTCACCGATGACGAAGGGATCTCGGCACAGCACCTGAAGAAGGAGTTAATTGAGGCGGCTCGCGATGAAGGGCTCGAATTCGGATTGCGGGTCGCCTCGATTGAAGAAAGCGGGGCGGGGTGGCTCGGCGATCCCATCTACGCGTACAAGGTGTACGTCGAAGATGGGCGTGAGGAACTGGTTCGCGGCCTCGAGTTCGAGCCGGTGACCGTTCGGGCGTTGAAGCGGATCGTCGCGGGCGGCAAGGAGCAGAAGGTCTACAACAATACGTCGGGCGTGTCGTACAGTGTCATCGCGCCGGCGGTGCTCTTTGAGGAACTCGATCTGTCGAAGATTGAACAGGAGTTTGATCGGCTACCCGTCCTGAAGGCACCGGCTGG
>JAJDDX010000155.1 GCA_029260055.1 Phycisphaerae bacterium
GTGGCGGTTTGGCCCCATTGCCCGCATGGGTGCGTCGCTTGGAGCGAGTGGACCGGTGGATTACAGCAAAAGTGATCATCTACCACGCGAGATTACTTGTCAGGGAGAACGTCGCATGAGGCCCTTCGTGCGCATTCTTCCTCTGGAGGTGGGGGAGGCGATGCGCGCCGACTGTCGGCGTCGGGAGTTGGGCGAACTCCGGGACGTCCGTCATCGACTCCCCCATGTCCAAAGGACATGGGCCACCCGTCCATCCGTGAATCTCGCCTCTTGAACAGGTTTGTGGCGTCTATCCTGTACATGTATCGACGGACCCGGCTGATTGACGACAGGGTGGCCCACCTCCTCTGGACTTGGGGGAGGCGATGCGCGCCGACTGTTGGCGTCGGGAGTTGGGCGAATTCCGGGACGTCCGTCATCGACTCCCCCATGTCCAAAGGACATGGGCCACCCGTCCATCCGTGAATCTCGCTTCTTGAACAGGTTTGTGGCGTCTACCCTGTACATGTATCGACGAACCCGGCTGATTGACGAAGCAGATTAACCAGAGTACGACTCGGTCCATGCTGAAGATCGTCTTACGCCTGTTGTTGATGATCGTCGGGCTGGGCGCGCCTGTGTTCGCCGGCGCCGGGCGATGGGACCTGCCGTTCGCCTGGGCCTATTTCGCCGTGCTGATCAGTGCCATGGTCGTCATCATGCTCGTGGCCGACAAGGACCTGCTGCGCGAGCGGGCCAAACCGCCGGCCGGCGGAGTCGACCGTGGCTTGCGTTTCATCGCCATGCCGTTCTTCCTCGCGCACCTGCTGGTGGCCGGGCTCGACGTGGGGCGCTATCACTGGAGCGGTCAGCTCTCGGTCGGCGTTCAGATAGGCGCATTGATCGCCTTGGCGCTTTCTCTGGTTTTGTCCGGCTGGGCGATGCGGGTGAATCGGTTCTACTCGCCGGTCGTGCGCATCCAAAGCGAGCGAGGTCACCACGTCATCACGGCCGGGCCGTATGCGTGGATCCGCCACCCGGGATATACGGGTGCGTTGGTGATGATCATCGTTGGCGGGCCGGCGCTGGGTTCGTGGTGGTCGGGGTTGGTACTCGTTCCGATGCTCGTGTTGATCCTCCGCCGTGTGGTCATCGAGGATCGGTACTTGCACGAGAACCTGCCCGGCTACGCGGCCTACGCGACGCGCGTGCGATACCGGCTTGCCCCGTGTATCTGGTGAACGCGCCGCCAGCCTGCAAGCGTGACGCCGTTCAAGCCGACATCGCGCCGCGCGACCCGAGCGATGGCGTCCGGCGCGGCTTTCCCTGGCCTGCTGATTCGCCTATACCCACGCCCCAGGCTCTCGCCGGTTTATTCGAGAATTCTGTGCAAGGAAACCTCGGTCCCCGCGACTAATCACCCGATGCCGCGACGGGGCAGGGGTACCGGGCAGGTTCGATTCACCACTCGGCACGGATACCGGGTGCGAATGACGCTACCCGAGCACCCCGGCGGCACAGGCGGGGTACGTGCTCCGTCTAAGTTGTGCTGAGATTCGTTAGAGGGAGTCCAAGAATGAAAAAGACACTGGGCACGGGTATCGGGCTGCTTGTGGTGGCAACAGGCATCTTCTGGTCGATCGCGGCTACGGACGCGGAGGCCGGACGCGGCGACGGCCCGATCATCTACGTGACGGGCCAGGGGCTCTTCTACGATTCCATCGTGACGGCTGATCCGCTTCCAGCCAGAGGCCCGTTCCAGCAACTCGAGATGGGCGGCCCATCGCCGAACGGGCTCCAGACAGAGTTCGGCCCCGGCGATCGCGGCTACCGGGGCGGCCGATGGTGGATCGATGTGAATGGTGACGGTGAGATGGACTCGGAGGACAAGTACTTCTCTTGCCCGCTGCTCGGCCCCGGTCGCGAAGAAGCCTAGCTGCAGTTTGATCGAATCCGGCGGTGGGGGAGTGGCGCGCTGCGGCACTCCCTCACCGGCCTCCGTTCAGGAGGGGTTCAGTCCTGCTTGCGCGACTCGACGATCCGCAGTTCGAGGCGCTTGATCTCGCGCTGCAACGAGTTGTGGTTCATCTGCATCCAGCCCCACATCTTGATCAGCAGCAGGATACCCGCCAGGAGCACGATGCCGGTCGCGTAGAAGATCTGCCACTTGGTCTCGACCGCCTGGAAGAACTCGATGCCCGCCAGCACGATCAGCACGATGATCACGATGGACTCGATCGTGACGGCGATTGCCATCCACCGCAGCTTGCCGTGGTAGATGCCTGCCCACTGGCGGAAGAGGCCCTCTTCCTGATCGAAGTCGTAGTCCGACTCCTCGCCGGCGAGCGCCTTTCTGATGTCGTCGTCGAGCTTGCTCATGGTACGTCTCCTTCCAGAACTCGCCTCAGTTGCTCACGCGCATAGTGCAGGCGGCTCTTGACCGTCCCTGCGGGGATGCCCAGGACCACGGCGATTTCAACGACGTTGAGATCGCCACCATACTTCAACGTTAGAACCTCGCGTCCGTCCGGCGGCAGTTGGCGGATCGCGTCAGCCACCGTATCAGCGGCATCGCTCGGACTCGAATCACCGTTGCCGGTCTGCTGCAGTGCCGCCGCCTCGATCAGCTCTCTGCGGCGAACGGCACCGCGGACATGATCCGCACATTTGTTCCGCACGATGCGATAGGCCCACGGTGCGAACCAGGCCGGGTCGCTGAGCGTTCGAATCCGGCGGAAGATCGCCAGCCATGCCTCCTGCATCACATCCCACGCGGCATCGTCGACACCGGTCAGGCTTCGTGCATATCGCCACAGGCGGCGCTGCCACCGACGCACCAGCAGGTCGAAGGACGCTCGGCTGCCGCGCTGGCACCGCAGGACGAGCAATTCGTCGATGACTTTGTCGCGGGCCTTGTCCATAGGTTCCGGCATATAGTCGCAGGGCGCCACGTCAAGGTTCAGACAAAACCAACGACTTCACGGCCATTCGAGGTGCTTCGGCCGGGGAAGCGTCCTCCGCATGACGGTTGTATCGGACCCGGGCCTCGATCCTTCCCGTGGCCCAGATGCTCGCTCGCTCAGCCGATATACACCCTTGTGGCGTGGCGGTCGCCGGAGGACCGCTGCGCGCTACCCAAACGCTCGTGCCGCCGCGCGCGGGGACGTCGTGGCCACAACCAACTGAGGATCGAAACATGAAGCGTATGACATCTACTCTTAGACACGGTACGGTCGCTCTGAGTGCGGCGTTCCTGGCCTTCTGCGCGGCAGGGGGCTGCAACTCAGCCGGCATCCCGGATGACACGGGCCAGACCGGTGGGGACGGGGTCGGCACGGTTGCCGTGCAACTGGCGGCCGACTTCGGAGCCAACGCCTCCGGTAAGCTGAGCGCGGCGCGGGCCAAGGAGCTGTGCCCGAGTTCGGCGCCCGCCATGGACGGCCCCATGTATCAGGGCGAACAGGATTGCGACGGCGACGGCGGGATCGTCCGGTACATCACACCTTCCGCCTACAAGATCGCCGTCAAACGACTTGCCTTCGAGAACGCCGACGGCGTGCTGGTCGACATCATCGTCGATACCGGGACGCTTGCGAACGCCGAGGTCCTGGACTTGACCGCTGCGGTCACACTTCCCGTGCTGAGTTTGCCGATCGGCGAATACCCGAACTTCTACGCGGAACTCTACTACCACGAGCTGACGATGCCGCTATACGACCCGGCGGACCCCGATACCCTGCGCGTGTACGTCAGTGACGACAGCTTCCCGGCTGAGGGCAATCTCGGGCATCATCAGGGTGATATCACGTTGCTCGATGTCAATGACACGGAGCTAGGCTTCGTGCCCGCCGGCGATCTCTGGCAGCCCGCACTGCTGGAAACGACGCGCGGAGCGATCAACGGTGCCGGCGGCACCGACCCGGAGACCGGGCACCTCCGCGGGCTCTACGGGAACCTGGATCGTTGGAATGTGGCGGCCCTCGCGCAGGGGCCCGGTCAGGACATCTTCATCATTGAGGGCGAGCTTGACCTGGTGCTCGACGAAGCCGGCGGCAGCGTCACCTTCTCGTTTGATGTGCAGGATGCCTGGTTCTTCGAGGACTTCGACAACGACCAGTGGTTCAACCCTTGTGAAGGCGGCACGCTTGACGGCTGTGGTGGCGAGTGGAGCCCGGTGCTCAACGATCCGGAAGTACTCGTCGAGTAACCCGTCGGCACACATGTAGAGAGCATGGGGCCGGAGTGAACTTCGATCGAGTTCCTCCGGCCCCTCTTCGTTTGACTGGTGAGCGGCTTGCCGCGTCTGACGATTGCCCGTAGTCAGCCCGCCGCCCGACGGTCTTCGGTTGTCGGGCGGCTTCCGGGCACGGCGTGCCGTACACCCACACCCGAATTACGTCTCGATGCCGATAACGTTGGGTCCTCGCCGACCGAGAACGCTGCCCGCGCCCCGCTAACGAGCCGGAAATCACGGCGAGACGTCCCTCCAAGCTTGGATCGAGGACCTCACTCGGATAGGATGGCGGGTGAAGCGTCGTGCATCGGGAAGCAGGGGGGCATCGGTTGCGCCGATTCCCGGACGCTCCCGGCCGAAACATCGCCGAACAACCGCAGCCAGCGCCAAAGGGGACATCATGCCGAGCAAGTTACGGTTCCGCCGCCTTGTCGCAGCCATTCTCCTGCTCCCGGTTGCCGGCTGCACTACGGCTCGGACGGCCGCCCCGTCTGCCACGACGCTCGCGATCCCGCGACCGACCGAGCATCTCCTGGACGAGGATGCCGAATCGAAGAACAAGGCCGCTCGGCGCGAGTGGGTCGAATCCTTGCACAAGGCGGCACCCGGTGTCGACTGGCGTGAGATCGAAGAAGACAACAAGATCGACGAGTGGCAACGCCGGAACCTGATCGGCACCGGTCGACTCATGGTGGACCTCGCCGGCACATGGACCGAGGTCGGAAGTCAGAATCTCGCCGGTCGCATGCACTGCGGCTACATCGGCCCCGACGGTACGACGCTCTACGGCGGGTCTGACAAGGGCGGCGTATGGCGTGCCACGCTGGATGGCGATGGCTGGACGCCGCTCGGCGACAACCTGTTCGGCACGTCCAACGAAGTGCTCGTCCTGCCGGGCGAACTACCTGGTGAGAGCGACGTCATACTCGTCGCCACCAACGGCGGAGGCATTCACGTCTCACGCGACGACGGCCTGACCTGGGAGCAGCCGGCCGGCCTCGGTAGCGTAAGCTGGATTCGCGGCGTGGCCCTTCTCGATGACGCCCAACGCACGATTCTTCTCTACGCACGATCAAGCGCTTCGAATTGGCGAGCGGCCGTCCACGCTTCCGTTGACTACGGCCGAACATTCTCACCACGTTGGGAGGCAAGCAGCAACTGGGAAGGATACATGTGGGTGCCGCGCGTCGGCGCCGAAGCCGCCGACACCGTTTACATCGCGCATCTGGGCCAGCTTCGCCGCTGCACGGACGGCGGATTCGACTGCCCGGTGGTCGGCACGATCGCCTCGGGCGTGACCAAGGCTGTACTCACCGGATCGGAAGCCGGCGCACCTCGCCTGTACGCAGCCGCCAAGATCAACGGAGCATGGGACCTCTACCGCTCCGACGACGCCGGCACGTCGTGGAGCTTTGCCTCTGGGCTCAGTGACTTCTGGGAAAGCCTCTGCGGCTCGATTCACTACCCCGATGTCCTGATCTACGGTGGCGTCGAAGCCCATCGCTCCGTCAACGCCGGGGCCAGCTTTGCCATCATCAACGGCTGGGCCGACTACTACGGCAATCCCGAATTCAGGCTGCACGCGGACATCTTCGGCCTGTACTGCTGGCCGGACCCGATCGATCCCGGCAGCGAGATTTGGTACATCTGTACCGACGGCGGGTTGTATCGAAGCACGACCGTCGGCGCCGGCGTCCAGAACCTCTCAATGAGCGGACTCGGGATCAGTCAGTACTACTCCACGCACACGGCGAGCGACGATCCGACGATGCTGATCGCGGGGTCTCAGGACCAGGGCTATCAGCGCGGGTTCGTGCAACCGTCCACGGGTCCGGGGCCATCGACACCGCTTACTCAACTCATCAGCGGAGACTATGGCCACCTTACGTCCAAGGATCGGCTGCACGATATCGTCTATTCGACCTACCCCGGGTTCACCCTCATCCAGACAGGGGCGCTGAATCCGGCGCTGCACACGGCCGGATTCCCCGACGGTTCGGCTCATTCCTGGCTGCCGCCGGTTGTCGCCCATCCGCTTGACGCGAACGAGTGCTTCTTCTGTGGGGACCTGCTCTATCGCTACGTGCGTTCGGGCAACAACTGGAACCCGGTCGTCCACTCGGCTTACGATTTCTTGGTCGATGGCGGCAGCTACCTCTCGGCCATGGCGACCGCGCCGTCCGAGCCGACGCGAGCCTACGCGGTCACGGACGCCGGCAAACTCTTCTTCTCGAGCGACCTGGGCGTGAACTGGACGGAAAGCAGGGACACCGCACCCTCGCCGCACTACTTCTACGGCAATACGATCGACGTGAACCCCAACGATGCCATGGAGGTGGCAGTCGGCGGCTCGGGATACAGCACAGCCGGGGTCGTCCGCTCGGTTGACGGCGGACAGAACTTCTTCGCCGAGGCGGTGGGCCTTCCCGCGACCATGATCTACGACATAGCCTATGCCGCCAACACAGGCGATATCTACGCCGCCACCGAGGCCGGTGCCTACCGCTGGGATCGCGCCACCGGATTGTGGGAAAACATCATGTCGAACGTTGCGCCGCTGACGACCTACTGGTCGGT
>JAJDDX010000156.1 GCA_029260055.1 Phycisphaerae bacterium
GCCAGACGGTGTCTTTTTCGACATGCAGGATGAACTTTGCCTTGCACTTCTTGAATTGGATCACGTCCTCTTCGACGATGCTCGGCACAGCGTAGCCCGCACTGCCCATGGCTGCGCAGTCCAGCGTGTTGCCGTCGTCGACCAGCACGATCGGGCCGGCCAGGTTGCCGCGGTTGCTGGCGAAGACGTGCAGCTCTTCGCGCAGGGCTTCGATCGAGGCCTCGAGGTCTTCGATGACCGGATCGGACTCAGCCTGGTCGTCGAAGGTCTTCTCGTTGGTGCCCTTGATCGTGTGCTTGCTGAGGTAGTAGATCTGCCGAATGCTGGCGGTCTTGCCTCGGTCGATGAGTTCCTTGCACTTCGACGCCACGAGCATCGTCTGCATGAACCGCTTGGCCTGACCGTAGTTGAAGAAGCTGCGCGACTGCTTCGAGTCGCCCATTTCGATGTGGCGCGTCTTCTCGTTGTAGGCAATATTGCTGAGTGCGCGCGTTGGGATTTGCAGTGCCGGGTCTTGATCGCGGTCCGCCTGCGCCACGACGGCCTTGGCCATCGCTTCGAGCTTCGGCGAGGCATCGCGGCCCTTGCCGGATCGCTTGGTCTTCGCGCCCGCGCTCCGCGCCTTGGTGCTCTTTGCGGTCTTCTTTGCTTTCTTCGCCATTAACCTCGCCTCGAGCAGCCCCAGAGGGGCGGCAGTCAATAGCCCACGGCGTAAGCCGTGGGGCAACGCGTGGCGCCAGCTCGAAGAGCCCCGTAGGGGCGGCACTCATTCAATCCCACACGTATCGCTCGTCAAACGCGAACTCGTGGCGCGCCAGGAATTCACGAAACTCGTCTTCGAAACTCCGCCGGCGATGGTGCTCCTCCTGGTTACCGATGTACCGGATGACATCATCGCGTGCGGAACAACTCACGCTAAACGCGGCGTAGCCCGTCTGCCAGCCGAAATCGGCCAGCGCAACGAACGTCTCACGAAGCCATCTCGAGCTGTTGGCTTTGACCAAACGCATGGCATCCGCCACGGAGCCCGTAGCCGGAATCCCGAGGAGCAGATGCACGTGGTTTTCAGTACCGCCCGCCGCACACAGCTCGATGTCGCGGCCGCTCAGAATCCCTCCGATGTATTTAAACAACCGCTTGCGAACATCGGGCGTCAAGAATGGCCGGCGATCCTTGGTCGAGAACACGCAGTGAACAAGGAGCTTGGTGAACGTATGTCCCACGGTCCCGGCTTTCTTCCTTCGCTACCCCCGACTCTGTTTCGCCCCTACGGGGCTCTATTCTCACCGTACCCCTCCGTCCCACGGCTTACGCCGTGGGCTACATTCGATCACCCCTCCGGGGTTCGGTTGCTCCACCGAACGGTTCCAGTTTCCTACCGCGGCGCGCTACGGTCCGCAGACCGTGTTCACGACGTTCGAGAGGGAGGGCGGCTCCCCCCGCGTGCCTATTTCCGTTTCCGTTTCTTCTTGGCCTTGACGGCCTTGCCTTTCGGCCTCTTGGAAGTCTTCTTCTTCGCGAGTGGCTCGTGGTCGACAAAGAGGGTCTGCGGCGCGGGCGGTTCCTCGTCCCGGTCGACCACGATAGTGTCTTCCAGGCCGAGCTCGTTGCCCGGGTGCTTTTGCTTCTTGATGACCTTGCCGTGCTCGTCGAACTCGAGGTCCGCCTGGGCTGTGTAGTCCTTGGACAGCTCAATCAACTTGCCGCGGAACTCCGCCTTGTTGATCGCCGTGATCGCCCGCGTGGCTTCGACCACTTCGTCGATATAACGCGTGAACACGTCGCGACGCTTCGTATGGGCCGCGCGCTTTCGCTTGCGCCGCAGCAGAATACCGAGTCGACGCCCGCACTCCGCAATACCGAGCTTCATCTCCTTACGAATCTCGTCGTAGTCGGCGATCGCCTCCTTACCTTCGGAGATAAACGGCACCCACACGCTGGCCATGTGAACGAAGATGACCATCGGGGCAGCCGGCATCGTGCCTGACGACTGCGAAATGCTGTAGTTGTTCCATTTCGTATCGAGCACGGACTTGAACGCGCAGCATGAACTTTGTTGATACAGCAGCGGCACGCGATTGGCGAAACGGATGACCTTCGCCTGGCCCGGCCCGCGCCTGCCGTTGCCGTTTTCGTCACCTTCGCCGTCGCCGTCTCGGTGATCCGAGCCGAGGTCGCCGCCGTAGGCCAAGCCGATCTCGATCTGGAACGGATTGCCGCGGTAGACGCTCGGCGGACGGGTGCTCGCGGTGTAGAATTCCGCCTTGATGCCCTTCAGCAGGCCTGTCAGGATCGCCTCGGCGCCCATCGGTGCCAGGCAGTTGGTGGACGGAGCCTTGAGCTTGGTCCCCTGCAGCGTGTCGTAGAGCGCGTGAGCCACCGTCGGTGTCACGGAGTTGACCCACGTAGCCGCTGTGACGTTGGCCTTCTCGCACACCTTCTTGGCCACGATGCTCGAGACGCGCGAAAACTCGGTGGTCAGGAAAGCCCCGAGCTTTTGGGCCTTCGTCTCCTTGAGCATCTTCATCAGTGTGCCGAGTTCGATGCCATACGGGTGTGGCTTGATCTCGACCGTTTCATCCGGCAGCGTCTCGGTGCCGCGGGGCAGCTCGACTATCTCGCCGGCCGGCGGGTGATAGACGAACCGAGCGTGCGGGTTGGCGATCGCGGTTAACTCGAGGTACTCGTCGACACTCTGGCGCCCGCGGTTGTAGCCGGCCTGGAGTTCGATCGTGACCTCCGTGCCATGAGCCCAATCCACTTCGACGGTCTCGTCCGCGATGATGTCGGGGCGGTTCTTCTTGGTGTCGATGGCGAGCTTATACATGTGCGCCTCAGCCCGGCTCGACGTGCGACTGATGATCCGGATCGGTTTGCCCGTCGTGATCAGCCCGTACATCCCGGCCGCACTGATGCCGATGCCCTGCTGGCCGCGCGACATCTTGAGGCGGTGGAACTTCGATCCGTACAGGAGCTTACCGAAGACGTTCGGAATCTGCTGCTTGACGATGCCGGGCCCGTTGTCGCGCACGGAGACGCGGAAGCGATCCACGTTGGTCTGACGCACTTTGATATCGAGATCGGGCAGGATGCCGGCTTCTTCACAGGCATCGAGGCTGTTGTCGACCGCCTCTTTGACGGTCGTGAGCAGTGCCTTGCGCTTGTTGTCGAAGCCGAGCAGGTGGCGGTTCTTGGCGAAGAACTCGGAGACGGAGATCTCCCGTTGCTGCTTGGCCATCGTCTCGGCCGTCGCAGCCCTGCGAGCCGGGGCCTTCGCCCGCTTTGGCACCGCCTTAGGCGTCCGGCTGGAGCCGGAGTCACTCTGTACCTTCTTGGCCATGACTTCTGCACCGGTACCCGCTTTGGGGAATTCCAGGGTTAGTTGGGACTCGCACGGCTGCGCCGCTAGCCCCGGCGGTTCGGCTGCCATCCTTGGCACTCCGTATACGTGGTGGGTAGCCCCCGACGACGGATGCATCTTAGCTGCGCCGGCAAGTCGTACAACTACCGCATCCGTTGTCGGTGCGCGCGCGTCGTCCGGCTCAGCCGCACCGCGCGCGCTGGTTTTTCACAGGCACCTCATCGGCATAATCCACGTTTTTGCGCTAGCGTGTCGGGTCGTTTCGAGTAGAATGGTTGGCTCGGCGCAGAGGCGTGGGCCTTTCCCGTAAGCCTTTACGAGGCCTAGAGTTACAATCATCGACCAGGCCGGTGCTACCCGTGGGGGGGTCCGGCGATATGCGCCTTCTCGGCGCTTACGGAAACACGGATGGCGACCACTCCTTCGACGCTCTGGGATGACCTTCTCGCACAGGTCCGGATGACTCATCCGGACGTCGTGCGCGGTTGGTTCTCTGACTTGGAGTTGGCGCAAGTCGATGGCGGGACGATGGTTGTGCAGGCGCGGAACACCGCTCAATCTCGTTATCTGGAGCAGTGTTGTCGGGCGGCGTTCGTCGAAGCCGCGCAGGCCGCGACGGGAAGACTCGTCACGGTCGACTTCCACGCGGCCGAGGAGGACCCGGCGGCTCAGACCGGCGCCGGTTTCGGTAGCGGTGACGACCAGCTCGTCTTGAACCCAGATTATACGTTCGACAACTTCGTGACGGGCCCGTGCAACCGCCTCGCCCATGCGGCGGCCGTCGCCGTCGCGGAGGACCCCGGACGGGCGTACAACCCGTTTTTCGCCTACGGTCCGGTTGGGCTCGGCAAGACGCACTTGTTGCAGGCGATCTGCCACACGGCTCGCGAGCGCGACCCGAGCAGCCAGTATCATTACATCTCCTGCGAGACGTTCATCAACCACTTCATGGAAGCGGTTGAGCACGGAGCTTTGCACCAGTTCCGCTATCGCTACCGGCATGTGGACGTGCTGGTCATCGATGATATCCAGTTCCTCGCCGAGCGCGAACGAAGCCAGGAGGAGTTCTTCCACACGTTCAACACGCTGCACCAGTCGCATCGGCAGATCATCTTGTCGGCCGACTGCTCGCCGTCAGAGATACCGAGCCTGGAAGAACGGCTCGTCAGCCGTTTCAATTCGGGGCTTGTGGCATTGCTGGACCGGCCTTGCCTCGAAACGCGGATGGCGATCTTGCGAAAGAAAGCCAAGCTCCGCTGCATCGAGGTGCCGGAGGATGCGATCCGCTTCGTGGCGAGCCGAATCGAGGCGAACATCCGGGAGTTGGAGGGCGCCTTAGTCAAGCTGGACGCCATGAGCCAGACGCTGGGCACACCGATCACGCTCGAACTCGCGGAGGAGACGCTGGGCTCGCTGGCGGACCAACCCGTCCGCATTCCGACCATTATCGAGATCGTGGCGGAGCGCTTCCAGGTCAAAGTGGCCGACCTGCAGGGCAGAAAGCGGTCCAAGGCCGTCACGCTGCCCCGTCACGTCTGCATGTACCTCGCCCGGCAGCTGACGCCCCACAGTCTCGAGGAGATCGGCGGCTACTTCGGCGGACGCGATCATACAACTGTCTTGCACGCCAGCCGGGCGATAAGCCAGGCGATCGAGGAAGACTCGCAACTAGCGTCTCAGCTTGACGCCATCGCGCGTGAGGTGAAGAATGCACGTTAGTAGTGCTGTAGAACCCGTTTGTCAGGCTGTCGGTTCCCGAGCTTTGGCCAACGCCCAGTACCGCCGCCGTGTAGGGTGTTGGATTCAAGCTGCGGCTTCACAGAGTTCATCACAGCCTACACACGGAGGAACTCTCGCTGGCCGATCGCTAGCCTCCCGTGCCGTACGAGGTTGCGCGCTTCGAGCTTGCGGAGTTCACGGTTCTAACGGCTCCTACTGCTATAGCTATGATTTAGATAATAGGATTACTACTAGGAACACGTTGACTCTTATTGTCAGAAAGCAGCGAGTCTAGCATGAAGCTTCGATTCAATCGCCAGGAAATGGGCGACGCGCTTGCGGCGATCTGTTCGGTCGCGGCGGCTCGGACCCCGAAGGAAATCCTCAAGTGTGTTCGGCTCGAGGCCAAGGCCGACGTGCTGCTGTTGTCCGCGACGGATCTCGAGCTCTCGCTGCGTTGCGCGGTTACGCAGGTTGAGGTCGACGAACCCGGTGACAGTGTCGTCAACGCGGATACGTTGGCGCGCATCGTCCGAGAGAGCCGGGATGAACTGTTGGGGGCGGAAACGGACGCTACCCAGTTGCACATCCGAGGCTCGGGCAGCCATTTCCAGATTGTCACTCAGGATGTGGGCGATTTCCCGCCCGTGCCGGCGATGGAGGGCGAAGCGGATTTCACGATCGAACGCGACGTGCTTCAGCGCCTCGTCGAGTGGACATCGCTGGCAGCCGCTCGTGAGAGCACGCGGTACGCCATCAATGGCGTGCTTTGGGAGATCGACGGGGACAAATTGACCCTTGCCGCCACCGATGGGCGTCGCCTCTCTGTCGCGCATGACAAATTCACCGCCGGCAAAGGAAGCCCGGCCGTGACCGAAGCGATTCTGCCGGTCAAAGCACTCTCGGTCCTGAGCCGGCTTTCGGTCGAGGGGGCGACCGCTGTGGCGGTCAAGCTGACGGCCAACCAGGCGTTCATCACGCTGGGCGGCGCCGTGATCGGCACGTCGTTGGTGGAAGGCCATTTCCCGAACTATCGCGACGTGGTCCCGGCGGATTGTGACCGAACTGCGATGCTGAAAACGGCGGAGTTCCTTTCCGCGCTGAAGCAGGCCTCCCTGCTAACCAACGAGGAATCGAAGGGCGTGCGGTTGGCCTTCTCGGAAGGCGACCTGACAATATCGAGCCGCGCTCCGGAGCAGGGAGAGGCCACCGTCTCGATCCCCGTTGAATTCAAGCACGAGCCGCTGGAAGTGGGGTTCAACCCCGTGTTCCTGCTCGACGTGCTTCGAGCGGTTCACACGGACGAGATTACGCTGTCGCTGAAAGAGGCGAATCGGCCGGGCGTGCTCAGAGCGCAAGACGGTTTCCTGTATGTGGTGATGCCGGTCAACCTGACCTCGGCATAACCTAGCATCACGGCGATGTCACAGGAACGAAGACTTCACTGGGTCCAACGAAACCGCAGCCGCGCGGATCGCGTGCGGCCGATCGCGGCGCTGGTGCAGCGCCTGGCGGAGCAAGCGAGCGACGACGGGCCGCTGAGAGAGGTCGCGGCGGCCGTCGCCGAAGTGGTTGACGATGAGTTCCGCGCCCATTGCCGGGTGGCGCAGGTACGCGGCCGGATGGCGTTGATTCATGTGGATCAGGCGTCCCTGGTCAGTGCGATGCAGATGCGCTGGCTCGCGCCGCTTACGCACGCTCTTTGCAGGGGCGACGGCCACCGAGCGGTTTCACGGATTGCGTTTGCGTATGGCAAAGCGGGAGTTGGGATCTCGCTGAGCCCCACGGAGGCGGACGGACGCGACGCGGCACGAAGTACGAACACGACAAGGGCCTGGCCGGTAAGGCGGGGAAACCAGTAGATGGACCTCTACGATCGGGCTTTGGAAAGCAATGAGTGAAACGGTTGTGACAGAAAGACACTACGACGAATCGAGCATCACTGTCCTGGAGGGTCTTGACGCGGTTCGAAAGAACCCCGGCATGTACATCGGGGGAGTCGGCTCGGCCGGCCTGCACCACCTTGCCTATGAGGTTGTCGATAACGCGGTCGACGAAGCGCTCGAAGGGTTTTGCGATACCGTCCTGGTCCGCCTCAATGCGGACGGTAGCTGCACGGTCGTGGACAACGGACGCGGCATTCCCGTCGGCCCGATGAAGCACGAGAACCCGAAGCTTGACGGCCGTCCGGCGCTCGAAATCGTCATGACCGTCCTCAACTCCGGCGGAAAATTCGACAGCTCGAGCTACAAAGTCTCCGGCGGTCTGCACGGCCTGGGCGTCAGTGTGGTCAACGCGCTGAGCGAGTGGCTTCGCGTCGAGGTCGACCGTGAAGGCAAGAAGCACACGATGCGGTTCGCGCGGGGCGACACCACGCAGGAACTGCGAGTCGAATCGGAGTCAGATAAGAGCGGGACGAGCATCGAGTTCAAGCCCGACCCGAACCTCTTCGAGGGGGCGGACTTCAAGTACGAAACACTACATAGCCGCCTTAGAGAACTCGCTTACCTCAACGACGGACTGCGCATCCGCCTGATCGACGATCGAAGCGGCAAGGAGGCCGAGTTCCACTATACCGACGGCCTCAAGGACTTCGTGGCACATCTCGCCGGCGGTGCGGAGTGGCTCCACAAGGATCCGATCTTCATCAAAGGAGCCGGCGCCGAGGGCGGCCTGAGCGCCCAGGTCGTGCTGCTCTTTACCGACGCGTACCAGGAAAACCTGCTCTGCTTCGCCAACAACATCCACAACGTACACGGCGGGACCCATCTGTCGGCGCTTAAGACCTCCGTCTCTCGCGTCGCCAGCGCCTATGCTAGAAAGAACAACCTGATCAAGGGCACGGTCAACATCGGCGGCGATGATTGGCGCGAAGGGCTCATAGCCATCGCTTCGGTCAAGCTGCACGATCCGAAGTTCGAAGCCCAGACGAAGGTGAAACTGCTCAACCCCGAAGTCGAAACCTTCCTGCAACAACTGCTGAACGAGCGCCTGGCGAATTACTTCGAGGAGCACCCCGCCGACGCGAAGAAGATTATTCAAAAGGGCGTCCAGGCGGCACAGGCGAGAGAGGCGGCGCGGCGAGCGCGCGAGCTGTCACGAAAGAGCGCCCTGAGCAGTGGCGGCCTTCCCGGCAAGCTATGGGACTGCCGCAGCAAGGACCGCGAAACGACCGAACTCTACCTGGTGGAGGGTGACTCGGCCGGCGGTATCGCCAAGCAAGGGCGCGACTCGTTCACGCAGGCGATTCTTCCGCTCAAGGGTAAGATCCTCAACGTCGAAAAAGCTCGCGTCGACAAGATGCTCGCCCACGACGAAATCACCAAGCTCATCTCCGCCGTGGGCTGCGGCATCGGTAAGGAGGAGTTCGATTCGTCCAAGTGTCGTTATGGCCGGCTCATCATCATGACCGACGCCGACGTAGACGGCTCGCACATTCGCACGCTGCTGCTGACCTTCTTGTTTAGACACATGAGGCCACTGCTGGAAGATGGCAGAATCTACGTCGCCCAGCCGCCGCTCTATCAGGTGAAAAAAGGCAAGCACATCGACTATCTGATCGATGACCGGGCGCTGAACAGCAAGCTGGCGCAGCTCGGCCTCGGCGGCACGATATTGCTCGTGAGCGAAAACGGCGGCGAGCCGCGCATAGTCGAAAGCGAGCAACTCGGCGAACTGTGCCGGGCACTCGACAAACTCGAAATGCAGATCAAAGTGCTCGCCAGACGCGGCATCGAGTTCCAACAACTCGTCGAAGAGCATCGCCACGCCGAGCACGGCCTGCCGAAGATGCTCGTCCACATCTTCCGCCCGGAACAGGAGAAGCCCGAGCGGCGATACCTTTACACCGATGCCGATTTGACCGAGCTGAAGGCCGGCGAATCGACCGCTCACGGCGACGTCGAGGTGATGGAAGCGCGGCACGTGCTGCTCGCCCAGGCGGAGAACGGTCGCAACGGTGACACCGATCTGTCACCGCACCGTATCGTGCGTTATCAACTGGCTGAGTGCCGCGTGCTCGACGAGATCATCAAGCGCATCGAGGAACTCGGCTTGCCCATCGGCGATCTGTTCCTGACGCGCGAGGAAGACGTAACCGGCGAACTGCCGCCGGCCAAGTACGTGCTAAAACCGGTCGACGGCGACGTGGTCGAGCTCGACAACCTCGCCGACGTGGCGACGGGCGTCCGCGAGATGGGCCGCGGCGGCCTGCAAGTCAAACGCTTCAAGGGTCTGGGTGAGATGAACTCCGACGAACTGTGGGAGACGACGATGGACCCCGAGCGGCGCACGCTGCTTAGGGTGGTCGTCTCCGAGGATTCGACGGACTTGGAGCAGGCCGACATCGACGCCCGCGAAGCGGATCGTATCTTCCGCTTGCTGATGGGCGAGAACGTCGAACAGCGCCGCCGCTTCATCGAAGACAACGCGACGAACGTCAAGAACCTCGACGTGTAGGTCGGGTTCCGCCAGACGGCACCGCAATCCAGAAGCATGAGGCTGGAAGACGATTACCGGGCAGGTATCGAATGAGTAGCCATGGTGTCTTCTTCATTCTAGACAAGTGCTTCTCCGGAGACCTCTGGGCTTCCTCGCGCCGGGCGCATGTTTGGCTCGTCGGGTCAGACCACAACAGGGCGCTTGCCCAAGCGGTCTGGGATCGCGAAGCGGAGAGCTACTCGCCATTGAAGGGCGTTACCACTTTCGACGAATGCGAAGAACCGAACGAGACCTTCTACCAGCTATTGGGGGCGATCGACGAACACCACGATGAGTATGGGGCCCCATCGTCTTGGGATGCCATCCGTGTCGTCGGGTTTCCACTAGAGGACGCTTGTCCCGACAGAATCGCCGAGGCCCTTGGAGTTGACACTATTCGGTTGGTTCCAGAAGACGCAGGGTTTGCCATCCGGCGCCTTGCGTGACAGTGTGTCGGGCGGCCCCGACCTACTGCCAACCGGCCAATTCTAGCACACGTAGGTCGGGCTTCGCCCGACGCCGGGCGCCACTGGTGGCTGGCCCACCAGTGTTGATTCATACAGCCTCTTGCGCCTCCCTTCGACTGCCATACGAACTCACACTGCCAAACGGCCAACTCTAGATCGCGGCCGGCCATGAGAGTACAATCCCGCCGTGCTCGATAAGTGTCCAAGATGCGACTACCCGTTTGCCGGCTTGCCGGCCAATCATGCTTGCCCGGAGTGTGGATTGGCGTTCGATGAGCGGAGCTACGTCTATCGAAAGCGCGAGCCGTCGTGGTGCCGGACAGTCATGTTGTGTGTCGCCCCAGTCCTGGCCCTGGAGGGCTGGCACCTGATGGCGGGGATGCTGTTCGGCAGCCGTCGCCTGGCGGTGTTTGGGGGGGCGATGATGTTGGCCAGTGCTTTCGTGATCTTCGTTCAAGCGCTGCGGACTCGCCGCCGCGAGCACATCGCCGCAGTGCTCCCGGAGGGCCTGATGCTTCGCCCTGCCGGGCTGCCGGAGAAGATGATCCCATGGCACGCGCTTGCTGTGCCGGTGCAAGTGACCGCGGGCCCTGGGATCGAACTGCCGATCCGTGATTCATCGCGAACTCACTTCATAGGCCATGTATTCAACCGGATTGACGACGCCCAGCGGTTCGCCGCGCAAATCGAAATGCGCATCGTTGAAACCGAACGCCGTCGTGGGACGCCCGACGACCTTCCCGGCTCCCAGCCGCGCAGTGAGGATGTGTAGAACCCAGCCGACTCCCGCCATACAATCCCATCGTGCTCGATAAGTGTCCCCAATGCAACTACTCGCTCACCGGCCTGCCGGCGAATCATGCTTGCCCGGAATGCGCTCTGCCATATGACGAACGAAGTGAACGGTATGCACGCCGCGTATGGTACGGTGGCGGCCTGCCGGGCCTGCTAGCGGGCTTGCCGCTTGTGTTGATTGTCATGGCCCGCGGCGCTCCACCGTTTTGGACGAGTTGGAACAGAACCGTGATAGTTGTGGTCCTCTTCGTCGTGACCGCTTGGAGCATGTGGCGCGGTTTCCGTTTGTATCGGCGCGGTTCGGTGGCCGCGGTCTTACCTAACGGGTTGTTCGTCCGGCCATATGGGAAACCGGGCAAGTTGTACGAGTGGGAGTTGTTATCCGCCCCTCAGACCAACTGGACTCTCGGGAACATCGCGATAAAGCGAAGGGACTCGGCGCTACCACTGCTTGTGGCGGATGTGTTCAAGGGCCGCGCTGACGCCGAACGGATGGTGAAACAGATTCAAGAGCGAATCCCTGCCGGTGAGGTGGCCGGGGAGCCTTCAGCCGAGTCGCCCGACGAGGCCTACGCTCGTTGGTGCGCGGAACAGGGGTTCAAGCGTGCTGAGTAAGTGTCCCCAATGCAATTACTCGCTCACCGGTCTGCCCACCAACCACGTCTGCCCCGAGTGCGGGCTCGAGTACGACGAACTGACGGTGTGTATCAAGCCGAGCATGAGTCGGCGCCACGTAGGCAACCTATGGGCGGGAACGGCCCTTGCTGCGATTGTGTGGTGGTGGTCGCGCGATCTACTTTTCGTGGGCATACTCGGGGTGGCGTTGGCGGTTGAACTCTATCTTGCGCTGAGGTCGGCCTCACACGGCGTACGGATCGTCATGAATGCGCGCGGGGTCGTCTTCAACCTGCGCGGTAAGCTGGGGTCCGTGGTTCCGTGGGATTCGATCCGTCGTGCAAAGTGTCGCATGATCACGCCGACGTTCGAGGTGCAACGGACCGACGACGGCCCGGCTGTAGTGTTCCACGTCGACAAACTCGGCGGGTCGCGCAAAGCGCGTCGATGCGCTGTCGAGATCAACCGGCAGAAGGAACGGCGCGCCGAAGAGGGAACGTAGCGGACCCGCGTCGGGCCGAGCCCGACCTACAGCCGCAGCGAGAATCGAACCATGCTCGACAAGTGTCCCCAATGCGACTATTCGCTCACCGGCCTGCCGGCGAATCATGTCTGCCCGGAATGCGGATTACCGTATGACGATAAGAGCCAAGCCTACGGGCACGGCAAGCTGCCGTACCTCACCATGGCCGGAGTCGGCGTGGCGCTGTGGCTCGCGGGTCGTTTCACGTTTGATGTCGTATCCGGCGGGAGTCGCACCGTCGGAATGGTGATTGGGGTGTTGGCTATGGTTTCGATCTCGGTATTCGTCGCGCGGGAGTGGAGACTCTATCGGCGCGGACTGTTGGCGGTGGTTCTCCCCGGTGGCCTCTATGTTCACCTGCCGAACGAGCGGACGGGGTTGATCCCGTGGAAATCGTTGGCGGAGCCGGTCAGGGCCGTGTGGTATCGCACTGTCCAGGTGTCGCGGACGGATCGAGGGCACGACCTGAAGATATCCGGCGTGTTTCGGAACAAATCCGATGTGGAGCGATTGAGGTCGCAAATCGAGGAGCGCATCGTCGCGACCTATCCCGCACGGGAGGCCGCGGCGAAGTACTTCGAAAGCAAGTAGGCGTGTCGGGCTTAAGCCCGACCTACTCGAGCGGGTTGATTGTTACGCCGGTGGCGAGCTTGGGATAGAAGTAGTTTCGTAGGGTCCGCTGTGCGGACCAGAGCGAATCCGAGGACCGCACAGCGGACCCTACAGGTAGAGCCCGATGCGATGTCTTACTCCAGCGGATTGATCGTCACGCCCGTCGCGAGCTTGGGATAGAAGTAGGTGCTCTTTTGCGGCATCAGGCCGCCCGCCTCGGATACCGCGCGAAGGTGTGCCATGGGCGTGGCCTTGATCAGCAGCGCGACGCCCTTTTCCTGTGAAGCCGTCAGCTTGGCGTCTTCCTCCGACTTGACGTAACGCACCTGCGGGTCGGCGGACAGCGTGCCGGTCAGCAACTCCTCGATCAGATACCGGTGCAGGTAGGCATAGTCGAGCTTGTACCACGGGCCGCACTGGTCGGGCTCTAGTGCCTTGAGCTTGGCACGATCCGAAAACCGCAGTGGCACGCTTCTGCCGGTATCGCCATCCCACAGCACGATGTCGGCCTCTTCGGCGCTGCCGGCCGGCTCGGTGCCGGTGGACCATGAGGCAAGTACGGTATCCAAGTCCACGCCGGCTAATGCGCGGTAGTACGGAAGGATCAGACAGCCCGGGTCGTCCATGCTCGCCAGGACAAACATCACGTAGTTGGCCGGGTGGTCGTCCGGCAGCGACCCGCCCTCTTGCTCAGCCAGCCAGTCGCGATAGAGCAGGGCGGTGCCGTAGCGGTGGTGGCCGTCGGCGATGTAGATCTTCTGGTTGGCGAGGTACTCGCACGCGCCGCGGATGGCCTTTTCGTCGGTGACGATCCAGGTTCGGTTCTCGACGCGATCCAATGTGCCGACGGCATCGGGCGGCGTCGTGGAAAACGGCGCGAAGGCCGCCCCGATCTTGTTATCCGGGTCAGTGTAGAGCCCGAAGATCGGGGATAACTGACAGCGGGTCGCCTTCATCAGGGCGAGGCGGTCTTCCTTGGGGCCGCCGAAGGTCCGTTCGTGGGGAAGTACGGTGCCTTCACTGAAGGGGGCGAGCTTCACGCGTGCGATGAACTTCCGCCGCGTGTACATGCGGCCGCCGAGTTCGAATACCTGGTGGTAGAGGTAGAGGGCCGGCTGAGCCTCGCGAACCATCGTGCCGTCGTCCAGGGAGGCCTTCAGCGCCGCGGCAGAGGCCTGGTAGGCCTCCGGCGGGCCGGCTGATTTCGGCGGAATGTGCGGCAGGTCGATCCCGACGATGTTGTGCTTGTCCTTGGCGGACAGGGCGTCCTTGTCGGCTTGATCGAGCACGTCGTAGGGCGGGGCGAGAAGAGCCGACAGATCGCCTTGAGTCCGGCTGTGGTCGAAACGTATGGCTTTGAAGGGGCGGATTTCAGGCATTGAAGGCTCCCTGATGATCGTTCACTGGTTCGGCAAGACCGGGTCTTTCTGACACGCCTATGCAAGTTTCGGGCCAACGCGAGTGCTGGCGGCCATAGTTTGGGTCGCCGCACGCCACCGGGCTTGCCGATATCCCGATAGAGAGCGTTCCGGGGGCGGCGTTTCGGCCCTGGGCGCCCCTCTTCCCAGCTGCGACCGGAGGCTTCTAGCGTGTCAACCATCATTGTTCTGACGGGTGGAGGTCTGAAGGGTGCTGCGGCATCGGGCTGTCTCGGCACCGAACAGAAGCTCGTTTTTGTCCACGTCAGCTATGGTCAGCTCGCAGCGAAGGCGGAAGCCGACGCGGTGAGGCGACTTGCCGCGGCGATCCCGGAGGCTCGTTCCCTAGCGGTCGAAATGCCCCATCTTGTTGGAATCGAGTTAAGATTGGCGGAAGAGGCGGCCGGTGAGGAGGCCGCCGCCGCTCGACGTCTTCCAGCGACCACAGCGA
>JAJDDX010000157.1 GCA_029260055.1 Phycisphaerae bacterium
GTCTCGTAGAGCGTACCGATCATCTCCGACTCGTGTTCACTCAGTTCGTTGAAGGCGTAGACGAGCCCCAAGCCTCCGCCGAGCGCGTCCATGGCGGCGACCACGCGCTCCGACGTGGTCGCAGCGCCTCCGAGATCGCGCTGGGCGATCGGGAACACTTCGCTGATCGCCATCTGATCATCCAGCGCAGTGTTCCACTGAAGGAACTCGTTGCGTGGGTCGCGTATCAGGCAGAGTTCGCCGACCATCGGTGCGTCGACCGAAGCCGCCTTGCCGCGGTGCGGTCCGTCTTCCGGCATGAAGGCCATCCGGCTGACACTCAGGCGTGCCGGAAAGAGCCCGCTGGTGGGCTGCGGCACGAGAATCTTGTACCCCGTCGCGGGCGCCGGTATCGGCTGGGTCGCGATGTGGTCCCACTGCACCCGAGGCTGCGGCGTCCAGGCCTTACCGAGCGGCTGGGCGCAGCCGGACAGCGCCAGGCCTGCCATGGCGGCACCACACACCGCCCCCCACCGCCGCAGCGGCCGGGGCGCGGAGCCATGATGCCCCGAGCATGCTCGGAGTGAACTTCGATCGTAGTCGCGCGGGATTTCCGTATTCATCGCTTGGGATATCGGGTCACAATCGAGTCCGCTGTCCCAAAAAACCGGTGGTGTTCGAGCGGCGTTGGGGCCGGCCGACGTTATCGGGCGATGAGTGTTATCGGCCCTGTCGAGCCGTGAAACTTCCCCCTCCCGCTGCTTACCGATAACTCACGCGGCGGCGCGGGCCGACCGATGGACTACCGGACGTAACTGTGGAGCGATGTATGTGCGCCCAGATAGCATCGGGTATGGACGCAGCCGGCGTCAGCATGCCCGTGATCGGACAACCCGCCCGCCCACACGCCGTCCCGGCAGATCGGGATCTTCAGCCATTTGGCGAGCGAGTGTCGCGTTTTATCGGGCGTTCGCTCATGGGGCTTTCCGCCGCCTCGTGGCTTGTCGCCGACCTGAGCGTGCTTCTCCTGACGGTCTATGTCGGCTTCATCATCTTCCCGCCGCCCGAGATGCAGGCCACGCCGCACATTGCGTTATGGCAAGCCTGCGCGGTCTTCGCCTTCTCGATGACCATGGCCAGCCTGGTATTCGGCCTCTACGAACGGGAAACGCTGCTGAGCCGGTCGCGCATCCTGACCCGGGTGCTGCTGACGGTGGGTACGGCCACGGTCCTGGCATATGCCGTGATTTATGTGGTCATGTATTCGACGGTCAGTCGCCGCGTCGCCGGCCTTACGATGGCGTCGGTAGTCACGATCGGCACCCTCATTCGCCTGGCCGCATGCCACGCAATCCACAGCGTGCCGCGAGGGCTTCTCGTCGTGGGTAGTCGAGCGCTATTCGATTCGTTCCAGCGTGCGCAACAGGGTGGCCTGCTCAGCGAATACCGCCTCGCCGGCTACGCGACCACGCCGAATGAACCTCCCGGCGACACCAAGGACCGGAACTTCGTCGGCGAGGTCGTGACTCAGATCCCCCACCTGAATCAGCACCAGATCAGTGATATCGTCATCGGCGCGGACGCGGCGAAAGACGCAGCCGTGATGGAGTGGATCGTGCCGTCCCTGCAGCACGGATGTCGCGTGACGAACGAGGCCATCTTCTACGAGAAGGCGGCCGGGCAGATTCTGGTGGACGAGATCACGCCGGCCTGGTTCCTCTTCGCGGACCTGAAGGTCCACTGCGATCGGCACGGCACGATGCAGCGCATCTTCGATCTGGTCACGTCGGCTGTCTGCTTATGCATCAGTGCTCCGCTTTGGCCGCTGATCGCACTGGCGGTCAAGCTGTGTGACGGCGGGCCGGTCTTCTATTCGCAGGACCGCGTCGGCCAAAACGGACGCGTCTTCAAGTTCCACAAGTTCAGGACGATGCGCGTCGACGCGGAGAACGGAAAGAGCGTGTGGGCATCGCCGAACGACCCGCGGGCCACGCGCGTCGGGCGAATCCTTCGGAAAACCCGGTTCGATGAGTTGCCGCAGCTCTACAACGTGCTGGCGGGGCAGATGTCGAGCGTCGGCCCGCGCCCCGAGCGGCCAGACATCGTCGAAGAACTCACGGATAAGATCCCTTTCTATTCCGAACGCCATCTGGTCAAGCCCGGGATCACGGGCTGGGCGCAGATCAGCTTCCGCTACGGCGCGTCCATCGAAGACTCCAAGCGCAAGCTGCAATTCGACCTGTACTACCTCAAGCACATGTCGTTCGAGCTGGACATGACGATCCTGCTGCGGACGCTCGGCACGTTCCTCCGCGGCGCGTGCTGAGTCGCGCCATCGAACTAACCCCGTAGCTCTCTAATCAACATGAAGGCCTCGGCGTGCTTCATCCCCATGGCGTGGCCGCGCGTGACGCTGAGTGCGTGAAGGGCATGGATGGACCGCTGGTCCGGCGCGGGCTTGATCTGCGACGCATACATGGCACAGGCCTCGAGCTTTCGCTCGACGTGGTCGGAGATGTCGACAAAGACGTTCGGCACAAACGCCGACGTGATCGGAGCGGCATACCAATCCGTTTCGGACACGGTCTCGTAGGCGAGGATGCGCCGCGCAACGCTGCCACCGATCGGACGGCAACAGACCATGACGGATTGAAAGACAAGCTGGTGATCGCGATGGACATCGCCGGGATGGGGCACATAGAGAACGTCCGGTCGAACCCCCGCGAGCACGCGGCCGATCGCTTCGTTGATGTCCGTGCCTGGTACGGTATCGAGCCGAGCAGCCGGCAGATCGAGGAAGGTCGATCCCGTGACGCCGAGCAGCGCGTGGACGGCCCTCGCTTCGGCTTGGACGCGCTCGACTTGCTCAGCACCGAAACGCGATTCCTCGCCGCGCGTGCAGATGGCGATGTGAACGGCGTCACCGCCGGCGAGATGTTTGAGTACCGTCCCGCCGACGCCGAGGACTTCATCGTCTGGATGCGGCGCTATCACCAGCACGCTAGCCATCGCTTATCCTCCTTTGGATGACGCTCCGTCGGTGAGCCTGACGCCAAGCGCCAGCGCGTCAGCGTCCACGCCCTCGACTTCCGTAAGCCACAACGCACCGTCGCCGGTTCTGACCATGATCCCTCGCTCACCATCCTGGCGCACCACGGTGCCGGCACGGTGAAGACATTCCGCATCGCCAAAATCGGTCGCCGCCACCGCCGGAGCCGCCCGCCAGATGGTCAGCTTCCGCTCGCCGAGGAAGCTGAACGCGCCGGGATAAGGGCGGCCGGCCGCTCGCACGAGACGGTACACCACATCCGTCGTTTGCGACCAGTCGATCAGCCCGTCTTCCGGTGTTCGCTTCCCGAAGTAGGTCGCATCATCATCGTTCTGCGGAATACATGGGATGGTTCCGGATTTGATGCCCGGCGCCAGCTCGTGGATGAGCTCCGCCAACACCTCATTCGTCCGGGCGATCAAGTCTTCGGAATAGTCGTCGGGCAGTACCGGTACTTCGCGCTGGGCGATAATGTCCCCCGCGTCCGCCTCATCGGTCAGATGGAACAGCGTGGCGGCCGCACGCTCGCCGAGGATGATCGTCCAGGCCACGGGCGCGCGCCCTCGACCGCGCGGCAGCATCGTCGGATGGAAGCCGACACCGCCATGCCGCGCCAAGCGGATGAGTCGATCCGGCACGAGCTGCGACAGACCGATGACCCACAGCAGATCGGGCTGACTCGCGCGCAGGAACTCTTCCAGGGCGGGTTCGGTCACTTTGACGAACGACTGGAAGGGGATGTCCGTACCTTCGACCTGCCGCTTGAGGGATCGATAGTCCGACACGCGGTCGGCTTGCGACTCGTCTAGCCCGAGTACGCCGGAGACCGTGACGCCGGCTCGAATCAGCGCATCGAGCACAGCCGCGCTCGAGCTGACGCTGCCGATCAGCACGCTGTTCATGCGAAGCTCCCAAAGCGGCGCACCAATTGCCGCGCTGTGTGGGTCGCTGTCTGATGATCAGTGGATTGCGGCATGACGCGAGAGGATAGTAGGCCGGCAGCGTCGAGGCAACGGTACCGGCGCGGTGTTCGCACACTCCGGGCTACAGGCTCGTTCGTTCCGTGTCGGGAGCGGAGGTCTTGCGCGGCGCGAGCGATCGCGACACCTCGCGGACTCGACCGGCCACCGGTATACCCCGCCGTCGGAGACGCCGTAGCTCGCGCCGCCGCACGCGAAGGTGCATGAACGCCGATGTGCCGTTGGGGTCCTCGCGGAGCACGGCCGAACGCTGCCCCTCGCTCAGCACGGACACGATCCTGTCGACGGACTCGTTCCGATAGCCCGCAAGCAGCTCGGGCGACAAGTACCATCGCGAACAGTGTCCCCACATATGCACCGTCCGCCTGAAGCCCCGATGTACCGCCACGGAGTTCATCCGATCGAACAACACCCGGTTCAGGTCAAAAGAGAGGAACGTATGTTTGATGTGGTCGGCCAGTGCGTCGTGGTGCCGGGCATGGTCGTGCTCCATCACCTCTTCGAGCAACTTCTGCATGGCGTCAGGCTCAGCAGCGTCCGCGCGGAGTTCCCAATAGAGATGTCCGAAGTTGATGCTCGTGCCGCTGACCGCGATTTGATGAGGGACGTATTTGCCGTGGGCGATCGTATCAGCCGCCAGGTGCGACAGGTAGCCATAGGCAAAGGCCTGATCCGCTTCCTCGTTCGAGGCGTCGAGCAGCTTGAACGCCGTTGACCAATGGTGGCAGGCTTGCTTGACGCGGCTGAGCCGCTTGGCGAAGACGAAGTCCGCCGCGATGGTGCCGTACAGGTACGCCATTCGGTGCCGACCGAGAATCGCGGCGATAGCCATCGGTAGAGCGGTAAGTCCACCGAGCACGGAGTGCCCGAGCCCGACGTGCGTCACCGGCCCCCAGGCAAACGCCTCACCCGGCGACGCGAGAACGACGCACGAAGCGATGAGGAACACCCAGGCGAGACGTTGCATCGTTTAGGTACCCATGTGTCGCGCTCGAAAGACCGCCTGTCGGGCCGATTCACCTGTATCGGATCATCGACGCCAACCCCCCTGAAGCTTCTGTTGACACCCCCGTTTGCCAACGTAGACTTTATGCTTTTCGCGGGCTATTTCAAGCTTTGGCGGTCGCAGGAGCTGCGCGGTATGACCGAAGATGCACCACATTTGACAGTGATGGACTCGGGCGACGTCCGCGTCGTCGAGTTTTCCGACCGCAAGATCATCGAAGAGTTGGCGATCTCGCAGATCGGCGATGAACTCGCGAGCCTGATCACGAACACGCCGAAGATCAAGCTTCTCTTGAGTTTCGAACGGGTGGAACACTTGTCCAGCGCCGCCCTCGGCATCCTGATCAAACTGCACCACCAGACCGCCGATGCCAAGGGTGAACTCCGGCTGTCGGACATCAGTCCGCAGATATACGAGGTGTTCAAGATCACGCGACTCAACAAGCTGTTCGACATCTATAGCTCAAGGGAGGAAGCACTGGCGGCCTTCTAACGCCGTGCTCACAGGAGCCGGGTGCCGTGCGGCGTCGCGCAAGCGATACGGGACGTCTCGCGGACGGCGCAGGACCGTCAGCCGGGTAACCCATGACCGAGGTGGACCCTGACAACGAGGCGACCTACAAGGCTTGCGTGGTCAAGTCCGAACGGTCGCAAGTTCATATCCCCAAGGAAGCGGTGCTCGCGGAGTTGTCGAGTTGCGGCTTCTGCGAAGAAACCACCTTCGCCATCAAGCTCGCCCTCGAGGAAGCGCTCGCCAACGCGGTCAAACACGGCAACAAGTCCGACACCGCCAAAACCGTAACCGTGCGGTACGCGATCAACACCGAACGCGCCGTCATCATCGTGCGCGATGAAGGGCCGGGGTTCGCGCCCCACGAAGTGCCCGACCCGACGCACCCGGAGCGTCTCGCGCTACCCAGCGGCCGCGGTATCATGCTGATCAAGGCCTACATGGATGAGATCGAATACCGCGACAACGGTCGCGAGCTTCGCATCGTGAAGTACCGCAAACGCAAGTGCGATCCGGATCAGGCATGAACGAACAAGCGCCGACCACATGCCGACGCACCGTCTTCTATTCGGGCACCGTACAGGGCGTCAGCTTCAGGTACACGACCGAGCGCACAGCCAGGGGCTTCGACGTGACCGGATTCGTACGTAACCTGCCGGATGGCCGCGTCGAGATGGTCGCGGAGGGCACGCCGACTGAACTCGATCGATTCCAACAGGCCGTCGCCGAGGCGATGGAAGGTTACATCTCGAAGGCGGATGCCACCGATGGTACGCCGACCGGCCAGTTCGACGCGTTCACGATCGCGCTTTGAAACCGTCCTGCCCCGCCGGTCTCTTTTCCCACCTGAACTTGTCGCCTCCAGGCGTCGGCGTTAACGTGCCCGTTCGTTCCATTGGACCGAGCATACAAACCCGAAAAGTGGGGCAATCATGAGTGACGCTTACGCAAGACTGATGGACCGGGTCCGGGATATCGGCAGGTTTCGCGCGATCGAAGCGTTGCTCGAATGGGATCAGGAAACCTACATGCCGCCCGGGGGAGTCAAGGCCAGGGCCGAGCAGATCGCGCTGATCGCGGGCGTCGCCCACGAACGCATGGTCGCCGACGAGACGAAGGCGCTGCTCGAGGAAGCCGCCGCCCACGACGAAGACTACGTCGCCGTGACGAACCTGCGCGAAACCCGCCGCACCTTCGACCGGGCGTCCAAAGTCCCCACCGAACTCGTCAAGGAGATCGCCCACACGTCGGCGATGGCCAAGGAGGCGTGGGTCAAAGCACGGAAGGATTCCGACTTTCCCACGTTCGCCCCGCTCCTGGGCAAGATGGTCGACCTCAAGAAGCAGCTCGCGGATCACGTGGGATACGAAACCGAGCCCTACGACGCGCTGATGGACGAGTTCGAACCCGGCGCCAGGGCGGCCGACATCGATGAACTCTTCGCCACGCTGCGCGATCAGACTGTAGCCCTGCTGCGGAAGATCCAGGCAGCATCCGACAAACCGGACGCTGCGATCCTCACCCGCCACTATCCGCAAGCTCAGCAAGAGGTGCTGTCGCGCCAAATGGCTACCGCCCTGAACTTCGATTTCGACTCCGGGCGGGGCGACGTGACGGTGCATCCTTTTTGCACGACGATCGGCGGCTGCGACGATGTACGAATCACGACGCGCTACCTCGAGGACTTTCTGCCGGCCGCCATGTTCGGCACCATGCACGAGACGGGGCACGGGTTGTACGAACAGGGCCTTCCCGTCGAGCATCGATTCACACCGATGGGCGACTGCATCTCGCTCGGCATTCACGAGTCGCAGTCGCGGATGTGGGAGAACATGGTCGGCCGATCGCGCGGCTTCTGGGAGCACCATTACGCAGGCGTGCAGGTCATGTTCCCCGACGCCCTGGGCGACGTGTCGCTCGACGCGTTCTACCGGGCGATCAATACGGTCGCACCGTCGTTCATCCGGGTCGAGGCTGACGAGCTAACCTACAACCTGCACATCGCGCTTCGCTTCGAGATCGAGCGAGGCATCTTCACCGGCAAGCTGAAGATCGAGGACATCCCAGCCGCCTGGAGCGAGGCCTTCGATCGCTTCCTGGGCGTGACGCCGGACAACGACGCCGAGGGCTGCCTGCAGGACATTCACTGGTCGATGGGCATCTTCGGCTACTTCCCGACGTACGCCCTCGGCAACCTCTACGCGGCGCAGTTCTTCGGGCAGGCCGAGAAGGACATCCCGGATCTTGCGAACCGAATTCGTGCGAACGACCACAAGCCGCTGCTGGCGTGGCTTCGTGAGCACATCCATCAGCATGGCATGAGATACCGGGCGGGCGAGTTGGTCGAGAAGGTCACCGGCAAGCCGCTGTCGATCGAGCCATTCATGGGCTATGTCACGGCGAAGTTCAGCGAGGTGTACGGGCTCTAGCAGGTGCTCGGATCAAGCGTTTCCCCGCGTGGGCAGCAGCGACGAGACGGGAGGCACGCTGGACAACGAGGCAGCACGAGGAACCACGAGGGTAACCACGGACGTGCTCAATCGCTCAGGGGTACCACGCAACCCTCAACCACGACAGGGAGGTTGTCTGCAATCCCATTGAATCCCGGGATTGTCACGTCGGCCCTACTCGGAAGAACGTCTTTCTGCCAGCCGTTACCCCGAACTGTTATCCAATCGATGTTGGACATCGATTCCCACCGTGCTGAGCCGTTGAGCGCCTCATGCCTGTAGTGGAATGAGTAGCCTTCCTCGTCTTCGGTTCCTTCGATCATGATCTTTTGCGTCGCCGCGTGCCCGTCGCAGAACGAACGGTTGAACGTCCAATCGCGCCCGTGCCACCCGCGCAGCGCATTCGTTGGCCCGGGGTCAACCATGTTAATATCGCCCCAGGCCCACCCTGGACGATTGCCCCGGTCCGCTCCTCCTCTCTTGCACAACCACGCCCAGCGGCCGATGTTCTCTTCGAACAAAAGGGTGCGAGACGGGTTAGGGACCCGCGAGAGGGGCATCAAGAAAGGCGAGAAACTGTGGATCGTCGCGTCGTGGCCGCCCACCCAGTAGGTATTGGCCGCATAACTGTTCCCGAACTGATCGTAAGAGCTTCGCTCGGTATTACGGATCCATTCCGGGCAGTGAGGGCCTTGCCCGTCCCCACGACCCCTCGGCGGGCCATCGTCACCGGGACACTGATAGGCCGGAAGTTCAAGCTGCGTGTCGCGCAGTGCGCCGTCCCGGTTCCACTCCGGCCCCAGGCTGTCCGTGAAGCCGTGCGAATAGAGAACCTCGTTGAGTGGCCGCGTAACGGGGCCGACCCCCGCCTTGGTACCGAATTGGCTGGAGATCCAAGCGTAGCTGCCGGTCGCCGGGCCATCCACGAGCCCCGGGTGGCCGACACCGCTCTTGCCGCCCCACTCATAGGCTCCGATGAACGTCGGATTCTCAGGATGCTGGAGGAACAGCAGCGGGTGGACCGGAATGGGGTTTTCGCTTTGATCTTCCGATACGTACGTCAGCCCGGCCGTCGCGATGCCTTTGATCTTCCCCAGGCAGGCCGACTCCTTCGCTCGTTCCCGCGCGGCTCTCAGCGAGGGCAACAGAATCGAGATCAACAACGCTATAATCGATATGACGACCAGAAGCTCGATCAGCGTAAAGGCTGGTAGACGCGCCTGACCGATCTTCGACTTGAACCTTGGTGTGCTCAACATCTACCCCTTTGCCAAAAGCCAACGACCGGAAGTGATGGTGCTGATTGGATTCTACCCGGAAAGGCGGGTTCGGCAAAGAGAATCTGCTCGAGAGCCCGGCCTGACTCATCCCGCCGCTCCGTTGGTCAAGTCGCTGTAGGTAGCGTCCCTAGCCGGATGGCAGAGCTTGTTCGGGCCTCGCTGTTCCCGGACACCGGACGCCGGGAGCATTCCTGAACACTATTGATGGCACAGAACCGATGAGACCGCGACTGCGATTGCACCGTGTAGGGTTCGGGTGATTGAACGGTTCAGCGAGGCGTACGGGCTTTAGCCGGCAGACTGCTGCTGTCGAACCAGGTCGCGGCTGTGAACTTGGCCGGCAATTCGTCCGGCGTTGACGGGTCGGCGGTTTCGGCAAGAGAGCGAAGGCCCTGTATCGCCCAAATACAGTCCGGCTCCAGCTCGAGCGCTTCCTCGAAGTGAGCCTTGGCTGCCTCGAACCGATTACGCTTGGCCATCACTTCCGCCAACAGGCAATGAGCCTCCACATCCCGCGGATTCTCGGTCAGCAAATCGAAGAGCAACTCAGCCGCCTCGGCCTGGTTGTTTCGCCACCAGTGGACCGTGGCGCGCATCAGACGAACGTTCACATCGTGCGGTTTGTATTGATCGGCACGGTCAGCCGCCCGCAGCGCCGTGATCTCGTCCCCCGCGGCCAGCGACGCCTTGATGAGAAGAAGCTGAGCCGGCACGTCGGACGGATGTGAGCGAGCGTAATCGGCAAGCACGCGTTGCGCGGCTGACGCATCGTTCATCGCGAGGTGACAGTTGGCCAGTGCCCGTCGCAGGGCACCTGCATCCGGCCGACCGTGTGGATCCTCGACCACGGGGCCGAGCAGTGTGATCGCCTCTTCGTAGCGACCCAATCCGGCCAGCGTCAAGCCCAGCTCTTCCGCCACGGTTCGGTTGCTACCGAGCCCGGCCAAAGCCTCGCGGTAATGAGCCACCGCTTCCACTCGATCCCCGAGCATGGCGGCGATTCGGCCCGCCAGGTAGGCGGCAGTCGCGCCGCGGTCAATTCGGCCCCGATGCTCTTCGATGAGCGACAGAGCCTGCCCGGAGCGATCCAGCTCAACGAGGCATTCCGCCTCAGCCAGCAAGTAGTCAGCGTCCGAAGGGCGGAGCTGTCTCGCCTTCGTGAATGCAGCCAGCGCCGAGTCGAGCCGGCCCCGCCGCTCAAAGACGACGCCCGACATGTAGTGCAATTCCGGGCTCGTCAGTCCCGCCTGTAAGCCGGCTGCCAGAGCGTGTTCCGCACTGGCGTCGCGCCCCATCTCGAGGTTGGCCCTGGCGAGCAGCACATAGGCGTCCGCGTTTTTCGGATCGAGCGAAATGGACTCCGTCGCGGCGCAGACGGCTTCGGCGAACGCGTTACTGCCGAACGCCTGTTTGGCGAGTTGGAGCTTGATATCGCCGCGCACTTCATTCCAGTGATGCTCGGCTTCCGCCTGCTTCTGCTGGAACTGCGTGGTCTTGCAGCCGGCCACGGCGACGCACACGAGCATGATCGACAATTGCGCAATTCGTGCCATCATTTGTCACTCTTGTTCGGAGTTCTCGGGCTCTACGGGCGGGCCGGGCTGTGGCGCCGGGGCGGGTCTGCCGAACATCGCGTGTTGATATCCCTTCTCCTTCGCCACCAGTTTGAACAGGAAGCCGCGGGACAGACTCGCTTCAACGTCCCAATCGCGCTGCCCGAGGATTTGCTCCTTGAACCGAATGGCGGGCAGCAGGCGCGGATAACAGCTAATAGCGAGGCTGGTGTGCCATAGGGCCTTGTCGGCATCGCCCTGTGCCCAGCGATCGAGCCCCTTGCGGTATTGCGCCTGGGCGAAGCGTTCGCGGCCGTGCCACATCAGACCGCGACGACTACCGATGCGCACACGTTCGACATCTTCGTACGCGTCGCTCGACTCCGCCGCGTAGGCATCCTGGTTCTTCACGATACTGACGGTCAACAGGATGATGACCTCTTCTCTGGAAGTCGTGTCGTTTTTTGATCTGAAGAGCGGCCCGATACCCGGCAGATTGCCCGCAATGGGCACCTGTCCATTGGCGCTCGTGGTCACCTCGCGAAACAGCCCGCCGATCAGGATCGTTTGTCCGTCGCGCACCATGACGTTTGTGGTCACTTCGGTCGTCTGTTCGGAGGGAAGGCCCTGGGCGTTCACGAAACCGACGCTGTCTTCCGGGTGCAACTCCATGCGCACCCAGTCGTCGTTCCCAATAAACGGGCGATAGAGTAGCTGCGTACCCGTTTCAAGAAACTCGACCGTCTGAACGGACTGGGTCTCGGTGATCGTCGTCGTGAGGTAGCCGTCACGCCGTCCCACGATGACCTGCCCTTTTTGCTTGTTGAGCGCGAGCACCTTGGGATTGGCGAGGACCGTCGTATCCGTTACTTGTTCGAGTGCCCGGAGGAAGACGGCCACGTGGTCCTTGACGATCCCGAGGGTCAGCCCGCCGCCGGGTACCGCGTCCATGAACGCGGTGGCCGCGATGGAGTTGAACTGCTCGAGCCGCTCGACCGGAAGCTGGCCCAGCGACAGATCCTGAATGCCGTTCGACGTCGCGTCGAGTAATTCGAGATCGACGCCGCCGACGATGGAGAAGTCGATCCCCAGCGCGTTTTCATCCTTGAGTTCCGCGCGGAGGATCGTCGCCTCGATGAGCACTTGTCTGGGTCTTGTGTCGATCTGTTTGATCAACGCCTCGACGCGCGCTATCCGATCGGGCCTTGCGGTCACCACGAGGAAATCGTTGGCGGCGCTCTTGTTTCCGCCGCCGGTCGAGGCGTCGCTGTCGATGCCGACCTCCGGCTCCGGTGAAGCGGTCACGGTTTCGCCCTCGGCAAGAAGCGGCGACACATACGAGGCCGCATCCTTCGCGTTGATGTAGCTCAGGACAATGACCTTCGTCTCGCGTCCGCCCGTGGCGTCAATGGCCTGCTGCTCGAGTTCATCGTTGGTATAGACGTACGTGAAACGCCCGACGGTGCGGTAGCCCGCGCCGTTGGGCAAGAGGATGGCTTCGAGCGCCTCTTCGTACGTCACGCCATAGAGGTTGGCGGTGACCGAGCCGACGACGTTCGGCGACGCGATGATGTTGCGTTTTCCCTTGAGCGAGAGCAACTGCAGCACGTCGGCCAGCGGTTGATCCGCCACGTGCAGCTCGACCATACCGCGCTCAGTCACCTCCACGCCGTCTTGCTTGAGCGGCGCATCGACTTGCTCCGCGGGTTCGTCTTGGGCGAGCCCGTCTGCCGGCAGAACCATGAGAAAAAGTGCGACGTACGGGATACACCGCATGACCGCCGCGCTACGCGAACGCGCGTCCGTGCGTCGTGTGCCACGACGATGCGTCGCTATCGGTCTCGTGCTTGTCATGTACATGCTTGTCACCGACCCGCCCTTATCGAGCGGGCCGGGCCAATCCGATTCATCGCCGGAATACCGACCCATGCGCCGCCACGCTTCCGAACCGAGTCTGCCTAGGGACTAGCCACCCCGACCGCGCTTACGCGCAGACTTGTCCGCTTGGTTATCGGCACCCTCAATTCGCACATTAAATATATGGGACGTCAGAAGCTGCTTGATTTCGGTCAAAAGCCGGTTGGTCTTCCGGACTTCTTCGACCATGAGCTTCCGTTGCAGCCCCGCGTCCGGGATCTGAGCCTGAGCCGTCTCAATGATCGGAAAAGGGCCCATCCAGACGCGCAAGCACGTCAACATGATCAGCGCAGGAAGGATGTAGGCCCGAAAAGTCCCCTGGCGATGCTGAGAATCCGTTGTCATCGCGCCATCTCCGTTGCGACTACTGAAGTCAAACGTAGCCGAGTGGCACGACCGATCCGGCCGGGCGCGCTCGGCTCCCGGTGAATATCGGACGAAAAGCGAGGCTTCTTGGTTTAAACAAGCGACGGCGCCGCATGTTCTTCAACGACGAGTGACTCACCGACCCTGCGAGGCGGGTTCGGCGTAACCGCCCACCAATGCCGCGGAGGTATGCGTGACACTTTCCGGCGTCGCAGTCGTCGCCGCGACCACCGGGCGGTGTGGCACGAACTTCACGGCCGTGATCATCGCGGCAATCAGGCCGAACACGGCGCAAAGACGTACGCGGCGCGTTCGCGCGGAATAGGTCGGCTCATGGATGATCAACATTCCGCCGACCGCCAGGAAACTCAGCGAGACGATGGCCACGACAGCCGAGGTCTGAATGAGGGCGTGCAGCGCCGGCGCCCCCAGCCAGGCGATCAGCCCCGCAGCGACCAACATGCGGGCGAGCGTCGTCGCACCGACTGCAGACCGGTTGCCAACGCGGTGGAGTAAGGCCTGGTGCCCGTAGGCCACGGCACAGCCCCCCGCCGCCACACTGAGCCACACAGACGACATGGAAAGCGCGAGCGAACCACCAACACCGTCTTGCAGCACGAACGATGTGGCCGCCAGCACGCCGCCGGCGCCGGTGCACGCCACGCCGAATCCGCCGATCGAACGCAACCCGTTGCGCTTCGCGCGAGAGCCGGCCGCCATCCCCGCGCCAAGCCCCGAGACCGCCAGTGCTGCCACGAGCACCGCACTCTCCACCGTGCCCGCGAGCCACGATCCGGTCGAACAGACCACCACTGCCAAGCCCGCCGCAACGGCAACGATCGCGGCACGCAACAGTGCCGGCCAGCGATCGCTCCAAGCCGGCGGAGGAGGCAGGCAGACCGCACTATCCCCCTGACCGCTTTGACCGCGCGAGGTACCCGACACCGCACAACTCAAGGCCACGAGAAGCGATGGAAGAGCGGCGGCCGCGATCAGCACGTTCGGCTTGGAACCGGCACCGCCGAACAGGGAGCAGATGACGAAGCCGATCGCCCCTCCGACGAGCACCCAGGCGGTCGCCTTCGTATCCCACTGACCGAACCGACAGATCAGATGGTGGGCGCACGAGACGGAAAGACCCAGCAGCATGAAGGGGAGAGCCGCAGCCGCCAAGGCCGTGGCCATGCGCAGGATCGCCAGCGGCACCGGCAACCAGAAGAAGTTCGTCACCATCCACGCGTGGCCCGCGCAGACGAACTCGGTGGTCACGGGCGTCAGCGCCGTCGCGATCCCCGCCGCGAGAGCCGTCGTCGAGACCACGAGAAAGCGCAGCGGGCGCTCCACGGTACCCCGCAGGATCGCCGGGGTGTTCGGGGTGGTCGAGCCGGGCTCGACGCTGCGAGCAGTCAAGCGCCTCCAGGTGTGAGCGCACATCCAGGTGGCCAGGCCGTGCGGCAACCGGACGCCAACCGCCAGCGCGATCAAGGCGCCGCCGACGACTTCGGCTCGCGAGGGTATCGAATCGGCTTCGATCGCCAAGAACCGTCGGGAGAGGCCGACCAGCGCCATGGCAACCGCCACGCCGAGTAGAGCCGCCATACCCTGGGGAATCATGGCAACCGCGAGCGCTCGCGATTCGAATTCGGCGAGGGGTGGTACCTGCCGGACCACCATCGGCACGGTGGGTTGGCTCGACGGACGTCGGGCATGGGCGCGCCTGCGTCGGGGTGGCGAGCCGGTGGATCGGCTCGATCGCGATCGACGACGGCCCGTTCGACGTGAACGTCGACCCGAACGGTTCCCCATGTCGTGGGCCTCCTGCCCGTGATTCGGCTCGCCGCGCGAGCGACTGCCTCCGCGCTTTATCCCCCGGTGGGCGGCTCGTCGACAGACACGGTCGTGTCGGCCGCATCGAACTTCCGAACGCCGCCTTCGTCAAGTTGTACCACGAGTGCGGCGTGCGGGTCCACGTCGAGCACCGTCCCACTGTATACCTTGTCGGCATGGCGGAGTCTGATTCGCCCGCCAATCGACCCGGCACGGGCGACCCAGGCACGTCGCAGGTCATCGGAGGTCCACCGATCCGGCTCCGCAAGCCACCGATCCAGTTCAGTGAGCAACTCAATCGCCAGCGCGGTCCGGTCAATCGCCTGGCTACTCTCGATTTCAAGCGACGTGCCGCTCGTAGCGAGTTCACCGGTGAAATGCCCCGGCTGCTGGAGGCAGTTGATGCCGATCCCCACGACGTACGCCTTCCCGCGGGGCTCGGCTCCGCCGGAATCGCCGGTCGAACGCGCCTCGACGAGGATCCCCCCGAGCTTGCGCTGCGACACGAGGAGGTCGTTGGGCCACTTGATCGCCGGGAGCAATTCAGTCCGCGACTTGACGGCATCACACGCCGCAACCGCGGTGACGAGAGCGAGTTCGCCTCCGTTCAGTTTGGAGCCGGTATCGAGCACGGCGACGCTGCACAGCAGGCTCGCCCCTTTGGGAGAAATCCAACTGCGACCGAGTCGGCCGCGGCCCGCCGTCTGCTGCTCGGCAAAGATCGCCGCGCCGTCGGCGTCTGCAGCGCCGCGCTCGACCAGATTCCACGCTTCATCGTTGGTGCTCGTGGTCGATTCGACGTGGACGACGTTGCGGCCGACCATCTCCGTGCGGAGTGAGGCGCGAATCCTGGCGACATCGAGCATTCCCACAGTCCTGAACTCCGGCGCGTATTCTGTAGACACCGCGGCGAAGCCGCTCAGCGTGATCCCGGGAACCAGCCGCCCACCTCGGAACGATCCCAATTCCAGTCGATCGCCTCGATCGGCTGATCCCTGCGGGCGAAGACGAGCATGATCGGCCCGTCATTCATGTCGTGTCGGTCGACCCCGACCGCTTCACCGTAATGGCGCTCGAGAAAGGCGAGCCAACCGTCGAACGGTTTCTCGTCAAAGAGCACCATGATGATCCGCGGCAGGCGCCGTTCGAGTTCTTCCAGCAACTCGGCCCGGCGTCGCTCGGCGCCCGCATGCCCGGTTTGCAGGCCGGTGATCATCGTGTAACGCGACGCGCAGCGCCGCCCTGAATAGTAGTAAATCTCCGCCTCATTGCCGAACACGAACACTTCATCGCCCGCAGCGGTAACGCGGCGGATGTGCTCGCCGTGGGCGCGCCCCCAGAAATCGCGAGAGTTGTAACGCAGCACGGTGATGCCGAAGGGCGGCTGCCTGAGGTAGTCCCGATACTGAGTTACCAGCAAAGCGACAGCAACTACGGCAACGACCGAATAGGCGCACCAGCTTTGCCAGGATCGTCGAGCGCCGGAAGCGCTGCACTCGCCAAGCCCGACGCCCACGGCAATCACCGCGGCAGGTACGAGCAAGTAGTAGTAATGCGGCCAAAACCGACCGGGAAGACAAACGGCGAGATAGCTGCCCAGCACCAACGCCAACGCGGCGGCTGCGTGCTGCCCGCCGGCGCGCGCGCCTCGAATGATCAGCCACCCAATCGCCGTAAGCGACGCGATCCACAGCGGCAGACTGCTGCTGAAGATAAAGGGGTGCCGTGGCGGCGAGAAGAACCGGATCAGGCGCAACGGCAGCGACTCCGACGAGTCGCTGTAACTCAGATTGAACATGAAGACCGCGTCAATAAACGCGTCCCATCGATCGGTCAGGCCGAAATAGGCGAACGATCCCACCCAAACCAACGCCGGGCCCGCCGCGAACAACCCTAGAGCCCGCGCAGCATCGCGCCAACCCGCGCGGCGAACACAGACCACCACGATCCAAACAGCCAGCGCCAGCCAGTGGATCGCCAGCACCGTCTTGAACGTAGAGCCGACGCCCAGCGCCAAACCGGCTGCGAAGATCAGCCATGTCGAGCGACCATGCGCTCGCATCGCGAGATACCACGCCGCAAGTACGAAGGCGTTCATGTAGATCTCGCGGTTGCATCCCTCGCCGGCCGTACCGGGATCGGACGACACCAACGCGAACAGCGCAGCCGCCACCATCGCGGGTCCAAAGCCGACCGCGTACCGCACGATGGCATAGACGAGGGCAAGCGAGACGAGCGAGAACGTACAGGCCAGCCAGCGGAATACCTCCGGAGTATCACCGAACAGTGCGATCACGCCGGCCAACATGGCGAACACGCCGTAGGGCTGATGGTCCCACACGTCGACGTAGAGGCGATCGCCCGCGAGGAGGCGTGAGCCGATGTAGGCGTAGTTGCACTCGTCCGTTTCGAGCGGCAGGTCAAAGGCGTGCAGGCGAAACGCGACGAGCACGCCGGCTGTTACGGCCAGCGCAAGCCACTCGAACCACGCCCAGGCGGGTCGGCGGCGGGTCTCCGGGCTGTCTAGCGCCATCTCCATCGCCGGGCATCCTACCCGCCGCGCGGCGGGCACAACAGCAACGCCCCGTCGGGTGCCGGCGACGCGGAATCTGCACGAAACCGGCGGATTGGCGCGAAATCCACGGGTGAGGCACGTATTTACTTGTGATCGGCCTTCGGCGTGGGGGCCGTCAAATGGTAACATGGAAGCCTATGGAGAATCGACCATGTCTCGCGTACTGACTAACTCACTACTGATCGCGGCGGCGACCACGCTTTTGGTTTGCCCCACGGTGTGGGCTCAACTGCCGGATGATGTCGGGAGCGACGACCGCCCCGCGCGAATCTCGAACATGGAGTTCCCCGGCGGCACGGTCGGCGAGTATATCGACGCCATCCGCGAGGCCGCCCCCGGCGCGAACATTCTGCCACCGATCACCGACGTAGGCGGAATCACTATCCCACCGGTCAAGCTCGACGGCGTGGACGTGGGCGCCGCCCTCGAACTCCTCGACGGCGACTTCCCGTTGGATAAGCGAACGGTCCTGAAGCTCGACGTGGACGAAGACCACACGGACGACAACAGGTCCGTCTTCCGCATCACGGCGTCCAAGGACACGATCCGGGTGTGGAACGTCATCGACCTGCTAAGTGAGAAGATCAAAGCCGAGGACGTGCTCACCTCCGTCGAGACAGCCGTCGAACTGCTGGCCGACGACTATGCCGAGGTCCAGGTCAAATTCCACGAGGCCACCGGCCTGCTGATCGCCCGCGGCACGCCGAGGCAGGTAGAGACCATCGACGGTGTGCTCGGCGAGCTTCGTGGGCACCTCGTACTGCAGGAGATGTTCGGTGGTCTGAATTCATACCCCGCACCGATGGCGGGCAACGGCAAGTCGCTGTCCGAACTGCGGGCGGAGTTGCAGCAGCTTCTCCAACGGATCGACCAGCTCGAGAGCAAGAACGGCAAGGCCGGCAAAGCCGCGTCCAAGGGCGACGGAGCCTCGCGACACTAGAATGGAAGCCGACGTGCCTATACCGCACATCGATCACGCACAGCAGCTTCGTCCCGCACACGACGAGCCGGCGCCTCATAGCGGCGCCGGCTCTGCTTCCCCCCTTGCCAAGGGGGGACGGAGGG
>JAJDDX010000158.1 GCA_029260055.1 Phycisphaerae bacterium
GCCCGCGCCGCCGATAATGGTGTCGCTGCCGTTGCCGCCGAGGATACGATCGCGACCGCTGTTACCGTCGATCCAATCGTCGGCGCCGTTACCGGGCTCAACGCTGCGGATGTCGGCAATATGGCGCGCATCGAGGATGCGCGTTGCGTCCGCGACGGTCTGCACCACCACACCATGATCGCCGAAAATAATGTCATCGCCGCTGCCACCGTCGATGGTGTCACGGCCTGCAATCAGCAGGTCGCGGTTCGAGCGGAGATTGTCGGTCGGCGGGCGCAGTCCGTCGCTCGTCGGCACGCTCAGCACATGGGTAATGACGTCAAGGTTGACCCCGGAATCGCCGTAAATTTGATCGTCGCCGCCGTTACCAAAGATATGATCGTCACCAGCGCCACCGGCCAATACATCGGCGATCTGGCTGCCACGCAGCGTGTCGTCGCCGGCGCCACCGTAAATCACAACACCAAGTGCGTCAGCCCCGAACGCGCCACTGGCCGGCGTGATGGCACTCGCATCGATCAGGTCGTTGCCGCTGAACTGGAACGGGTTCGCACGCGGATAACGATAAAAACTGTTGCTCGGTCCGAAGCTGTCGCCAGGATTGGGCCCGAACGCAAAGCTGTCAGCCGGTCCCGCGCGGTAGGTCGTTCCGGCGTACCAGCTGGCATCCTGCGAGGTATCGCCGTAAATCACCAACGGCGATGTGGGGCCTGCGCTGGCCACGCCCGTCACCGTGATCGTATCGCCCATGATCGTGCCGAGTTGTGCAGTCGGATTGTTCTGATCGACAGACTGAACCGCGAGATTGCCGCCGCCGTGGACGACCGTCAGCGAGCCATGCAACGCCGCGGCGAGCGCCGGGGTCTGCGCGTCGTTGTCGTCGTCCTCGGAAGCCCCGTGCAAAGTGCTGCGGATGTTCAAGGTGTCGTTACCCGAGCCCATCAGGACGTTCAGCACCTCGATGCGGCTGTCGCCAGCGGTGCGCGTCGCGCCGCCCGATTCCGGTGCGAACGTAATGCCACCATAGACGCTATTGGCTTCGCCAAAGTTGACGTGGGCGAAATGCAGATCGTCCGCCATGCCGAAGCCGCTCAGGTGCGACCCGGTCAGCTCGCCGAGTTTGTCTTCCTGACTGCTGTCGTCGAACACGTTGAGTGCATCGATGGACTGGATCTCGAGCGCTTGCAGCGCTATCTCTAACAGCCCCGGATTTGTCTCGCCGGGTAGTACGACAGCTTTGACGAGCGGATGCGTGGCGCCAACGCCGCCGTTGATCTGCAACGGGCCGTGCAGGTTGGACAACAGGTGCGGCTGTGCAGAAAATTCCTTCGTGCCCGGGTGCAGGTACGGGGTCGGATCGGCAGCCGCGGTGACCGTCACGGTCTGCTCGATGTACCAATTATCCGCAGTGAACGTCAGCGTGTTTTCAGACTGACTCGTCAGCCCATCGTTGATCGTGTTGATGCTTACGGACGCGTCCGGCGCACGGGTCAAGCGGACGCTATAGCTGTCGCTGTGAGTCGGATCGACCAGCGTCCCGCCCTGACTCTGACGCACCAGCACGCCGGCGGTATCGTCGTCGACCACATCGACGGCAAGCACTTCGCTGATGCCGTCGTAACCGCCGTTCGCCGCGGTGTGGGTGATCAAGGAGATCATGCGGTCTTCGCGAATCGTATCGTCGAGCGCGCTCACCCCAATCGTGACCGGTGTGTTCCAGTTGCTGGCGTTGAACGTAATCGTGTCTTGTGACAACAGCAGTTGTGTATGGTCGTAGTGCAAGGTTACGGTGACGTCCGCAATCGGTGCGCTGGTCAACGCGACCGTGTAGCTGTCGCTGATGCCGTGCGCCGCGCCCTCGAGTACGAGGGTGCCGGTGTCAAACGCGCCCGGATTGAGTTCCGTCAGACGCAGACCCGGCTGATCGTTGTCGATAACCGTGACGAGTACGTTACGCACCTCGACACCATTGTAGGCATCAAGAGTTGCCTGTTGTGCGGCCGCGAGACCCGACATCGCGGTCTCGACCACGGCCTGCACGCTATGGCTAACCGCCGATACGCGCTGGCCCTCGGCAAGGCCGTCGTTCGCAGCGGCAACGTAAACGGTCTGCGCGATAGCATAGTTGCTGCTGTCGAACACCAGCACCACGGCGCGATTGCGCACCTGCGTGGCCACGCCATTTTCGCTGACCGCGCGTTCGAAACTGGCCATATCCTGTGACACGAGCAGCGAGTCGCCCTGCCCGGTCTGCTGCTGTTCCTCGGCGCTCGAGCGCGCGGCGGAGACGGCGACATAGACACGCGTTCCAGCCGCCACCGGTTTGCTGAGAACTACCGTGTATGAATCAACGCTGCCGAAGGCACCGCTCGCCGTCTCGCTAACCACCGTACCATCGGTTTCTGTGATAACGACATTGCCGCTCAAGCCACCGCCCGCGACGTCGTTCGCGATCCCGGCCACGTTCAGATCGATACCGCCGACCAGGAGACCGTCGTAAGCCGTGTCGAGGGAGCTTATGCGGTGATCGATGATCGCGCTCTGCCCCTCGAGTTCCTGC
>JAJDDX010000159.1 GCA_029260055.1 Phycisphaerae bacterium
GCTACTACGACGACGGCTACTACTACGAGGACTGCTACTGGGGTTGTTAGTGATCGGTCGGACACGCCGCGAGGTGGATCGGGTTTGATCGGCGATCCATCACGCGGCGGGCGAGAGGTTGAGTAGCACGTCCGCGATGGCGGTGATCGCGAGCAGGACGCTGACGACGCCGTTAATCGTAAAGAACGCGATGTTGACCTTGCTGTAGTCGCCGGGCCGAACGAGTGCGTTCTCGATAATCAGCAGCAAGGCCGCCGCCGCCACGCCGGTCGCATAAAGCCAGCCCAGCGGAGCGATCAGGCCGAGTGCGATCAAGCCCACGATCGTCATAACGTGGGATGCCCTTGCGACCCACAGCGCTTTGACCGGCCCCATACGAGAGGGCAGGCTGAAGAGCCCTTCCTTGCGATCCACATCGATATCCTGACACGCGTAGATGATATCGAAGCCTGCGATCCAGCAGGTGACCGTGATCATCAGGATGACGGCGGGGAGCCCGATTGAATCCGGGTGAACTGCGAGCCAAGCGGCCACGGGTGCCAGGGCGATGGCGCTACCGAGATAGTAGTGCGACCACCTGGTAAAACGCTTGGTAAGCGAATAGCCACAGATGTAGATCAGAACCGGGCCGCTGAGGAGGATCGGCCAGGTGTTGGCGTAGAAGAGATGGAAGCCGAGGCACGCGAGGCCGAAGGTGAGCGTGGCGAGCCCTAGCATGAGCCAGGCGGCTGCGAAGCTGAGTCGACCGGCGGGCAGGGGTCTTTGTGCCGTGCGCGGATTGCGGGCGTCGATCTGAGCATCGACGATGCGGTTGAAGGTCATCGCGACGCTGCGCGCCGCCACCATGCAGACGAGTATGAGGGCTAATTGCCCCGGGTAAGGCCAGCCGCGCCCTTCGATGCCGCGACCCGCCAGGAAGGCGGCCATCAGTGCGAACGGCAACGCGAATACGCTGTGCGACAGTTTGACCATGTCGGCCCAGGTTCGAACTGACGCCGGTATGGAACTCATAGGCTCGTACCGGGCTCGGCCTTCGGTTGAGGGGCCCATCGCGTGTTGAGTTGGTGCGGAACGCTCATCAAGTCGAGCAGCTTGCCGACCACGAAGTCGACGAGATCGTCGACGCTCTCTGGCATCATGTAGAAGCCGGGGGAGGCCGGGCAGATGACCGCGCCGGCTTCGGTGAGGCGGAGGGCGTTTTGCAGGTCGATTCGGCTCATGGGCATCTCTCGCGGGACGACTACGAGGCGGCGGGCCTCCTTCAGGGTGACGGCTGCCGCACGGTGGAGCAGGTTCCCGCCGAGGCCCGTGGCGATGGCTGCGAGCGTATTGCTGCTGCAGGGGCAGACGATCATGCCGTCGGTGCGGAAGCTGCCGCTTGCGAGCACATCGCCGATATCACGGTAGGGATGGAGCACGAGTCGATTCGGCGACTCCACACCGAGTGAGGCGGCGTCGGCGCTATCGAGGTTCAGCTCGTCATGCAAGAGTCGCTGGCCGTGAGGGGACGCGATCAGGTGGGTGGTCGCGCCGCCGGCGCAGAGACACTGCACGAGGCGACGGGCGTACATCGCGCCGCTCGCACCGGTGATGCCGACCACGATCTGCTTGCCTGATGTGGCGTCAGCCATCATTGAAGCTCGTGGGCCGGGTTCTCGGGCGCCGGTTCGGGTAGCGCTCGGCCTGACGTGCCCAGATCGAGTCGGCGTGCTGCGCGGCCAGTCGATTGAAGGCCTCTTCACTCAGCTCGAACTCGTTCGCCTCGCGGTAGGCCGCGCCAAGACGGAATAGAGCCTCCGGTGCGGCATCGCGATCTGCAAATCGGCGAATGCAGGCTTCGAGCAGTTTCGTCTTGGGCGTCGGTGCCGCGGCAAGTGAAGTGTCGTCTGACGAGCCGTGACGGCGATCTGACGCCAAGGCGATCTCGAGGTCGATGTTGTCCTCGATTTGACAATTCGGGTATCGCTCCTTGATGGCGTTGAGGTTCGCCACGTAGGAGGGATGTCGCGGATCGAGATCGAGGAGCCCGAAGGTGGGGTACGTGTCCTGGCGACGCGGGCCGCAGATCGGCGTATAGCCGTACAGCGGGTCCTCGTTCTCGCTGAGCAGGCCGTGCAAATGACGGGCGGCGAGGAGCAGACGCCCCAGCGGGATGTTGAGACTGCGTTCGGGGCGAGCGCGCTGAAGCAGGCCCCGTTCGGTCGACTCCGGGGTCTGCGACTTGGTACGGACCTGCGGCTGCGAGTCGAGTTGGGTGAGCAGGTCTCTAAGCTTGCTGAGCGCGCGATCGACTTCGCCGTCTCGCGCCTCGAGTTGGGCAAGTTTGAACGATGCGACCAGGCCCACGAACGACGCTGATCCGTTTTCCTTGGCGCGTCGCCAGGTGTCGGTCGACGCGCTATTCGGGAAATCGTCGTAGTAGCGGATCCACTTCTCTTCGCGAAAAGCGACGGGATCGACACGCATGTCCAGCGCCCGTCCGCGGATGTAAAGCGCGTTCACGGCATACCGGCTCGTGGGAAAACGCCTCAGGAACCGGTCGCAACGCTCGACCAACTCGGCTTGGTGCCGCGTGAGTGCCGATTGCTCGGCTGCCGGGTTGGAGGCCAGTTCGAATTGCCATCTCTGCTGTTCGAGTTCGAGAAAGGCATCCCAGTCGGGGCGCGGGACGGGGTGCCGTTGCCATCGTTGCCATGCCTTCTGCTTGAGGTCGCCTGTCGCGTCTTCCTCGACGAAGTACTCTGCATTGTACCGTTCCAACAGGCGATAGTGCAGCTCGTCTCGTCCGACGTGGAACTCGAACAGGCCGACCGGGACCGCGAACATGACGGCCAGCAGCGGCGTTATGGCGCCGGGGCGATAGTCGACCAGTTTCGCGATGATCAATACGATCGCGAAGACGAGCGTGGCTGCCACGATGGCCATGACCCACGGTGCGATGAACTTGACCTGGGCGATGGGATCGAACCTGCCCAACAGGGCCTCGGCGCTGCCGCGCCAGGCGAGGGCGAAGTAGACGACGGTGGGAACCAGGCCGGCGACGGCTGACATGAATCGGAATCGCGTGCGAAATGGTCGAATCGATGCGAGGACGCACGATCCCAGGAGCGTGATCGCGAGCCATGGGGTGACCGCCAGCACGCCCACGACCAGGACGAACGGAACACAGGACCAAAAGCGGTACAGGATTGAGACGAGGATCGGGATGGCGATGAGGGTGGCGAGCAGCAACCCGACGATCGGGATCTGCATCGGGACATCCTGGACGTTGATCGCTCCGACCAGGAAGTCGGCGAGCGAGCGTGAGGTGTTCTGTCCGTAGTTGAACGCCTGCGAGATCTCGTCCGAGTAGCCCTCAACCGCCGGGGCGAAGAAGACCCCCGTACGAATCCAATATGCGAAGCAGCCTACACCGGCGAACAGGAGCACGTTGACTGCAAGCAATACGACGGCCCGCACACGGTACTTCGAGCCGCTTCGCGACCAGACGTCGAAGTGTTGTTCCAACTGGGGCCGAATCGGCGCGGGTGCCGCGCGATCTGGGCGTCCGGCGGATGTCGAGGTCGTTACGGCCATCATCGCTCTTTCCGGGCGACGTAAATGGTGACGATACCCATCGTCATCGGCCTGGCATTCACGGTTGCGAAACCGGCGGCCCGGAGCCGCTGAGCCATCTGCTCGGCGTCGAGGAACGATACCACGGACTGCGGTAAATAGCGATACGCACCCGATCGGTCGCGTGCAAGCCAGGAGGCAGCCACCGGCATGAAGCGATTCGAGTAGAGACCATTGAGGGCGCGCGCGAGCCGGTTTCGCGGCGTCGTGAACTCGAGGATAACCGCGCGCCCGCCGGGGCGCAGGACGCGGTACATCTCGGCGAGACCGTCGTCGAGGCTCTGGAAATTCCGAACGCCGAATGCACATGAAGTGATCGAGAAGGCGCCGTCGCGAAACGGCAGGCGCTGGGCGTCGGCCTCGCACCATCGTGCGGCGATCTCGGCGCGCCGCGTGGCGCACAGCAGCATGGCGTGGGCGAAGTCGGTGCCCACGACGGATCTCGGTGACGCGCTGGCGAACGCCCTCGCGAAGTCGCCGGTGCCGCATGCAATGTCCAGCACGTCGTCATCGGGGCGGACCGAGGCGAGCTTGACGGCCTCGCGGCGCCAGGCCGCGTCTCTTCCGAAGCTGAAGACGGAGTTGACCAGTTCATAGCGTGGCGCGATGGCGTTGAACATCCGGCGAACGCGGTCGGCCTTGTCGGCGGTCCGATGCGGCTTGTCGAGAAGCTCGTTGGTCCAGACTCGTTCGTCGCCACTCATCGCGAATGTCCCTGGTGCGCGTTTCCGCTTTACGTCCTGCCTGGGGAGAGTGTAGGGGGAATCGCGCTGTCGAACGAGGCGCAAAAAGAGGGCGGGCGGACCACCGGTGTGGTCCTACCCGCCGCATTTGATCGAATCGGAAGCCGCGCCAGGCGCTACTACGCGGTGGCAAAGCGTTCGGATACGTCTCGCCAGTCAACCACGTTCCAGAAGGCCGCGATGTAATCGGGGCGCCGGTTCTGATAGTTCAGGTAGTAGGCGTGCTCCCACACGTCGAGGCCGAGGATCGGCGTGAGGCCTTCGGTCAGCGGGCTGTCCTGGTTCGCGTAGTCCCTGATGACGAGCTTGCCGCCGTCGACGCAGAGCCACGCCCACCCGCTGCCGAACCTGCCGGCCGCAGCGGCGGCGAACTTGGCCTTGAACTCATCGAAGCCGCCGAACGCGGCCTTGATGGCGTCGCCCAGTGCGCCGTGCGGCGCGCCGCCTCCGTTGGGCCCCATGTTCTTCCAGAAGATCGAGTGGTTGGAATGTCCGCCACCGTGGTTGTTGACCGCACCACGGACGCTGTCGGGGAGCGAAGCGAGGCCGGTCAGGAGTTCCTCGACACTCTTGGATTGAAGGTCGGGGTGACTGCTCAGGGCGTCGTTCAGTTTGTTCACGTACGTAGCGTGGTGCTTATCGTGATGGATCTCCATCGTCCGCGCGTCGATGTGGGGCTCGAGCGCGTCGAAGGCGTACGGCAGAGGGGGAAGTTCGTGGGCCATGGACTATCTCCTGCTTGCGTTAGTCTTGCGTTGTCTTATCAAGCGGGGCCGCCAAAGAAACGGCATGCGCGAGCAGGATAGCTGTGGGCGTCGTTCGCGTCAATAAGGGCGCATCCAGCGTGACGCGCGCGAGATTGGTCATCCCCATACGCGCTTAGGGAAAGCCCTAAGTCGAGTGTCATACGATTTGGCACAGTCGTTGGGTCTAGGGCAGACTGCGCGGGCGAGGCGGGGTACGACCGCCGTCGGACGGTTCCTCGTCGGGAGGCGTCTCGTCGCCCTTGTCTCCGCGGTCGGTGCCACCGTCCGCCGTGCCGTCACCACCGCCATCAGGAGGCTGTTCGACGCTGAAAGTGAGCAGCAGAGGATCCGTCTGTTCGGCGGTCAGGCTGGCGCCGATGCAGCTAAACGTCAGATCGCCGGCGAGCGTTGGCGTGAACGTCGCAATGCCCGCGACCTCGACATTCAACTCGATGCCGTCCCCGTCGACCTCGGCGATCGCGAGCACGACGGCTTCCACTGCGCCGACGCTCGTGCATGTCAACGTCGCCTCTTGTCCGACGACAGGCGGATTCGGACTCACCGCGAGTTCGACCACAACGCCCGCCACAGCGGACACATTCGTGACGCACTGGTCGACCGCCTGAGATGTACCGTCGGTGGCGGTTACGGTGATGACTGCCTCACCGGGCTGGCCGGCCTCGAACGTCGTGTCAGGTGCGCTTGCGTTCGCGAAGGTGCCGGCATCCGCGGGACTGACCTCCCAGAGGTATTCCGTGGCATCGCCGGCGTTTTCCGGGTTCGCTTGGACCGAGCCCGGTTCGCCGACGCTCAATTCGTTGGGGCATGAGGGCTGCACACGCAGAGCGGTGTCTCCGACGAGGGTGCTGCACTGCGAGACCACCTGATAGAGGCCGTCGCTCGCCGTCAGCCGGATGATCGCCTCGCCCTCCTTCGCGGGTTCGAAGGTCGTGTCCGGTGACGTGGCGCTCGCGAACGTGCCCGCGTCCGCCGGGAAGACCTCCCAGAGGTACTCCGCGATGGCGCCGGGATTCCGCACATTCGCCTGCACCGAGCCGGACTCGCCGACATTCAGTTCGTTGGGGCAGGTGGGTTCTATGGTGATGGCGGTGCATCCCGCCGCGACGGTGAGCGCCACGGCGAGTAGGTAGTGCAAACGGATAAGTGACTTGTTGATCACGATCGGCTCTCCACGCGATGGCCGGCACGCGGCATCGCCCACACGTCTATGTCGGCACGGAGCCCCGCCAAGTGTAGATTCTAGGACCTTCGGCGGCCGAATCCAAACTCCCGGAGGTGCTCCGTGCCTTTTTGCGGATCCCCGGCCTCTATGGCTCGACCGCAACGGCGTGACGCGGCTCGAAATCGTGCCGGTGCATCGCCTTGCCGTCTTTGAAGATCACCAGGCTCCGATCGTAGAACGGCACCGTGAAGGCTTTCGGGATCGCCTCGTCGCTGTTGGCGAACAAGATGGTGATGCCGCCGGGGTCCTGGTCGGGATGGACCATGGAGCACAGAATCGCGTCACCGGGGTCGGTGTAGCGCGTGCCGTCAAACTCGAATCCGTTGTCGCCCCAGCGGACGGTCAGGCCGATGTCCTCGAGGAACTTGGCGACCACGGGGTCACGGACACCGTTGCCGAGGATCAGGATCGAGTTGGACCTCAGGACATCCTCATCGACCTTGTCGGGTGCCTCGGCCTTCTGTTCCTTCTTCTCGAAGCTCGACTCGAAGATCGTCCGGAGTTCCGTGTACTGCTCGTGGACATCGCCCGGAGGGAGGATGGTGGCCAGCGTATCGCCGGATCGGGTAGTGGCCGTCGTCGGGATGATGTCGTTGGCGGGTACTCTGCGGAAGATGTGATAATCCGGATCGACCTCGACCGTTCGCGGGATGAACTCGACGGGGATGGCGAATTCGTCCGAGGGAGCATTGAGTGTCACCTCCATGTCGGTTGAGCCGCTCGCGTGCGTCACGCGGATCGGTACGTCGAGATCGAACGCCGGCTCATCTTGAGATATCGCCACGGTGAGCGTTTGCGTCGATGCGTCGTAGCGGGCGGACTCGATGGTAAGTTCCGGCGCGCCGCCGCTGCGAATCCACTGGCGAAAGAACATATCGAGTTCCTGTCCGCTTTCCTGCTCGCACACGGTGCGGATGTCCTCCCAGGATGCGTAGCGGCCGACGAACTCCCGTGTGAGTCGTCCCATGGCGGACCAGAAGTTATCCTGCCCCATCTTTCGCGCGAGCATATGAAAGACGGCAGCGCCTTTGTTGTAGGCGATACCTCGCCCGCAGCCGTCCTTGCGGCTGAACGTGCCGAGAGGCTTGTCTTTTTCCGGTTTCAGTCTGCTCAGGAAGTGTGCGTAGTTGCGGCGTTTCCTTCGGGCCTCGCTTTCACTGCCGTCGAGGATGTGTCCGTAGTAGTTTGCGCCGTAGCTGGCGATGGCTTCACACCAGTTCCCATCCTCGGGGTCGACGTGGATTCCGTTGCCCCACCAGCAGTGAAGGACCTCGTGGTCGATGTATCCGTGGGCGGTCTGTGAGCGCTCGCCCATGCCGATGACAGCCGAGCTGAGGAGCGTGAAGGTCGGAAACGCGAAGCCGCTGCTGAAGAAGTTGTCGACGATCGTGAACTCCTTGGCGGGATACTTGCCGATGAGCGGCTCGTATCGATCAAGGTATCGCTTCACCGCGTCAAAGAGTCCGTCGGCATGCGCCGCTTGAGATGGCCTGAGATGCAACCTGATCGTGGTGCCGTTGTGCTCCTGTTCGTGGACATCGTGCGCACCGCCGGCGATGACCATGCCGTCGAGCGGGTAGGGGCTGCGCCACACATGCTGTCCGGTCACCTCGGCCTCTTGTAGGTCGCGCTGAGCGCCGGCTACCAATTCCATGCCATCGATGGGGTCGGCAAGGACTGTGTAGTCGGCGAGCCTCGGCACGGCATCCTCGCCGAGTAGAAGATCGGGATACCAGTAGCCGCCACCAAGATAGACGCCGTCCTCACCGATGTGGGCCCGCATGGAGACGTTGTGAATCTCGCCTTGTTTCTCCCCGGCTGCCACGTCCTGGAAGAGCTTGCCCTCGTAGCCCACGGTGATCGTGAGTGCGTCGGGTGGATCGGTCATCACGACCAAATGGCTTCGCGGCGCGAAGCCGCCCGCCATTCTATGATCACCGGTGGGCCCGGCTCGCCGGTGCTCGACCTCCAGACCGGCAGCGCTGACGTGGGTGATACGCAGGTCGGGGTGAAGCAGGAGTTCGACCGCCACGGGCACGTCGGCCTCGAGTCGCTCGCTGTCCGTCCGCACCAGGTTCATCGTGGTCTCGCCAATGATCCTGTGGGTCGCGGGGTCGAGGTTGACCTCGATCCGGTAGGCCGTGGCCTCGACGGGGAGACGCGGCGTCGTGGCACAGCCCGCCACGGTGCCGATGATCGCCGCAGAGCCGACCATCGATATTCCGAATCGGCTGCCGTGGAACCGGGCCAGGGGAACATATCGTGCCATCAGTCTGCTAGTGATCATTACGCGAGGACCTCCGCAAATAGGAGTAGCGAACCGTTCTGACGTGCCGTTGTACCCGTGACTCGGGTCCGCGGGCAACCGCGGCGCAGTGGGTCCGCAAGCATTTCGCGGGCGAGATTGCCCGATTTACCCGCTGCACAGTCGGTTCGCGGCCTTGTCAGCGACACTTTGGCGCCTATACTACAGGATTACTGTCTGCGCCCTATGCTCGCAGCCGATACGGGGATAAGGCGTGCGGCGGCGTGCCCGCGTGGCGTCGTCGCGTTGGAAATGGATGACGAAAGGGGTCGTGCAGGAAACATATGTCGAAAGTAGGAGCCATTGAAGCGGAAGGGACGGTCGTAGCGGCGCTACCGAACGCGACGTTCCGTGTAGCGATCGACATGGGTGGCGAGAAGCACGAGATTCTCGCACACATCTCCGGTCAGATGCGGAAGTACTACATCCGAATCCTCCCAGGCGATACGGTGCTCGTCGAAGTGTCACCGTACGACCTGACTCGTGGCCGAATTACGTACCGAAAGTAAATGCCCTCGCTCGGCCCCGGTGCGGCCGACCTTTCGGGGCTCGCGGCCCACACCGGACATCATCTCTTGAATCTCGACGTGGAAACGCTCTGCCTGACAGGTGGCTACGGTCATGTCGTTGCGGCTTAGAGACCGTGTGATCGAGACTTCCTCGTGGCCGTTGGTTATGGGGATACTGAACGTAACGCCCGATTCCTTCAGCGACGGCGGGGCCTATCTCGATCCGGAAGACGCCGTTCGTCGCGCGTTGGACATGGCGGCACAGGGCGCGGACGTCATCGACATTGGCCCGGAGTCGACGCGTCCGGGATCGCACGGTGTGCCCGCTGATGAGCAGATCGCTCGAGCCGTTCCCGTGATCGAGGCGATCAGGAAGTTCGATGACTTCACGCCGCTTTCGATTGACACCTGCCTGGCATCGGTGGCGTCGGCGGCGCTCGACGCGGGTGCGGATATCGTCAACGACGTGTCGGCCATGCGTGACGACCCGGCGATGGCCGACGTCGTTGCAGAGGCAGGCGTGCCGATCGTGCTGATGCACCGTCGCGGCATCCCGGCCGACATGCAAAAGGGCGGTGGTCCGCACTACGACGACGTGACGGGCGAGATATGTCAGTTCCTGACCGAGCGCGTCGACCATGCCGAGTCGCGCGGCATCGACCGATCGCGCGTCATCGTCGATCCGGGCATTGGGTTCGGGAAACGCGTGGAGGACAATCTTCGCATCCTTAACGAACTCGATCGTCTCGTCTCGCTCGGTTTCCCGGTTTTGGTAGGGGCGTCGCGCAAGCGGTTTATCGGTGCGGTGAAAGGCGAAGCTCGGCCGGAGGCTGCGCCGGATTCGCGGTCGCGCCTCGGCGGTTCGCTGGCGGCTGCAGCTTTGGCGGCGCGAGCGGGCGCCGCCATGATCCGGGTCCACGACGTGGTCGAAACCGTCGAAATGCTCCGCGTGCTCCGGGCTGCCGAAGCCGCAGCACGTTGACGATCCTGCCCCAATCGCTATGATGCCGGGTCCTTGAAACTGAGGGGATTGCCCCACATTAACCACGATGTAGCGAGGTCCAACCGAACATGTTTGACAACTTGACTCCACCGACTGACGGCACGCCGATCACCATGGCTCCGGGTAAGCTGAACGTTCCCGACGATCCGATTATGCCCTTCATCGAAGGCGACGGAACGGGGCGAGACATCTGGCGCGCGTCCGTCGGCGTCTTCGACGCGGCCGTCAAGAAGGCGTACGGCGGCAAGAAGAAGATCGTCTGGTTTGAGGTCTTCGCGGGCCAGAAATCGTACGACAAGTACGGCACCTGGCTTCCCGAGGACACGGTCAAGGCGTTCGAAAACTACCTCGTCGGTATCAAGGGCCCGCTGACCACGCCGATCGGTGGCGGCATCCGTTCGTTGAACGTGGCCTTGCGTCAGCAGCTCGACCTCTACACCTGCTTGCGGCCGGTGCGTTACTTCGATGGCGTGCCTTCCCCGGTGAAGCGCCCGGAGCTCGTCGACATGGCTATCTTCCGTGAGAACACGGAGGACATCTACGCGGGTATCGAGTGGCAGTCCGGTTCGCCGGAGGTCAAGAAGGTCATCGCGTTCTTGCAGGACGCGATGGGCGTCAAGAACATTCGCTTCCCGGAGACCAGCGGTATCGGCGTCAAGCCCGTGTCGTCCGAGGGTACCAAGCGGCTCGTGCGCGGGGCGATCAACTACGCCATTAACAACGATCGCAAGAGCGTGACGTTCGTCCACAAGGGCAACATCATGAAGTTCACGGAGGGTGCCTTCCGTGATTGGGGCTACGAACTCGCCGAGGAGGAGTTCGGCGATACGACCTACACGTGGTCGCAGTGGGAGCGGACCAAGAAGGACAAGGGCGAGGAAGCAGCCAACGCCGAGCAGGAATCGGCGATGGCTGCCGGCAAGGTCCTCGTCAAGGACGCGATTGCGGACATCGCGTTGCAGCAGGTGCTCACGCGGCCGCGCGAGTTCGATGTGATTGCGACGCTGAACCTCAACGGCGACTACCTGTCGGACGCGCTGGCGGCTCAGGTCGGCGGCATCGGCATTGCTCCCGGCGGCAACATCAACTTCGACAGTGGCCACGCCATCTTCGAGGCGACCCACGGCACGGCTCCGAAATACGCGGACTTAGACAAGGTCAACCCGGGCAGCATGATCCTCTCCGGTGAGATGATGCTACGGTATATGGGTTGGACCGAGGCTGCGGACCTGATCATCAAGGGCGTGGACGGAGCCATCGGCGCGAAAGAGGTCACGTACGACTTCGAGCGTCTGATGCGAGCCGAGGGGGTCGAGTGCAAGCTCCTCAAATGCAGCGAGTTCGGCCAGGCCATCGTGCGGCACATGGACTAGGACGGCCGCAGGGTTAGACCGCAAGATTGACCGAAAACGGAAGGCACGAGTGGGTCGATCACTCGTGCCTTTCTTGCGCGCGGCTGATTCAGCCCCAAAGGGCCGGAATAGGCCCAGCCCAGGGCACCGCCCTCGTTGTTCTACACATCTCCGCGTCGATCCTGGTAGATTGGGGCTTTCTGATGG
>JAJDDX010000160.1 GCA_029260055.1 Phycisphaerae bacterium
CGGGTCGAGTTCAATCGTCGTGCCCGGTGGCAGCCCGTCGATGATCAAGTGGACCTCCTCGGGACTGAGGTAATCGCACCCCTGCGGAGGCAGCGTCACCGTACCGGTGCCATTGTCAGGCACGAGACAGAGGTCGGGATCACACGCATCGTCGATCCCATCGCCGTTATAGTCGCCCCAACAGGCATCGACCCGCGTGCCGCCCTGAGCGATACACACACCTGGGTCGATCTCGACGCAAGTTCCGTCGGGCAGGCAGCACGGCTCGGGAGTCGGGACCGGGTGGCCCGTCTCCATCCGGATGGTCGCCGTCGTCGCACCCATGTAGCCGTCGAGCACACTGCCGGGGCAGCCCTGGAACTGGATTTGGTAGGAGACGTCGAAGAAGCTATCGACCGCGAAGTCGCCGTCGGGCAGCTGGGTCAACGTCGTCTGGCCCGGACTCGGCAGGCCGAAATCAGTGCCGCCGATGACGATGAATTCGCAGAAGTCCGGGTCGCCGAACAGTTCACCCTGCAGCCGGAACATGTCGGCGGGGAACGCCTGCACCGGATCACCCGGATTCCGTGGTCCGGTATGGACCTCAGACGCGACGGGCACCGCCAAGTGACGGTTGAACCCGGCCAGATCTCCGGTGCCGCTGACGGTCAGGTCGAGCGTCGAGTCGAATCTCTCGATCTCGCCACCGAGCGTGCCGCCGGGCGTCGGGACGACGTTGATGAAGTCCATGTGGATCGGATCGAGTTCGATCGTCGTGCCCGGTGGGAGCCCGGCAATGATCTGATGCACCTCGTTCGGGCCGAGGTAGTCACACCCCTGAGGCGGCAGGTTAACCGTCCCCGTTCCGTTGTCGGGCACCCTGCACAGGTCGGGGTCGCACGCGTCGTCAATTCCGTCGCCGTTGTAGTCGCCCTTACACGTAGCGGCCGGCGTCCCGCCCAACTCGTCGCAGCACAACGGATCGACCATAGCGCAACTTCCGTCCTGCAAGCAGCAGCCGGCTGGGGCGGTGCATGCGCTACCCGGGCCTTGCGGAATGCCGCCGAGGGCGATGCATTCCTCGGCCTGCGCCATCAGGCATGTTCCGTCGGCCCGGCAGCAGGCTTCAGGCGCCGGCGGAGGATGGCCTGTTTCCATGCGGATCGTGGCCGTCGTCGTACCCGCGTAGCCATCGAGCTGGCTACCGGGGCAGCCTTCGAACTCGATCTGGTAGGTCACGTCGAAGAAGCTGTCGACCGCGAAGTCGCCGGATGGTAGCTGGGTCGCCGTCGTTTCACCGGGACTCGGCAGGCCGAAGTCCGTGCCGCCGATCACGCGGAACGTGCAGAAGTCGGGGTCACCGAATAGCTCCCCCTGCAAGCGGTACATGTCTGACGGGAAGTTCTGGACGGGATCACCGGGGTTACGCGGGCCGGTGTGGATCTCGGTGAAGACCGGGACCGCGAGATGACGGTTGAAGCCGGCCAGGCTGCCCGTGCCGCTGACGGTCAGGTCGAGTGTGGAGTCGAAGCAGTCGCCGTGGCCTCCGAGCGATCCGCCGGCCGTCTCGCACTCGTCCGACCCCAGCGGCATCGAGCACATTGCGCCGCTTCGGCAAATGAAGTCCATGTGAATCGGGTCGAGTTCTATCGTCGTGCCTGCCGGTAGCCCGGCGATAATGGCGTGTACCTCGTCCGGGCTGAGGTAATCGCAACCTTGTGGCGGGAGCGTGATGGTGCCGGTGCCGTTGTCAGGCACGGCGCAGAGATCGGGATCGCATGCGTCGTCGATCCCGTCGCCGTTGTAGTCGCCCCAGCACGCCGAGGTGGGTGTGCCGCCTTGCGCCAGGCAATCCTGCGGAGGCATCACGCTACACGTCCCGTCGCCAAGGCAACAGGGTTCGGGCGCCGCCACCTGTGGATGCCCCGTTTCCATGTGTATCGTGGCGGTCGTGATGCCGGCGTAGCCGTCGAGCACGCTACCCGGACAGCCCTGGAACTCGATCTGGTACATCACGTCGAAGAAGCTGTCGATCGCGAAGTCGCCGGACGGGAGCTGGGTCGCCGTAGTCTCACCGGGACTCGGCAGGCCGAAGTCCGTGCCGCCGGTGACGCGGAACGTACAGAAGTCCGGATCACCGAACAGCTCGCCTTGCAGGCGGTACATGTCGGACGGGAAGTTCTGGACCGGATCACCAGGATTCCGCGGGCCGGTGTGAACCTCGGTGAAGACGGGTACCCAGAGTGTGCGGTTGAAGCCGGCCAGACCTCCGGTTCCGCTGACGTCAAGAGCGAGTGTGGAGTCGAAGCAGTCGCCGTGGCCACCGAGCGACCCGCCGGCCGTCTCGCAGTCGCCTACCGGCAGCGGCATCGAGCACCGGGCCGCGTCCTGTCCGCAAATGAAGTCCATGTGAATGGGGTCGAGTTCGATGGTCGTGCCCGGCGGGAGGCCGTCGATGATCTCGTGGACCTCGTCCGGGCTTAGGTACTCACAGCCCTGCGGTGGCAACGTAACTGTCCCGGTGCCGTTGTCCGGCACGGAGCACAGATCGGGGTCGCACGCGTCGTCGATGCCGTCGCCGTTGTAGTCGCCGAGGCAGGTCGTGCCGTCACCCATGGGGGTGCCTCCACACGCGGAAGGCACGACATCTTGGCAGGGGCCGGCCGCAGAACAGCACGCCTGGGGCAGCTCGGCAGCCTGCCCGGTCTGCATGCGAATCACGGCGGTCGTAATACCCACGAAGCCCTCGAGCATACTACCCGGACAGCCCTCAAACTCGATCTGGTACATGACGTCAAAGAAGCTGTCGACGTTGTAGATGCCGCCGCCCAAGTCCGTCAGTGTCGTCTGTCCCGGGCCTGGCAAGCCGAAATCCGTACCGCCGGTGACTCGGAACGTGCAGAAGTCCGGATCGCCGAACAACTCGCCCATCACGCGGTACATCTCGTTCGGGAAAGTCTGTACGGGGTCGCCGGGATTGCGCGGGCCGGTGTGAACCTCCGTGAACACCGGAACGAACAGGGTCCGGTTGAAGCCGGCAAGCATCCCCGTGCCGGAAACATCGAGCCGCAGCGCCGATTCGAAGCAGTCGGCGTCGCCGCCGAAGATGCCGCCCGGTGTTTCGCATTCACCGGGTGGAAGCGGCACCGAGCACATCGCGCTGTCGATGCACATGAACTGCATGTGGATCGGGTCCAGCTCGATTGTCGTGCCCGGTGGAAGCCCGTCGATGATCATGTGGACCTCGGCCGGACTGAGGTAGTCGCATCCCTCCGGCGGAAGAGTAATCGTGCCGCTCCCGTTGTCAGGGACGGTGCACGGCTGCGCCAGCGACGCGGCCGGCGCCAGCGCGACGAGCACGACGGCAATCGCGACGGCGATCCAAACGCCTCGCCCGAGGCAAGTCCTGAAGGCGAGCGAGCTACAACCGACGGCATTGATCTTCGGTGCGGGAGTCATCGCAGTTCCTCCGCTGCTAAGAGGGGCGTTGCGGACACGCCGATTCCATTTCGGCGTGCGGCGTTGGTACACAAGAGAACCGGGAGATTCTGTTCGGTGCGGATGGGGCCGTGAGCGGCGCGCGGGCCATCCCTGCGGCTCCGGCAAGGGCGAGTCGAATGTGGACGGGCAGGCCGAGAAGGGCTGCCCCATATCCGGGCGAGCACTACGCCCGCAGCGCGATATGACGCGGTTTCCATTGTCCCAAAATGGCGCGGCGCGCCGGAGTACCGAGCGAACCGCAGCCTTGAACTCGACGGCGTCGCCCGTTCATGCGAACGGACGCGTACGCGCCAACCGGAGTCCGCGGCACGCGCACAACGCCGTCTTCTCGCAGAGAGCCCGCCGAGACCGTGTCGGCGCACGAGTACTGCGCCCGGTCGGTCTCGGAGATTCGCCAGTTTAACGGACCTGTGCCCTCCTCTGCGGAACATTGTACCTTTGTTATAGCGCTGCACAAAGAATATTGGACAGCGACTTAACGAATTCTCGATAATGGGAAGCGGGTCATGGCGGGTGGTGCCTGGGTTCCGCTCTTCTGGAACGTGTGTGGGGCCGAGGCCACTCCGCAGCAGCCGGACCCGCTGCGCCAACGGCGCGTTCGGCTATCGACCGCAGGCGCCGGCCGCGCGTTGGATGGCCCTCGGGCGTCGAGGTAGGATGCGGGCCTGTTCGGTGCGTTCACGACTCATGGCCGAGGCTGACGCGCATGCCGTTTGGGGCGGCGCGAGAAAGAGGCAGCATGTCCGAACCCGCGTTCCAGGACTTGGGATCAGTTGAGCACTGTTTCGGCTGCGGCGCCGACAACCCGGACGGCCTGCAGCTAAAGAGCTTCTGGGATGGTGACGAAGCCGTTGCCCGCTTCGAGCCGAAGCCCTTTCACTGCGGTGGGTCGGCTGACATCACGTACGGCGGGCTGCTTGCATCGCTCATTGATTGCCACGGCTGCAACTTGGCGATCGCACATCTCTACCGCGCCGAGAGTCGCCCGATCGGCAGCGAGCCGAGGATCAACTGCCTGACCGCCCAGCTCAATGTGTCGTTGGAGACACCGACGCCGATTGACGAGGCCCTGCACCTCCGCGCACGCGTCGCAGATGTCGATGGCCGGAAGGTCTGGGTCCATTGCGAAGTCGCCGTCAATGGCGCAGTCACCGCACGCGGCGAAGTGCTGGCGATCCGGCTCAAGGATGATCCAGGGGCCTAGCGCACTCCCGGGGGGAGTCACAGTGCGGCCCGCGCTCTGCGCGGACATTCTGTCTGCTTCACAGGCGGACGATGCGGCAACGTGACTATCGAAGCGAAAGGCCATCGTCGCTAGCATCGCCACCGTCCAGCCGTACTTGAATCGGGCAGAGCATCTCATTAGGATATGCGCAGGAGGTGTGATTGATGGCAAAACCGATCCATGTGCTCGTAGAGTGTGCGCAGTCCGTTTTTTTCGTGCTCATCGTGGCGGTTGCGGCTGGCCCTGCGCTCGGGCAGCCGGTGTTATACGTTGATCAAGACGCAACGGGCCCGGTTCACGATGGAGCTACTTGGTGTACGGCGTTTATCCATCTTCAAGATGCGCTCGCCGCAGCCGCGGCGGACGGCACCGTCACGGAAATCCGCGTCGCTGCCGGGGCCCATCGTCCGGACCGCGACGCGGCGCACCCCAACGGCACGGGAGATAAGGAGGCGACATTCGAGCCCGTTCGTGCCGTATTACTCGGAGGTGGCTATGCCGGCTGTGGTTGGCCGGATCCGGATGCGCGAGACCCCACCGTGTACGAGACGATCCTAAGTGGTGATCTCGCCCGCGACGACGACCCGTGTTTCCATCGCCGCTACGACAACGTCTACCATGTGGTGACGATCAGCGATCTCCTTGCGCACCCGGAAATCGACGGCGTCACGATTCGCGGCGGACATGCGCGTTACCCGTCTCACTCCGGCGGCGGGGTCTATGTCGTTGGTGGAGGCTGTACCCTCACCGACTGCACCGTTCGCGCGAACCGGGCAAACAACGGCCCCGCCGTCTATATAAGCGCCGACGCCGGGGCCGTCACGATCCGCGGGTGCACGATTTCCGACAACATGACGCTGTACAACTCGGCCGCCGTGGAGTCACGAGCTCAAGATACTACTCTTGTTGATTCTCTGATCGTTGGCAATCAGGGTCGCGGCGACCGAGCCGGTGTGTACTGTACGTCCGGCAGTTCGTGTGAGCTGACCGGTTGCATCTTGGCCGACAACAACGGCGTGGCGGTTACGTGCGAGGGCACATCCGCTCTGATTCGTGGTTGCCGGATCTCACGTAACCGTGGGGGCTCCGGCGCTGCGCTGCGCTTCGGTTACTCCGTCGCCGCGACTGTTAGCAACTGCACCATCATCGAAAACTCGGCGTTCCAGGGAGCTGCCATCTTCGGCCAGAGTGGTCTGCCACCCGTGATGATCAGCAACTCGATTATACGGAACAACGGCTCCGACCAAATCCATGACACTGCCGCTCTCGTCGAGTACAGCAACGTCGAGGGCGGAATCGAGGGGATGGGAAACATCGACGAGGATCCTGTGTTCGCATTCAGTGACGACGCGCACCTCCTCCCGGGGTCGCCCTGCATCGATGCCGGGACAAACTCGCCCGCCGGAGGGCTCGTGGCTACCGATCTCGACGGCGATCCGCGCCCCGAAGCCCCGGGCGGCTCCGTGGATATGGGCGCGGATGAGTACGCTGCCGACCATCCAGCCATCGGTGTGTCACCGCACAAGCCAGTGCTGCACATCGCGGAGGGTGACGCCGAGCCCGCCGTGCTCTTGCTGGCGATTCGCAACCTCGGAGGCGGCACGCTCGACTGGCAGGTCGCGGAGCAATGCGCTTGGTTGACGGTAGACCCGACGCAGGGGACGTCAGTGGGAGAGATTGACCACGTGACGCTCACAGCCTCGGCGACCTCGTTGGCGCCGGGTGCACATTCGTGTGTGCTGCGCATCGTCGCGCCGGGCGCGGCGACTCCTTCCGACGCGCTGCTTACCCTTAACGTAAACAGGACGATCGGAGTTCCAGCCGACTACGCTTCCATCCAGTCCGCTATTGATGCGGCGGTCGACGGCGACACCGTCCAGATCGCCCCGGGCACCTACACCGGCACCGGGAACCGAAAGCTCTTGACGTGCGGAAAGGTCGTCACTGTGCAAGGCGCCGAGGCGCCGGGCGCGACCGTCATCGACTGCGAGAACCAAGATCCGGCGTTCTACTTTACGAATGGTGAATCGAGAGCGACCGTCTTGCGTGATCTGACGATTCAACGCGGGCGCAGCAACAGCACGTTTAACGGCGATGGAGGAGCGATCATCTGCCGAGGCGGAAGTGACCCAACCATCGGGAATTGCATTGTCCGCGCGTGCAACGCGAGCAGCGATGGCGCGGCGATTTCCGCACGCGGCCGCGCGAGCCCCTTGATCGAAGGCTGCCTGATCGCGGAGAACGCATCAGAGTTCGGCGCCAGCGGAGTGTACTGTGAAGGCAGGTCGGAGGTCCGTGATTGTGCGATCCTCCTGAACCGCATGACGACCAGTTACCCATACGGGTACGCCGGAGCGGGATTGGAGTGCTGGGGTGAGGCGGTTGCCGATAATTGTGTCGTCGTCGGCAACAGCGTGCATCATAGCCAGAACAAGGGCGGTGGAGTGATCGTCGGGCGGATGGGGCGCGTCAGCAACAGCGTGATCACGCAGAATCGTTCAAGCCGGGGAGGCGGCGTATACACGTGGGTGGGTGGGGAGTTGTTTAACTGCCTGATCGCCGGGAATTGGAGTAACGGGATCAGGGCGAAAGGGGACGAGACGTCGTTTTCCGCGAGGAACTGCACGGTGACCGGGAACCTCGGGTACGGCGTCGCGAATACGGAGACCTGTGTCGCTACGCTGGAAAACTGCGTTCTATGGAACGAGGGCGCTGACGAGATTCTCGTGAGCGCTGACGCCACTGTGAACATCCGGTACAGCGACGTGCGGGGCGGCGCGGTCGGGGACGGCAACATCGATGTCGATCCTGGATTCGTCAGGGGGCCGATCGGCCTGTTCTATTTGAGCCAACTTGCGGCGGGCCAGGCGATCGATAGCCAGTGCGTGGATGCGGGCGATGGCCTCGCCGAGACGCTGGGATTGGATACGCACACGACGCGAGTGGATGAGGTAGGCGACGCAGGCGCCGTGGACATCGGCTATCACTATCCGACCGCGCCCCGCCCACTGGCGTGGGGCGATCACGATCTGGATCGAGATATCGACCTGGCGGATTTCGCGGGGTGGGGCGAATGCGCGGCGGGACCGGATTCGTCCGTCCCGTTGAGCCGGTGTTATCTTCTCGATTTCGATTACGACATCGATGTGGACTTGGCTGATTTTGCCGCGTTCCAGACCGCCTTTGCCGCGAACTGAGGCAGCTGCACGCCTGCGGCTGCGGCTTGCGGACCCCAGGCCGTTCGAAGAAGATTGGGGCCGTCGCACGGTCGTCGTCGGCTCATGAGATGCCGGCGATCATCCGGACACCTGAGATACCGGGGCATGCGGCGAAGGAGTGTGGTTGATGTTGAACAGGGTCTTCTGTTTGCCGGCGACTCTGATCGTCGGCGTGACGCTGATGGTCGGGTGCAACCCGGCAGCGGTTGTCGACAATTCAGGCGGCGATGCCGCAACCAACGAAAACAGCAGCGATCCGACCCCCGTGCCAAGCGACGGCGACACAGACCCGGGCGCCGATCCCGGTAACGACGATCCATCCGGTGATCAGGACGGGGGTACACCCACGCCGAGCGTCGACGCCTTATCCGACTTCACCGCCGCCGACGTGAACACGGCCTCAGCTCGTTACCAGGAAGATGTATCACCGCGCGACTATCTCGGGAACATATCCGCGTGGTACTTCGGCCACTCCACGTGAGGCTACTGCCGAAGCCAGTTTGGCTTCCTCAACCAGATGCAGCTCGAAATCGACGGGCAGGAAACGCTGCGTTCGATCGACATCGTCGGACTTAACGACATCGGGCTCGAGTCGGGTAACGACGGGATGATCGCCGGCAACACGCTTTCCTGGTTGCAGCCTGTGATCGGCGAAGACATTTGGACGGCGTGGGACGTGGACTATCGCGACGTCATCATCCTGGGGCCCGGCAACGAACCACTGGGCGTCTTCAATCTGACGACGTTCGATCTCTCCGATTCCGCGAACTACGACGCCTTAATGAACCAACTGCTTCAGGCGGCCAACGAGTAGCGCACCCCGCGGTGTGGGGTAAGACCGTTCTCCGCGCGGGCGAATGGCCGCGGGGCCGCAGAAGCGGGCCCCTTCGGCGCGATCCTCGGCGTCATGTCGCCTCCGCCGTCGGCACGCCACGGTGCGCCGGGATTCCGTGCGCGCCCCACGGATCTTTCCAGGCGCCCACCGACCCATCCTGACCGGTCTTGCGCACAGCCCTGACCGCAGCCAAGTCACGGCGGACCGCGGTCAACGATGCGGACTCCCCACCGGTGCGCGTGGACTCACCGTCGCCCCGTCATGTGGGAATACGTCACGCAACGACACGTCGGTAGGCGCCGGCGCGCCGCGCGGGATGCGTTTCGCTCCGCGCCAAGACGACGACAACGCGACATGAATCAGGCGGACGCCGGCACGTCCTCCCGGTCAAGCGCGCTCGCTCAACACGAGGCAACTAGGTGAGAACATGTAGGTAAGAACCCTGGCTGCGTGGGTTTGGTATTCCAATAATCAGTGTATTGCGCCATGGAACTGACATCTTATTCATCGGTCCCGGTGGGTTTTGTCTTGCAGTGACAGCATCTTCGCTGTACCTTGCGCGCGCTCGGGTCTTGCTTCTTTGGGGGGGCGGGTCGACTTGCGAGATCACATCAGTTACAAGCCCGGCTCTCTCTCAGAGTTTTCGCCGATTGTGTTCATGTCGCTCCGGCGCATAGGGGTGAATGGTATGTCTCGTACGACCTGCAAAAGGAGGTAGTGCAATGCAGACTGGTAGACTTAAGTTCGTCGTGGCGGGTTTGTGTGCGTGGGGGGCTGCGCTCACGAGCCCGGCGTTTGGCCAGGATCTCCCTGAGGAGTTCTGTAAGATACGGATTCCATGGGTGGACTGCAACGAAAACGGCATCCACGACAACTGCGACATAAGTTGTGGCGCTCAATACGGCAAGTGCCAGCCATGCTTCTTCGTGCCGGGGTGCGGCGGTAGCACTGATGCCAACGGCAACGGCGTGCCCGATGAATGCGACTTGACCGCTGATTGCAACGACAACCTGATCGAGGATTTGTGCGAGGTCGATCCGGGTTCCTGCTGCCCCTCCGGGGACGGCCAGGTTTGCGGCGGGGACTTTGCCGCCGATTCCGGCGAGCTTGCCCTGTCGGGCTCGGCGTCGAGCTACTTCAATATCGGCCTCGTTCCCTATTCGGTCGGCGACGTAACGTTCACGCTGCAAGCGCGGGCGAGCCTGGCCGATCCTACCGCTTTTGTTCACGTGCGCGTGAACAATACGATCGTGGGTACCGTCTTTCAAAACGGCACGGACTGCCCGGCTACGCCCGATGAGGAGGTCTTCTGGATATCGGCGGCGACGTGGAATCTACTGGTGGACGATGGCGACGGGAACAACGCGGGGACCGCGGATATCGAGTTGTCGCCCGTCGGCAACATCAACCCGGAAGCATGTTCGGCTCCGGACGCGTTCATCAGCGTCGGAATCGGCTTTGTGACCGCCGAGGATTGCGATGCCGACATGGGGCCCGATGCGTGCGAAGTCGACACGGACGGTGACGGCGTGATCGATGATTGCGACGGTTGCCCAACAGACCCGAACAAGGTCGCTCCGGGGATTTGTGGATGCAACGAGGTGGAGATCGATACCGACGGCGATCTGATCTGCGATCCCTACGACAACTGCCCGAACACCTACAACCCCGGCCAGGAGGATGAGGATCTGGATGGCGTTGGCACGGCATGCGACAACTGTCCCGACGTGGCGAACCCCGGGCAGGAGGATGGGGACGCTGACGGCGTCGGCGATGCCTGCGACAACTGCCCGACCATATTCAATCCGCTCCAGGAGGACGACGACTTCGACGAGGTCGGTAACGTGTGTGACTGCTGCCCGGATGACGTGAACCCGGGGCAGGAGGACACGGATGGCGACGGCGTCTGCGACGCCTGCGACAACTGCCCGACCGTTTCGAATCCGCTCCAGGAGGACGGCGACGGGGACGGTGTCGGTGACGCGTGCGACAATTGCCCGGCCGTGGCGAACCCCGGGCAGGAGGACGGCGACGCTGACGGCCTCGGTGATGCCTGCGATAACTGCCCGGACGATTACAACCCACTCCAGGAGGACGGCGACGGCGACGGCGTCGGCGATGTGTGCGACAACTGTGTAGCCTTGCCGAACTCCGGGCAGGAGGATGGTGACGGTGATGGTGTCGGTGACGCGTGCGACAACTGCCCGAACGACGCAAATGCCGGTCAGGAGGACACCGACGGGGACAGCTACGGTGACGCGTGCGACGCATGTCCCAACGACTGCCGCAAGATCGTAGCCGGTGCCTGCGGCTGCGGCTTGTCCGATCTCGACCTCGATTCGGACGGGACGATCGATTGCCAGGATGCAGTGGTCGCTGAAGGCCCACGGTATCTCGGGATTACGCCAACGCTCGGCACGAGCGAAGTGAATCCGATCGCCCTGCGCGTGACCTCAGCTACCTACTCGTGCGTGACCAAATACGTGGCTCCGCACGATCCGGAAATCTGGGTAGACGGCATGCGGGTCGGGCAGCTTGTGGCCGATCCGTACTACTTGACAGCCGCCCTGTGGGAAACGATCCACGTCACCGACCTGGACATCGTTCCATCCGCGAGCTACGAGGTGATGTACCACACCGACGGCGGTGGCGAGTCTTCGCTCTCGCCTGCCAGCACGACGCCCATCTGGGGTGATGTGTGCGGGCCATTTGACGGCTTCGTGTGGGCAGCGCCAAACGGTGTCGTGAACGTCGATGACATGCTCGGCGCGTTGCAGGCGGACTCCGGGGCTTGTGCCGCGCCCCGATTCTATCGAGCCGATCTGATCGGTTTCGTGTTCTTCTGCCCGGCGAACCACGCGGTTGATGCTTTCGACGTAGCCAAGATCCAGGAGGCGTTCGGCGGGCTTCCTTATCCATGCGAGGTACCGGAGGACGCCGACGGCGACTTGGTCTGCAATACCGTTGACAACTGTATCAACGCCGCAAACCCGGGCCAGGAGGACGGTGACGGCGACGGTGTCGGTGACGCATGCGACAACTGTCCCACCGTGTGGAACGCGGGTCAGCAGGACGGTGACGGCGACGGCGACGGCGACGCGTGCGACAATTGTCCGACCGTGGCCAACCCCGGCCAGGAGGATGATGACAGCGACGGATTGGGCAACGCGTGCGACAACTGCCCGACCATGGCGAATCCCGGCCAGGAGGACGGTGATGGCGACGGCGTCGGCGACGTGTGCGACAACTGCCCGACCGTGGCGAATCCGGGCCAGGAGGACGCTGACGGCGACGGTGTCGGCGACGCGTGCGACTGCTGTCCGAATGAGCCGAATCCGGGCCAGGAGGACGATGATGGCGACGGAGTCTGTACCGCGTGCGACTGCTGTCCGGATGAGCCGAACCCGGGTCAGGAGGACGTGGATGGCGACGGCGTTTGCGACGTGTGCGACAACTGCATCACCGTGCCCAACCCGGGCCAGGAGGACGGCGATGGCGATGGTGTCGGCGACGCGTGCGACAACTGCCCGACCATGCCCAATGCCGGGCAGGAGGACGGTGACGGCGACGGCGTCGGCGACGTGTGCGACAACTGTGCGACCGTGGCCAATCCAGGTCAGGAGGACGCTGACGGCGACGGCGTCGGCGATGTGTGCGACAACTGCCCCAACGCAGCGAACCCCGGGCAGGAGGACGACGACGACGATGGTTACGGCAACGCGTGCGACGAGTGCCCGAACGACTGCCGTAAGATCCTCGCCGGCATTTGCGGCTGCGGAGTCTCGGATCTCGACTTGGATTGGGACGGCGTAATCGATTGCCTGGACGCGGTGGTCGGCGAAGGTCCGCGTTACCTCGGGATCACGCCCCTGAACGGTACGAGCGAGACCAATCCGATTGCCCTGCACGTAACCTCGGCCACTTACCCGTGCGTCTCCAAGTACGTGGCCCCGCACGATCCGGAGAAGTGGGTTGACGGCATGCGGGTCGGGCGGCTTGTGGCTGATCCGTACTACCTGACGGCGACCGAGTGGGGGACGATCCACGTCACTGACTCGGACATCGTGCCGAATACAAGCTACGAGGTATGGTCCCACACCGACGGCGGAGTGGAAGTCTTGCTTGGGATCACGATAACACCCAAGTGGGGTGACGTATGCGGGCAGTTTGACGGCTTCGTGTGGTCGGCGCCTAACGGAATCGTGACTGTCGACGACATGTTCGCCGCCTTGAGCACCGCTTGCACCAAGCCTCGGTTCTATCGGGCCGACTTGATCGGGTTCGTATTCCAGTGCCCGGTAAACCATGAGGTTGATGCCTTCGATGTGGCCAAGATACAGGACGCGTTCGGTGGCATTCCCTATCCGTGCGACGTGCCGGAGGACACCGACGGCGACTTGGTGTGCGATACCGTTGACAACTGCATCACCGTGCCCAACCCGGGCCAGGAGGACGGCGACGGCGATGGTGTCGGTGACGCGTGCGATAATTGTCCGAACGTCTGGAACGCCGGGCAGCAGGACGCTGACGGCGACGGTGTCGGCGACGCGTGTGACAACTGTCCGAATACGCCCAATCCGGGCCAGGAGGACGATGACGACGACGGATGGGGCAATGTGTGCGACAACTGCCGCTATGTAGCGAACCCCGGGCAGGAAGACGGTGACGGCGACGCCGTCGGTGACGCGTGTGACAACTGTCCGGTTGATTACAATCCGCTCCAGGAGGACGGCGACGGCGATGGCGTCGGCGACTTATGTGACTGCTGTCCAGTCGAGCCGAATCCCGGCCAGGACGACGGCGATGGCGACGGCATCTGCGACGCCTGCGACAACTGCCCGACTGTGCCCAACC
>JAJDDX010000017.1 GCA_029260055.1 Phycisphaerae bacterium
CCCTTCGAGGTACGCCTGCACGTCGGGGTTCGCGAGGCAAAGACTCGTCCTTGATGCATCCGCCAGAGCGTTCTTGCATGCAAACTGGGGCCGCTGATGCGCCACGCGCCCGGCCGCCGTCGCCGAGATCGTAAGGCGAAGCGAGAGCTGACGTTGCGAGCACTTCTCGGCGATCCGCCCGAGCGTGTCCCGCCCGCGTAGCCAATCCGCGACCACGGGTTTGCATCTCGTGGCCGCGTAGTGCTCTTCGACCGGCTGAAAGCAGACACCGCCACGTGCCCGGAAGATCCGCGGGTCCACGTCACGCACACGAAGCTGCGTGATGGACGGCACGACCGCCCAGACGGACAAGCCGGTGACACCGACCTCGCCTTGAAGGCGAGCGAGGACTTCGTCGACCCCCTCGTCCCAGAGGTCCCAAGGATATGCCGCCATGAATGCTTGAAGCATGAAACGTACGCTCCACCTGCTAACTCGTCCGTCGACATACGTTTCGGACTACGCGTCAACGGGTACCAGGGAAGCATTGTAGCGAGTGGTGCGGCCAGACCAACCAGGGCGGCGGCATGGACGGGCTCGGAGCCTGTGAAAAGAACCGACCCGCCCCCTCTCGCCGGATGCTTCCATGCACCGGCGGGCGGGAACGGGTCGGGCTGAGCGTGAGCTTCGTCTCCGGGCTTCAGTGGGCCCGCGGAATCAGGACGTCGTCCGATGCCCTGCGGTACGGCACGTCGGCGAACTAATCGGCACGTTCAAACACGACCTCGTGCTGCGCCGTGTCGATGCTGTTGACAGCCGCCGCCCGCACGCCCGCTTGCGTGATGGCATAGACGTCATCACCAATGAAGACCCCGCGCGTGAACGGGAATCCGTAGTAGCCCGACTCGGGGAACCGCGTACTTATCCTCCCGAGCTCACCGAAGCCGGTTTCGGTGGAAACCGTGAACACGGCCAGGCCCTCGAATCCTTCCGGCTCGTAGGCGACGCCGCCATCGGGCTCGATCGGATCAGCGGGTTCATCGACCGGCTCGTCGACGGGCTCATCGGCAATCGGATCGTCTCCTGGGGCGGGCTCCGTGTCGACCGTATCGCCGTCTCCGCCGTCATCCGGCAAGGCGATGCCGTCGTCGATAAACACGTCGCCGCCGTAGATCGCGAGCGGCAGAGCGACCATTCCACCCTCGGGGAAGTAGGTAAAGGCCTTGGGGTTATGCAAGGCCTCGGAATGGGCGCCCGTCCCCTCGCCGATGACCTCCAGATGTTTCAGTACCGGGTTGGCGAAGTCGGTCACGTCGAAGATCGAGAGCTGGACGCCCCAATCCCAACGCCATTGGTCTTCAGGAATGTACTGCCCCACCGTCAGGATGTGGTTGTTGTCCATCGGGACGATGAACGTCGAGAAACCCGGCACCTTCAGCTCGCCGACAAGCGTCGGGTTGCGCGGGTCGGCCATGTTCAACGTGAAGAAGGGGTCGATCTCTCGAAACGTAACGACATAACCGCGGTCGGCCATGAACCTGGCGGACCGGATCGTCTCGCCCGGAGCGATGTTCTGGATGGAGCCCGCCAACTCGAGTTTGCCGCCGACCTCCTCCAGCACGTATACGTTGTTGTGGGCTTCGCTCGTCTGGCCAAACTCACCCCAGACCGCCCCGACGCTCGCAGCCACCCGCAGGTATCCGTCGTACTCGCCCATCGAGTACTGGTCGAGAATCCGCCCGGTCACGGACCCGGCTGCTACCGGCGTGGCGCCCTTGTCATCGTATGCCAACTTGTAGATGTCGGTCGTCTCGCGCTGATCGCCCCGGAAATCCCACTCGGTATCGGTCAGATAGAGCGCATCGACCGAGGAGTAGATCATCCCCGGCTCGGCCACGACCCCGACGCCTTCGAACGACGCGTCGTTGTCCACATCCAGGCTGATCACCGACACCAATCCGAACCCGTCAGGGTCGATGGGGTGATACAACTCGCGCCACGTGAGCGCCGAGCCGCTCGTGGTCGTGCCGTCGGCTGCGACGTGCTCGTAGTTTGGCAGGAGCGTCTCCACGTCGGTGGCCTCGACCCGTGCGCCGGTCGTCGTCAGCATCGGCATGATGTCGTAGTAGTAGTTCTGGTAGTTGGCCAGCACGAGATAGAGCATGCCGCCGACCATGCGGCTCGATCCGATCGAGCCGTCGAACGTGGTCGTCGAGATGATTCGCGGGGCACTCGGCGTGGACACGTCGATGATCGTAACGATGGTTTTGGGGCGATCGTACTCCGGCATGATGAAGTCGCCGTCACTCGAACCGGTGTCACCCACATCCTGCCCGGTGCCGCCTTCGTCTGCCGCTCCACCGGTGTCCGTGTCGACAAACGCGACGTCTTCGAAGATCACACCGCCACCATACGGGTAACCGCGGTATACCTCGGTCAGCGCCACAACGGTGTCACCATAGAGGTACATCTCGCGTCCGTTACCCTCGAGGTCCAACTCCGCAATCTGAGCGAGTTGCTCCATGGGAGCGGCCTGGACGATCCGCAGCTTGTCGTCGCTGATGACGTAGACGTACGTGCCGTCGGTCTTGACGACGTCGGCCTCGTCTACGCCTTCCTCTTGTGTGGTCGTCTCCGAGAAGGAATCCTCGGTGCTTTGGCTTGTATCAGCGCCGTTTCCCTCGGGAGCCGTGGGCGCAGCCCCGTCGCCGGCTCCGCCGGTCGGTGCATCGGCGTCGAGCGCGACGGTTCCTTCATCAGCGAGGAAGTCGAAATCGTCGGACCCGCTCGAGCGGGTGTTCCGCGCGTTGACCTGGTCGTTGAAGTAGTCGGTGAGTTCGTCCTCCGACTCGAACGCCTTGAGCTGTGCGGCGGTGGCGACCGGGCCGTCAACCGGGGGCACGTCCACGCCGAGTGCGGTCAGGAAGTCCGTCCAGGCGTTGCAGCCGGGAATCAAGGCCAGAAGTGCGACTAATGCGAAGCGCCGATACATGATCATCTACCTCCCAAACGAGACACGTCCCCCCCAAGCGGGTGTTGCTCTGAAACCTGTGCTGCGCTGCCTTCCCCGCCTGTAATCATCGGTCGTCCAAATGCCCGGTCAAGACGGACTTTGGGGCGAATCCGATAATCCCCAGATGCACGACGGGCGGGCCTTTTCGGCGTTAACCAGGCTATAAACGCAAGGCCGAACCGCGTGGTGGCACGTACAAGTCTCGACAACCGGGCGCCCGATACTACCGGGAGGGCGCTGCTCTGCCGGGAGGGCGCTGCTCTGCCGGGAAGGCGCTGCTCTGCGCTGCCGCTTCCCCCCTTGCCAAGGGGGGACAGAGGGGGGTCTGTCCGCTGGGTGGCCCATCTCTTCAGAGATGGGGGACGCGATGCGACGGGTGGCCCATCTCATTAGGACGGGTGGCCCATCTCTTTAGGACGGGTGGCCCATCTCTTTAGAGATGGGGGACGCGATGCTGCGATCTTGACACGTCGAGCCACCGACCGAAGATCGCTGGCGACACAGATCATGACGCCGGGAGTCCGCCAATGACGCAGCGCATCACGATTCGCACGCAAGGACAGGGGCTATACGAGTTCACCGACAAGGTGGCGAGTATCGTGGCCGGTGCCGGCGTGGCCGAAGGCCTGTGTACCGTCATGGTGCGGCACACGTCCGCCAGTTTGACCATCCAGGAAAACGCCGACCCATCCGCCCGCCGCGACCTCGAGGCATGGCTGAGCCGCCTGGTCGTCGAGAACGACCCGCTCTACACGCACACGGATGAGGGGCCTGACGATATGCCCTCGCACATCAAGGCGGCGCTGACTTCCACGACGCTGTCGATCCCGATCGTCGACGGTAGGCTCGGCTTGGGTACGTGGCAGGGGATCTTTCTGTGGGAACACCGAAGCCGCGGCACCGCCCGCGAGTGCCTCGTGAATGTCATCGGGTAGGGTCCGCTGTGCGGACCGGGAGGCCGAGTAGGTAGTAGGTAGGGTCCGCTGTGCGGACCGGAGATGCGTTCTGGTCCGCACAGCGGACC
>JAJDDX010000161.1 GCA_029260055.1 Phycisphaerae bacterium
TCAACTTCAACAGTGGTATCGTGACCCTGACGGGTACGAACAACTTCGCCGGCGCTGCTTCGATGCAGACGCACTCGACTGCGGGTAACCTCACGCAGCTCGCGGCGACTGAAGTGATCCTGGTGACTTCCGCGACGGTGAGCGACTTCACGTCGGCCGCCTCGCTCACCGGAACGAACCTGTTGACGGCTGTCGGCGGCACCCTGACCGGTGCCATCGTCGGTGCGAACGACTTCCTGGTGTGTGTCGCGGATGCCAGCGGCAACGTTGGCGTCTACTATGTGGACTCGGCCGACAACGCGTGTGTTGCCGCTGAGATCTCGCTTGTCGCGGTCCTGCAGGGTTCGGACGTGGCGGTCGGTAGCCTGATCTTCAACAACTTCAGCAACGGTGCCTGATCCGCAGGTGCGGCGGAGCCGCTGCACCCGACTTTCGGGAGTCGCCGATAGTAGTGACGCTGAAGTCCGGCGGGTCAGACCGTCGAACTCTCTTCCGCGCGCACGAGTACTCCGCCCTTCGCCTTGCGCGTAACGTCGTACACAGGCATGATGCACGGCGAATCGCGAGGCAGACAAGACTGCCATCCGTCCCCCACCCTTGCTTCGCAAGGACGAGGCACCCACTCGGGCCGCCGCCATTACCGCCAACATAGATCACCCAGTGCCGATCACACCAACCGTTGGACAAACGCCGCGAGCCACGGACAATACGTCCGCGGTCGCGCCGCAACGACGCGCTATCGATACGCGGAGATAACGGATGCACCACGAAACGACCATCGCCAAGGAGGCCCTCCTCCGGTTGGATAAAGCCAACCGCGTCTTTCGCATGGGCGAGGTCGATGTGCGCGCGCTCGTCGAGGTCGACCTGACGATCACTAAGGGCGAGTTCCTCGTGGTCGTCGGCCCGTCCGGATCGGGCAAGAGCACGCTGCTGAACCTGATCGGCGGCACGGACCGCCCCACCGGCGGGCGCGTCTGGCATGGCAACCGCGAACTATCCTCGCTGACCGATGACGCCCTCACGGAGTACCGGCGCAGCGTCGTCGGGTTCATCTTCCAGTTCTATAACCTCGTGCCCTCGCTAACCGCGCACGAGAACGTCCAGGTAGCGACTGAGCTGGTGGACGACGCCCTCGACCCACAAGAAGCACTCGAGATGGTCGACCTGGCTGACCGTGCTGACCACTTCCCGGCGCAGCTCTCGGGTGGAGAGCAGCAGCGAGTCGCGATCGCACGGGCGCTGGCAAAGCGGCCCGAACTCTTGCTCGCTGACGAGCCAACGGGCGCCTTGGACCTGCCGACTGCCCGTAGCGTGCTGGACATTCTCCAGCGGCTCAACCGCGACCAGGGGATCACCGTGGTGCTGATCACGCATAACCCCGCCATTGCCGGAATCGGCGGACGCGTCGTGCGCCTGGTGAGCGGGCGCGTGGCGGAGACCCGGGTCAACGAGCACCCCATCGCCGCGACGGACGTAGCCTGGTGACGGAGTCGACCACGTGCGTGTGCTGCATCGCAAACTGATTCGCGATCTGATCGCCAGCGCCGGCGTGCTGTTGAGCGTCATCGCCATCATCGCGATAGGCACCGGTTCCTTCGTCGGCCTGGGTTCGACGCAGCGCATCCTCGAAGCCTCGCAGGCGGGCTACTATCGCGACTATCGCTTCGCGGACTTCTGGGTGGACGTGAAGAAGGCCCCCCTCGCCGCCGTCGAGAGAATCGCCGAGTTCCCCGAGATTACATCGCTCGACACGCGTGTCGTGTTTGATGTGATTCTGGACCTCGAAGGCGAGGTGAAACCGCTTACCGGCCGGCTCATCTCCACGCCGGCGCGGGGCTTCGATCAGACGCTGAACGGCATCTGCCTGATTCGCGGCTCCGGCTTCTCCGACGATCGGAGCGAGGAAGTCATCCTGTCCGAGGCGTTCGCTGCGGCCCACGGGTTGGAGATCGGCGACCGCATCAAGCTGATCCTGAATCGCAAGCGCGAGTCGTTCGTCATCGTCGGCACGGCCATCAGCCCGGAGTACGTCTACATGGTGCGCGGCCCCGGCGACCTCATCCCGGACCCCAAACACTTCGGCGTACTCTACGTCAAGGATGAATACGCACGCGATGTGCTCGACTTCAAGGACGCGTGCAACCAGGTGGTCGGCCGCGTCGCGCCCTGGGCGCAGGGCGACATAGACATTCTACTCGATCGCGTCGATCGTGTGCTTGCGCCGTTCGGCGTGTTGGAGATCACCCCGCGACGAAGGCAGGCGTCGCATCGCTTCCTTTCCGATGAAATCACCGGATTGGCGGTGACGGCGGGCATCATGCCGGCGATCTTTCTCGGCGTGGCTGCGCTGGTGCTGAACATCGTCATGATACGGCTCACGCAGCGTCAGCGCGCGATCATCGGCACGCTCAAGGCGCTGGGCTATTCGAACCGTAGCGTGATGTCGCACTACCTTCTTTTCGGTGTCCTCGTGGGCGTCATCGGCGGGCTCGCCGGTGGAGCTATGGGCGTCGGGCTCGCTCACGTCATGATCGTGATGTACGAGGAGTTCTTCCAGTTCCCGCGGTTCCTTGTCAGCTACCACACCGATCTGTGGGCCGTCGGGATCGCCATCAGCGTCTTGTTCGCCGTTGTCGGGACGGTGCGCGGTGTCTTGGAGGTCCTCAGGCTTCACCCCGCAGAGGCGATGCGACAGAAGCCACCGGAGCGCGGCGGTTCGATCTTCATCGAACGACTTCCCTGGCTATGGCGCAGATTGGGCTTCAGGACACACATGGCGCTGAGATCGGTCTTTCGCAATCGCACGCGCACTGCCACGGCGATCACGGCCACGGCGCTCGCCTCGGCTATCACGTTCATGGCGCTCGCCATGTATGACTCGTTCGCGTTCCTGGTGGATTATCAGTTCGAAGCGGTCGCCCACAGCGATGTGGACATTGGCATGCGGGATGAAGCATCGACGCTCGCGCTCTTCGAGAGTCGTGAGCTGCCCGGCGTGGACTACGCAGAGTCCGTCCTGGGCGTACGCTGCGACCTTCGACATGGAAGACAGGCCCGCCGTATGATGATCACCGGCCTGAGCGCGGACCATCGACTGACGACTCCGATGGACGCAGACTTCAGGCCGATACGGATCCCGAATGACGGACTCGTGCTGTCACGCAAGCTGGCTGCCGTGCTCGATGTGCGGGTCGGCGATCGGCTCGAGCTCACACCCGTGCGCGGCCGGCGCGAGACGAAGCAGGTGCGCGTCGCGTCGATTGTGGAGACCTTTCTCGGCATGGACTGCTACGCGGACATTCGATACCTGAGTCGCATGGTAGGCGAGTCGCTCGCGGTCAACTCGGTACAACTGGACGTAGATCCACGGGAGACTCCGAGGCTCTACGCCCGCATCAAGCAGACGCCTAACGCCAGAGGACTGGGAGTCCGCGCCGATGCGAAACGGAACATCGAGGAGACGCTCGTCGAAACGAGTGTGTTTTCGATCGGCCTGATGGTGGTCTTCGCCGGCGTCATCGCGTTCGGGAGCACGCTCAACAACGCGCTGATCGAGATCGGCGATCGCATGCGCGAGCTCTCCACGCTGCGCGTACTCGGCTATCGACCCGGGCAGATCGCGGGCATCCTGTTTCGACAGAGCCTGGTGACTTTCTCGATCGGGCTTTTGCTCGCTTTTCCACTTGGCTACGCGATGATCTACCTAATCTCGGCGGCATACGATTCCGAGTTGTATCGTCTGCCTGTGATCGTTCGGTCTCCGATCGTCGCCTATACGGTCGGACTCGCGCTGACATTCGTGCTTGTCGCGCAATGGATCGTGCATCGACAGATTCAGAAACTCGATTGGCTTGAAGGCGTCAATGTGAAGGAATAGGGACTTACGCCATGAAAACGAGCCGGTTCTTAGCAATCGTAGTGGTCGCCGTCGTGATCGCCCTTGTCGGCTGGAGCATGAATCAGCCGGATGCGACGGTCCGGACGATCTCGCCCACGGTGAAGACGATTCGAGCGTACGTGGAAGAGCAAGCGGTCACTGAGTTACCGCACGATTACCTCGTATCGATGCCGATCGCGGGTTGGCTCGAAGCGATCACCCTTCGCGAGGGCGACGCGGTCACGGTGGATCAGGTCGTCGCCCGGCTTCAGACCGACGATCTGAGCGATCGCGTCCACCAGGCCCAGCAACGAATCGCCGTCCTCGAAACTCAGATTGCCGAAACGTCGGATCATCGGCTCGAGGAGAACGCGCTGGTCGAGGTGACGGCCACGGTCAAGGCGATCGACGAGACCGTGCTCGCTGCTGAAGCCAAGCTCGAGGCGAGCAAGGCTCTGCTCGAGTTCACGGAATCCGAAGCGCTGCGTCTAAGAGGCCTCGTGGAAGGCTCGTCCGCGGCGCAGCGCGAACTCAACGAGGCCGAGATGGAGTTCCGCCGCGCGCGAGCCGAGCACGAGAGCGACAAGCTGGAACTTGCGGCGCTCAAGACCATAGCAGCCGTCAGCTACATCGGCCCGAAGTTCATAACCGACTACATCGACCGTAAGTCCTTCACACTCGGCCAACGTGAGAAGGAACTCGTCGAGGCAAGGACCCAGCTTCAGATAGAGCAGCGCAATCTCGACCGTACCGAGATCCGATCGCCCATCGACGGTGTCGTGCTACAGCGCCATCGGACGCGGCGGCAGTTTCTGCCCGCCGGCACGCCGCTGCTGACTCTCGGTCGACTAGACGATATGGAGGTCGTAGCGGAGGTGCTGACCGAGCGCGCCCCGCGCATCGCGCCGGGCGACGCGGTGGAGGTGTACGGGCAGGCGATAGAGGACGGCCCGGTACACGGGAAGGTCCTCCGCGTCTTTCCGGCCGGCTTCAAGAAGATCAGCTCCCTCGGCGTCGAACAGCAGCGCGTCAAAGTCACGGTCAAGCTCGACGATCACCCCGAAGGGCTCGGTGTCGGCTTCAGAGCCTACGTGCGCATCTTCTATGACGAAGCGGAGGGTGCCACGACTCTGCCACGCACCTGTCTGTTCCGCGACCGGACCGGCAATTGGAACGTGATGGTCGTTCGCGAAGGCACGACCGAGCTTCGTGCCGTCACGGTCGGCCTTCTCAATGATGACCTGGCCGAGATTGCGTCCGGCATCACCACAGGGGACCGGGTCGTCGCGCGTCCATCGCGGGAGATCGCCGCGGGCATGCGCGTGCGAATCGATCCCGAATCCCCGGAGCCGCGTTAAAGCACCGCTTCCGTACGTCCTATAAATACAGACTTGCCGCCCGCGCGACCGCCGCCTCCTAGTGCCATGCCCGGCTAATCTAGCCGCCCTTCCCCGCTTCCGATGGTACTTATCAGACGGTCCTGTAATCGCGCTATACCGGTTTGCGATCGGTCCGCGTCCGGTCTTTGCAGGCCAGCCGGCGGCACTTCGCTCCGACGGCGCCGGCCAAGGGTAAGGAACGCAGTAGTGAGTATCTCGCTCAAGACGAAGAGCACCCTGCTACTACTCCCGCTGGTCGCCGTTTCGCTGCTCCTGCTGGCCAACACGCTCAACGCCTACACCTCGCTTCGCGGGCGGCTGCAGGGCCTCGAACTGGATGCCCAGCAGGCCATCCTGGCAAACCACTTCTCCGCGTCGGTCAGCCGCCAAATCGCCGAGACGCTCGACATCGCCTTTGCCGGAGAGGACACGGAGGAACTCGAGGCCGCGCAGCTCGAGACGCGAACCACGCTCGCGGAATGGCAGGCGATCGTTCGGAAGGACCAACGAGCGCACGCCGCGGACCACGGCGCGGAGCTCGAGGTCCTGAAGCGACTGTACGCAGAGGCGGAAGTCGTATTGCAGCGGTTCATCGAAACTGCACGTCAACGTGGCACAACGCAGGCGGCACTACTGTTCGAGCAAGAGGTGCAGCCCGCCGTCGAAGCGGCGCTGCTTGGCGCCGTGGCACGACTCGTTCGGATGGAGGAAGATCAACTCTCCAACTCGATGCACGAGGTGGTCGGCGGTATGTCCCCGATGGGCTACTTCGCCCACGGCATGGCTGCCACCGTGAGTGATCTCGATCGTGGCTGTCGTCAGGCGATGCTCGCTTCCGGGTTCTCCTCGGCACTCCACCGGCAGATCGCGGAGTACTCGGCCATCATCCTCGCCCACGAAGGACGCGAGCATCTGATCGTGGCGCGCGAGGCGTGCCGCAGCGCGCTTGACGAGTGGAAGACCATTGCCAGCGCTCAGGACACGCCAACCAGGGGGCCCGACCTCGCCGAGATCAACGAGTTCGAGACCCACCATGACCGGCTTATCGAGATCGGGGACGAAGCGCTTGCCCTTGCCGAGGCTGGGAACTCGCTCGAAGCGTGGGAACTGCTGGAACACCGGCTCCAGGCGGTAACCGATGACGTGCTGATGCCGATGACCCTCCGGCAGGTGGCGGAAGAGGAACGGCAACTGGAACTCGGCATGACGCGACTCGGCACGCACGCGACGCGGATGGCGTTCGTGGTCGCGTTCGGCGCCCTCGCGGTGCTCACGATCGGTATCGCGAGCCCATTTCTTGTGTCACGAAAGATCGTGCGGCCGATCATCGACCTCACGAACGCGACGGAGGCATACGGCGCCGGGCGCCTTGGTACGCGAGTCCGCACGGGCACGTTCGACGAGGTTGGAAGGCTCGCGACGAACTTCAACGAAATGGCCGACAAGCTCGAAGATGCCCGCGATACGCTCGAACAGCGCGTCCGCGACCGCACATCCGCCCTGGCGGACGAGGTCAATGAACGCAAGGCGGCGCAGGCTTCGCTAAAGCAAGCATTGGTAACCGCGGAGGCGGCCACGAACGCCAAGAGCCAGTTCCTTGCCAACATGAGCCACGAAATCCGAACACCCATGACGGCCATCCTGGGCTTCACGGACATTCTGCTTGAAGCCGACCAGACCGAAGCACAGAAGCACGATGCCTCTGCCACGATCCGCAGAAACGCCGAGTACCTTCTGGGCATCGTCAACGACATCCTCGATCTCTCGAAGATCGAGGCGGGCAAGATGACGGTCGAA
>JAJDDX010000162.1 GCA_029260055.1 Phycisphaerae bacterium
AGCACGGACAAGTTGCTACTTGTCCGTGGCACCCAGACTCAGCGCTGGTGGCGAGCCGCCAGTGGCACCCGGCACGTCTCGTTCCTCGACGTGCCCTACCTGCTTCGGGGGTACCCGAAGGATGAGGCACCCGCCGGTGCGGTGAGGGCCAGGTGTTCGGCGCCGCCCACTAGGGGCGGCGCTACAGCACGGACAAGTTGCTACTTGTCCGTGGCACCCGGACAGTGGCACCCGGTGGATTCGCGTTGGTGGGTTGGCGGTGGGGGGCTACTCGCCGGTGTCGGGTTGGCCTATGGCGAAGACGCGGTTCTTGCCGGCTCGTTTTGCGGTGAGCAGCGCCTCGTCGGCGCGTTTGATGAGTTCTTCGCGGTTGGCGGCGTCCCAGGGGTAGGTGGCCAGGCCGCCGCTGATGGTGACTTCGCCGTCGCAGGGCGGGGCTGCCTCCATCACGCTTCGTTGTTTGAGCGCTTCGCGGACGCGTTCGAGCACGGAGAAGGCGCACTCTGGATGCTTGGAGCCGGGCACACGGGGCCCCTCCGGGTCCCAGAAGACGACGGCGAACTCGTCACCGCCGTATCGCGTGACCACGTCCTGGTCGCGCGACTGCTCGATGAACAGCTCGCCCACCAGGCGCAGCACTCTGTCGCCGGCGTCGTGGCCGAAGTCGTCGTTGTATCGCTTGAAGTCGTCGACATCGAACAGTAGCAGCGTGACGGGGAATCGTCGGGCGGCTGCGTCTTCGAGGATGGAGTCGAGTTGCTGGTTCAAGTGGCGTCGATTGGGCAGTCCGCTGCATTCGTCGGTGAAGGCGAGGCGTCGGAAGTGTCGCTGGGCGGCGGCTGCACTCAGTATGCGGCTCGCGAGGTCGGTATAGTGCATGAGCTTGTCGAAGTCGGCGGGGATGTAGGGCTGATCGAGCGGTTCGCCGACGGAGATCTGTCCGATTACATCCTCGCCGTCTTTGAGGGGGGCGCTGAGTACGGGCTTTGTGACCGCAGTCCCAGCCGATGCGACAGCGCCTTCGACCACGACGGTTACGCCGCGCGTGGGTATGGCGCTGAGGACCAAAGCGGCGAGCTTCTCGACCAAGTCCATCGGGCGGGCGCCGATCAACGAGACCATCGAGCCGACCTGGGCGAGTTCGCTCATGGATGCCACGGGGTCGGCCGAGAGGCGTTGGCGCTGCGGGGCCGGAATCGGCGTGATTCCGATGGCGGTATCGAATTCGCGGGCATCCAGCGGGCAGAGCACGTAGTCATCGGCACCGGAAGCGGCCGCCCGTTGTGCCACCGGTTCATGTTCAGGATTGCAGCAGAGGACGAGCTTCGCCTTCTTTCCGGCTGCCTCGCGCAGCGCCGCCACGGCATCGTAGACGTGTGGCGTGGCGTGGTCGACATGAGCAAGGACGGCCCGTGGGTTGCGGCGAGCGACCTCGACGATGCCGGCCATGTATGTGTCACAGGCTGCAATGGACCAGTCCGGATGCGCTGCGTCGAGCGTGGCGACAAGCGTGTCGTCCGACGCTCCGGCGGTAATGACGACGATGTGGTCGGCGTCCTTGAAATCGGAGGCGGCGTTTGAGATCATGGCGCCGCCTCCTGCCCGGGCGTGGCGTCGCGTCCGTCCGGGCCGATGTCTTCCGCGGACTGGTCGTCGCCCATCAAGGCTCTCATCTCGGCCTCCGTCAGGAGGGGCTCCGCCCGGTCGGCTTGGGCGCTGCCGTGATCGTCCTCCGCTTCGTCGCGATCGTGGTCGGGGCTCGAGGGCGCGATGCGAATGGGAGCGTCGTGGCGGCGCAGCCAGGGTACACGCGCGGGCTCGGGATGCAGATCCTCGTCGTCGTCACCGGGTCGGTCGTCGTCACCGGGTTGGTCCTCGTCCCGCGGCTCAACCTCGTGGCCGCGCTCGACGGAAGTGGCGCTGTCGCTGAACTGCGCCGGCGTCTCGGGTCGCGTGGCTTGGATGTGGATCGAATCGCCGCGAATGAGCTCGGGATCAGCAGGATCGGCCCGCTCCGTTTCAGTTTCCGGTCGTGGCGCAGGTTGCGGTGTCGCCGCATCGGCTTCGACTTCCCCTGCGATTCCGGGGAGGGTTTCGGCTGTGACTTGGCCATCCGCGCCGGACTCGGCCGCTTGGATCAACCGCCGTCCGTACTTGTCGTTTCCGTATACGTAGATGTTCAGGCCCTGCCGCGTCTTCTTGGCGAGGTTGAAGAACTCGAATTCCGGCGTTGTGAGGTTGTCGACGCAGAGGATGACGGTCTGTGTGGGGCCGGCGGGCTGCGCGCAGAGACGCGCCAGCGCTCGATACACGTCGCCGCAGACGTCGAACTCGAGCGCAAGCGAAGCGAGCTGCGCGTCGATCGTGCGACCCGCTTCGAGCGAAGCCGGTCGCACGTGCAGCAACGAGGTCGTCAGTTTCGCGTCAGAATCGGCCACATCATGCCTCACGGGCGCACGGCAAAACACGTGCGCCGCCCCGCCGGTTAACTCTAGAAGCGTACGGGGGCGGCGTCAATGAGGAAGCCGCACGTTCGGTCGTGGCTGGGGCCGAGCCAGGCTGGAAGTTATCGGCGCTCGGTGTGATAAGCGGGTGAGGCAGTGCGCTTCGGGCGTTCTTAGCGAGCTGACCGCGTCGTTGCCGCATCTGTGAGCCGGAGACCGCCCATGGCCTACTATCGGACCCCTACCCTGCCAGCGCAACGCCGGCCGCTCCTGCTGTGGCGCGTGGCCTCCGTATGCATGCTCGCGGCGTCGGGGTGCGCCGCGGGGGCTCGAACCGAGTTGGCGGCGGCCGATGCGATTGATCGCTTGTGCGAGTCGCTTTCCGGCGCGGTCGCGGAATACCACGTAGATATGGCGGAATTCGACGACTCACGCGAGGCGGCGGCCGCTCGGGCGCTTGGCGAGCGGCTTCGGCAGGACGCCACGAACGAGGCGGCGGCGGAAGCGGATATCGAGGCATTCCTCGCCGCGATGGCACATTTGCGTGCGGATCGATCGGTGGATCAGGTTCGGTTTTCGGCTTCGACGGAGAACATTGCGACATTGCGCGAGGTGGCTGCCGGTTTGCGGCGGCTGGCGATCGACTCGATGTCGCTCGATGACGAGATGCGGCGGTACCTTCTTGACTTGTCCGCGACTTGGCGTGCATCCAGCGGCAAGACAGGGGGCGGTGCGGGGCACGATGATGAGTGATGCGAGTGACATGTTGGACGAATTGTTGGCGGAGTTGGAATCCCGGGCGCGACGTGGGGGACGAGGAGACGCCATCGACGCGATCCTGGCAAGCGAGCCACGACAGACGGCAATCCAGTCGTTGCGCGACCATGAGGTCGTGCAGCGATTCAGGCAGGAACTGATGGACGGGATGATCCGGGTGGACAGCGTGAATCGCCTTCTCGGTCTTGTGCGGTTGGTGATCACTTCGGCACTGGTGTAGCGGGTGGGATTGTGCTCGAATCGCTCGGAATGCTTCTTGCCGTACTCACGCCGCTGTGTGCGGTGCCCATGACGCTCATCGTGTTCTACTTGCGCGCTGTTCGCGAAAACCAGCAAGCTTGGCAGGCGGATTCGGCGCGGCGGATCGAGTCGATCGAGACGGCCGCGGCGGAGCTTCGTCGAACGGTCGAACGTTTCGAGCGGGACTACACGACCAAGGAAGAGTGGCTGCGTGAGTGCATGCACGCACGGCGAATGCTCGAGCAGCTTTCGGAAGCGACGGCGCGGCTCGAAGCCGGGTGCGGCGCGACGGACGCGCGTCGGAGCAAGGACGGCGACTGATGGCGAACGGACGGGATACGCGGCAAATCAAACGCATTCGGAATGAAGTGCTGGTGGCGCTGAAGGTTCTCTATCCCGGCGCCTTGAAGGCGGACCAGGTGATGCGCAGCCTCCTGCCTCTGTTTCCGACGCTCGACTTCGACCATCTCAAACGCGACCTTCACTACCTCGCCGAGAAGGGCTATATCGAGCGGGTCGTTTCGGATTCCGAGAGCGACAACTCCATGACACCTTGGCGGCAGCGGTGGTTCCGACTCACGACGACGGGAATCGAGCTGGCTGACCGCTGTATCCGCGATCCGGCACTGGAGGAATGATGGCAGGCAGGACGACAGCACCCTCACCGCCCGCCTCGCAGGCGGGACGGCGACGCACCGGCTCGCGGCGCTGCCGCCCCACGTGCCTGCCCGTCGAGAGATTGCTGCCGTCGGCGATCGCGGGCGAGCTGCGTCTGGCCGCGCGGTCGGCGGGTGAGATCACGCCGGAGCTGATCGGGCAGTTGAACGCGCGGTTCGAGATCACGGAGCGGTTCGGGGTCAGCCGCACGCGGCTTCGGAACTACCTGGTGAGGGTACGGACGGACGAGGACGGGGCCGAGGGTGGCGATGACGTGTGGGCCGGCAAGGTCCGCAATCATCGGCGGCGTCAGGCGTCGATCGCGTCGATTCTGGACGCGACGTTCGGCCGGCTCGCGGAGTGCAGCCCCGACCTGTGGGAACGACGCGCTTATTTACTGCTGGTGGGGCTGACTTACGAACGACTCGCGGTCGGTGAAGGTGCGGTCACGACGGACGAACTTGTGACGCTCGCCAACGTTCTCGCCAAGCTTCACATCGGCTCGAGCGGCAAACACACCAACGGCAAGGTTCCGTCGAAAGAGTCCGGCGCGGCGCTCGGCACTGGTGGGCAAGCCGCCAGTGGCACCCGGCGGCTTCCCAAGCGATTCGCCGACGCGGTGCGAGAGGTGTACGGGGCGGATTTCCAGGCTCCGTGAGCAAGTCCCAACGTCGGAACATCCAAACGTCGAAAGTTTGACAGGTCTCGTAGCTCGACCTCCCATCCGCGGCGGCGCTGTACGCCGCATGCTAAGCCGGTCCTGTGACGCAGAGACGCCCATTCTGCCCTTCGGGCCTCGGATGCCGGGTGGATGGAACAGGCTGCCTCCATCGAGCTTCGCGACGACCAGCTCAATGGCCTCGTGACTCGGCCTCCTTGGTCCGCTGGTGTCTCCTTCAACCGCGTCGTGTCACCCGTTCTCGTCCGTGGCGCCCGAACGACGGCATTCGGTCTACGGCGGTGACTCGCCGAGCAGATTCTGGAGGACCGCGAAGTCGGCCAGGTCTACGGTCTGCGGCCTCGGGTTATCCGACGCATCGAAGGCCGCGATGCACGCACCGACACACAGATAGTTCGGCGGCAGCGGGCGGCGGTTCGGCCCGCGGAAGCAGACGGTGAAGTAGGCGTAGTCGCCGATGTCGAATTGACCGTCGCCGTTGAAGTCGCCGTTGCCGATGGCGTCGCACTCGTCGGGGAGCAGATTGTCGTTGCAGTCGGCGCTGAGTGGCTCTTGCGGGTCGAGGATTTCGTCAGCATCCAGGATGTGGTTACCGTTGCAGTCAGCCGCTCCGCCACATCCCGGCTCCGGCAGGAAGCCCGATCCGGCGCAAGAGCTGTCCCAGTCGATGATGCAGCAGTAAGGATCACAATTGCATACGCGCTCGCAGACAGCTTGGTCATCACACCCGGGGCTGTCATTCGCCTCGTAGCAATCTCCGGTCGCTTCCAGGCATACGGATTGCGGGAACGAGTCGCAGACGACCGCGGCTACCTGGGCGCAAAGGCCGTCCCACGCGGAATTGCAGCAGTAACCGTCCAGTGCGCAGACGTTCGCACAGCAGTCGGCATCCTCGCAGCCCGGTGTACCGTTGTCGGCGTAGCAGTCGCCTTCGGCGGCGGTGCACGAGTCGGCGCATGGGCCCGTCGTTACGGCAATCTGATACGCACCCTCCGAGCCCGGCTCCGCCATGACCGGGTAGTAGTACGTTCCCGCGGCGAGGCAATGCCACCCAAGCGTCGGGTTGCCATCGTCGGCTGCGCTCGTGAGGTCGGCCTCAATCGCTAAGCCACACGAGCAGTCCGTAGTGACGTATGACGACGCGACGACAAACGGCGACGGGGAACCGGCATAGTCGAGCGAGACGGCGCCCGTCTCGGGCAGTACGAACGCCAACCAGGCATGCGTGCCCGGAATCTGTGGGCAATCCGTCGTCGTGTGCTCGTTGGACCCTTCAAAGATGAACGGGAGCTGCTCGACGGATGCATCGGCGCAGGCGTCGTTGGGCGGTGGCGGGCCGCAATCGAGGTCCATCGTGCCCCAACCGGCCGCCTCGCGGAAGCCGCCGACGCGAATCTTGTACGTGTGCCCCTGCGTGACGTGGAGCGCAGCTCGGGCATGACGCGGGCCGGCGATGCCGCGCAGATCGTCGTCGCACGCGATGGCGAAGCCGGTCGGCGGGCAGTCGGCGCCGTCGTAGACGGCCACCTTCGTGTCTATGGCGCTCGCGTCCACATCGACCGTCAGCACGCCGCCACAGGTCGCCGTGTAGTCGAACCAGACGTCCTGGTTCACGTTCTCGTCGCCGAGAGCGAAGTCGCAGCACCACCCGCTCGACGGATCACATTGACCGGGCTCCAGGGGGCCGGAGGTAGTCGCGCCGCGCGTGTCGAAGTCGTGGGCGCCGTCGGAGACCGGCATGGCCGCCTCGCAAGTGTCGTTGGCAGGCACCTGAGCGCAGGGTCGAGTGTCACCCAGAACGATGTTCGTGCGGAAGGCGAGGTGGCTCCCAATGGCGTCGGCGTGGTTGTACCCGTCGGGTGGCGTCGTTTCGCCGCCGTCTTGCACCGCGCGACCACGGTCGTCAGTGGTGACGGACCAGAGCCATTGGCACGCGCCGGTGGCTGCGTTGGTGACCTCGACCCAGTAGCAGGTGCCGGCTGTCACGGGCACATCCGCGTGCGTGGCGGAGTACTCATACTCGTGCGCGATGCCCGCGGCGAATCGATCCGTTCGTGCGGGGCCGACGAGGGTGAGCGAGCCGTCGGCCTGGACGAACGGCCCCGCCATCATCGCGCCGGGCAGCCCGCCGTCGTCGGTGAAGTAGCGGATTTCGAAGGCGTTGGTCGCGGTGAAGGAGCAGTCGCCGGCCTCATCGAGATACATGCCCCAGAAGCAGAGGTCGGTGACGCTTCCGTCGATGGTCGGGGTGAACTGCGCGGCGCCTGTCGCGACGCCTCGCGTGGAGGCGATCGCGTCGAATGTATCGGGGGACGGGCACTGCACGTAGTCGACCGGGCCCGGGTCGGACGGCTCGACGCATACACAGGGCGGTTCGACAGGCATCCCGCAGTCGATCGTGAAAGACCCGGTGCCGCCGCCGGCGTCCGCACCGACCATCGACGAGGTGCCCAGGCGGATCAGGTAGCTCTCACCCTCGATGGCGTCGAACGTCACGCGGGATTGAAAGCCGCAAAATGGCCAGTAATCCCACACCGGGTCCTGGCCCCACGAGCCGCAGTCCGTCTCTATCATCTGGGTCGGCGGGCACGTGCATCCCTGATAGATGTTCAGAACTGTGTCGACGGATGTGGTGCCGCAGGTGTCGATCGTGACATGGCCCGTGCAGGGCGAAGTCCAGCAGTACCAGACGTCGTTGACGAAGTCGCACATCATCTCATCGAAGAGTTCATAGGGGCGGATATTGTCGAACGGGAAGATCGCCTCGCCTGAGATGACTTCAGCGGTATCGCACTCGTCGTTCGGTGGCAGGCCGGGTTGAGCGGGGGCCGGCGCCGCGCAAGCCGAGACGACGAGCAGGCTCAGCACCCGGGAACCGATGATGTTGATCCTGGTGTTCATCAATGCACCTGTCTTTCCGTGTCGCGTAACGGTGTCGTTACCGCTACGGCTTCCTCAATCTTGGTCCACGCATCCCTCGTAGGACGGTCTACCATCGCCACCGTAGATACGGCCGGTCGCAATCGGAGGAGCCGGCAACGTATCCTTCTGCCAGCCGTCGCCGCGTATAATGAGGCAGCGAAACTGCATCTGCTGATACGGATCGTCGAACACGACTTCGTTGTAGTAGTGGTTGGCGTATCCGTCGTCGTCTTCCGTCCCTTCGACGTAGACGGCCTGTGTGGCCACGTGGGCATCGACGAAGGCGCGGTTGTAGGTCCAGGGTTTGCCGTGCCAGCCGTCTAGTTGTTTCGTCGGACCAGGGTCAACACCCGGACCGATCCAATCACAGTCATCGATCTCGCGCCGGCAGGCCCAGGCCCAGCGACCGATGTTCTCTTCGTAGCCGATCGTTCGGACCGGATTCGGTACGCGCGATAGGGGTCGCAAATAGGGCGAATTGCTGAACATTGGGCCGACCCCCGCAGCCGTCATGAAGATATTCGCGGCGTAGCTGTTGCCGAAGTGGTCGTAGGACGAGCGATCAGGATACCAACGCCAGGCGTTGCAGTGGGCGGCCGCCGGTGGGCCGTCGTCCGCTGGACATCGGTAGGCAGGCAGTTCAAGCTTGGTGTCGAGAGAAGCGCCGTTGCGATCGTACTCCGGGCGCAGGTTGTCCCGGAACCCGTGGGGATAGAGCAGGCGGTTCATGGGTCGTGTGGCCGGTCCGATGCCGGCCTTGGTGCCGTACTTGCTAGTGATCCAGGCGTGTGCGCCGTCCCCGGGGCCCTCGATCCACCCCGGGTGACCGATTCCGCTCTTGCCGCCCCATTCATAGGCGCCGATCAACCGCAGGCGGCCTTGTTGGAGGCCTTGCAGGGGATGGGCCGGGATGAACGAGCCCTGTGGGTCCGCGGCGGCGTAGATTCGGCTGGTGGCGGCGATGGTCCCGAGTCGTTGGAGGCAGACCGCCTCGCGCGACTTGCCGCGTGCGGCCGACAGCGACGGCGCCGCGAGCCCCGCCAGCAGCGTTAGTGCAGTGACAGCAGCACAGAGTTCGATCAGTGAAAACGCGGATCGCTCTGGCGCGGAGCGACCGCTCCGCGTTGCGGCAGGTGCGGTTGTCATCACGGCCGTTCTCCCAGGGGGACTTGTTGACGCACTCCCTACGCTACTGAAGACACCGGCCCTGCCGCTCCGGCGGATCGAAAGCGACACACCCGATCGAAAAGGTACCGAGCAGGAGCTGCCGTTGATCGTTCGACCCGCCTTCCGTTCCACATCGCCGCATCGTCACCGTTGGGGTCTCCTCACTCTGTCGTCACGCATCGCTCGTACGACGCTCGCCCGTCGCCGCCGGCGCCAATTCCCGTCGGGATTCGAGATGCGGGCAGCGTGTCCTTTTGCCAGCCGTCGCCGCGAACGATGATGCAGCGGAACATGGACTGTATATCCGCGTCTTCGTACACGATTTCGTTGTAGTAATGGTTGGCGTAGCCGTCAGCGTCTTCCGTGTCTTCGATGTAGACGGCCTGCGTGGCTGCGTGGCCGTCGACGAAGGCACGGTTGTACGTCCACGGTTTGCCATGCCAGCCGTCGAGTTGTTTGCTCGGGCCGGGGTCGACACCGGATCCGAGCCAGGTGCAGTCGTCGATCTCGCGCCGGCACGCCCACGCCCAGCGGCCGATGTTCTCTTCGTAGCCGATCGTGCGAACCGGGTTCGGCACGCGTGAGAGCGGACGAAGATAGGGCGAGTTGCTGAACATCTGGCCGGGGCTCGCCGCCGTCATGAAGACGTTCGCGGCGAAGCTGTTACCGAAGTGGTCGTAGGACGATCGCCCCGGGTTGGCGACCCAATCCGGGCAATGTGCGGCCGCCGGCGGCCGATCGTCGGCGGGGCATCGATAAGCGGGTAGTTCAAACCGGGTATCCGCAAAGGCACCCTGTCGATCGAACTCGGGATTCAGGTTGTCTCTGAAGCCGTGCGGATAAAGCACTCGGTTAAGCGGCCGGGTAGCCGGCCCGAATCCGATCTTCGTCCCGAACTTGCTCGTGATCCACGCGTCGGCGCCACCTCCGCCCGGCAGGTAGCCCTGTGCACCAATCCCGCTCTTGCCGCCCCACTCGTAGGCACCGATGTAGGTCGGGTCACTGGGATGTTGATAATACTGCAAGGGATGAACCGGGATGAACCAGCCGTGTGGGTCGTCGACCGCGTACGCCCGGCTCGCTCTGCTAATCGAGCCGAGTCGATCTAAGCAGACGGCTTGACGAGACTTGCCACGCGCGGCTGACAGCGACGGCGTAGCCAACCCGATCAGGATTGCGACGGCGGAAGCTACGGCAACCAACTCGACGAGCGAGAAAGCGTGACGCCGGCCCACACTCGGGCGGTGCACGGCCGTCGCGTCGGTGATTGGCATCTGATGCTCCTCTTTCGACTTCACGTACCGCGCGCAAGTGAGCCGAACAGGACTGTCTGATGTACGAACGCAGTACATGCCGAGATCGGGCCTTGAGGTGCCCCACGCCATTCTACCCCCAACGCGCGCTCGTTTCCAAGGAAAACCCACCCACATGGGCTCAGCGACGTAATCCGGTGGATTCGGGCAGACGCGCACCGATACGAAGGGTGCGCCGGGGCCGGTGACGCAGTCCGCCGCGCGCGCATGCATCGACAGACTGCGGTCACCGTCCCGGCTGCCACCCCCTGGGAGGGTGGAAAGGTAGCTTGGCGGACTCGTTGGAGCGGGCAGTCGGGCGGCTGCCGGAGTATGGAACACCTCGCCGCATTCCAAGTCCGCCGAGTTCACCCGACGTGGCCCGCTCGCAATCGAGTCTTCTTTCGGTGCGGGCCGATGGCTCCACCGCTCTCGCCCCGCACCAGTAAGTCCGGCTTCGGGGCGAAAACCTTACACCCCGCGGCGATAATTCTCGCTTTTTTTTGTAAGACACTATGGGGAAACAAGTTACGATGGTCCTTCTGCGGCGGTTCACCCGTGCATTCGAGCCGAAGCGTCGGAACGGTCGTCGCGCGAGGCGGGCCGCACGTTCGGCCGATCACCGACCGCCGCGGAGGCGTCGCACGTGTTCGCGGCAGAGGCACGTTGCCAGGTATAATCAGTGGCGTGTGACTGTGTGTGCCATTCGGGAGGGCAGAAGTAGGTGCCTGAAACGCGAAGTAGTCTTCTTGACCGTGTGCGCGACTCGAACGACAAGGACGGATGGGTGGAGTTCGATCGTCTCTACCGTCCGCTCCTGACTGCTTACGCTCGTGCGCGGGGGCTTCGCGACAGTGAGGCCGAGGAGATCGCCCAGCAGTGCATGACGGCCGTCGCCTTGGTCATGCACAAGTTCAAACGGGACAGTAGCTTTCGCGGGTGGCTTCGTGGCATGGTAAGCCGGAAGGTGGCTGACTTCATCGCTGAACGCAGCAGGTACACCCGAGCGGACACGGCGCTGCTCATGACGACGCCCGGCTCCGACCCGCCACCGGAGAAGGTTTGGCAGCGCATCTGGAACCGTGCCCACATCGTCTATTGCATCGAAGGCCTTCGCGGCGAGTTCGCGAGTCACACGCTCAACGCGTTTGCGCTGTACATCCTCGACGACGAACCGGTCGAAGTGATTTGCGAGCGCCTGGGCATGACGCCGAACCAGGTCTACGTGGCCAAGAGCCGCGTAACCAAGCGCCTGCGGGAACAATCGGACGCGATCCTCTCGAGCCTCTACGGAGCATCGCCGTGACGACGTGCCCGACAACCGTGGTACTTCGCCGCTATGAGGCGGGCGAACTCGGCGAGTCGCACGCCGAACCGATCGAGCACCACCTTACGCAGTGCGACATCTGCCGCGCGGTCATGGCCACCGTGCGAGCCGACAACGCCGAGAACCGCCAGACCCGTGAACTGCTCGGCGACCTGTCCGATGTCGGCCTCAGCGGCGACGTACTGAATGCCGTGCCGAACGGTGCGGGCGATGCCCCGAGCCCAGTGCCGAGCGCGACCGGCGAGGCTGCGGCACGTCCGCTTCCGGGCGCACTATTTGTCGCGCCGAAGTGGCAGATCCCGGACTACGAACGCATCGTACTGTGCGGCGAAGGGGCATACGGCTCGGTGTGGGTCGTGCGCGACCGTGTCGGCGTCCATCGAGCGCTCAAGATCATCGACCTGGGCCGCCTGCGCCGTGCCGGCGTGACTTGCCGTGAGCGTGAAGCGCTCGAAGCCTACGGTCGCAAGATCAGTGGGCACCCCTATCTCATCTCCATCTTCCACGTCGGCGTGATCGGCGACCTGCTCTACTACACGATGGAACTCGCCGACGACCAGACGAAGCGCACCTCCGTGGGCGATGCCTTCCCCAGCAACTACCGGCCGCTGACGTTGGACACGATCATCCAAGGTCGCCGCCTGCGTGTCGACATCGCCATGGAGATCGCCCGGCGGCTGCTTCGCGGATTGGCCAAGATGCACAGCGTCGATCTGGTCCACCGCGACATCAAGCCTTCGAACATCGTCTTCGTTCACCGCCATCCGAAACTCGCGGACATCGGCATGGTGGCCGCCGACGCGTACGGCAGCCGTCTTGTCGGCACGCCGGAGTACATGTCACCCGATCGCGTGATGGACAAGACGGCCGACGTGTATGCGTTCGGCAAGGTGCTCTACGAGATGCTGGTCGGGCCCGACACGCCTTCGTTTCCTTACCTTCCGGACTACCAGCGATGGCAGGAAAGTCGCTGGCCACTCGAGCGTGTGCGCGCTGTGTTGTCCAGAGCGTGCGCCGATCGCGGCGAGGATCGTTACGCGTCGGCGACGGACATGCTCGAAGAGTTGGAAGCTTGCTGCGAGCCGACGATCGAGTCGCTGTTCGAAGACCTCGCCACGCCCGACCATGACGACCAATCCGAGACGACGCGCGAGGCGATTCGTCTCGGCTTCGCGGTGGTCAAATTGATCCCGTGGATTCTCGGTTTGATCGCGTTTCTTGCGCTGTTGAATTGGCTGCCGATCTAGAAGTGCGCGTTGCCACATAGGCAAGACGTCGCGGCAATTCAAGCGTTATTATCCTAATAAACCTCAAAGTTTTCATATTTAGTTCGAACCGTTTGGCCGTTTCAGTCCTATATATAAGTGTAGAACAGTCAGCCGGTCGGCGGGCTGCGCTGCAAAGTGCAGAGCTTCTCATCCGTCAGATCATTCCGGCTGTTTGGGTGCGGGTTTCAGTTTTTTAGCCACTGGCTTTGCCACCGTGGTTTGATCAACCGCTTGCGGGCGGTCTGCGCCCGGTCTCCGCGTCCACGGAGCACAAGCGAATAGTCAGCGAGATTTCTGACCAGCGTCGGTCAGTTTGCGGAGAGTCCGCGCGCACAGCGCGGCAGTAAGAAGGAGGAATGTGATGTACAGCGTGAAGGTGAAGCTGCTTGGTTTGGTAGGCGTCGTCGTGACGATCACGGGTCTTACCCTTTCGGCTTACGGGTCGCAGGCGGCTGAGTCTGCGACTCCTACTTTGGAAGACACCACGACCGGTGTCTTGGTTAGTGGCTATGTTTCGGATTCGCAGGGCGTTGGTGACAGCGCGGTGACGGTCGAGCCGAGCGCGAGCGACGGCTCGGATGCCGTCTGCGAGGCGGATGCCGACGTGGTGGCAGCGATCGAGGCGAGCGAGGATGCTCCGGACGACGTGCCGCTCGACGGCCCGCCTGGACCAGGAATCGGTTGTTGCAGGAAGATCACGGGCCAGTGCCAGAACGGCGTCGAGCTCCCGTGTCCGCCCTTTACGATAGAAGTGCCGTGCCCCTGCATTCCGATTTGACGTTGCGCGAGTCGATAGGCGCCGTCGATAGCGTGTGAACTGACACGCCGGCGTTCGGGCGGCGCTTGTGCGCTCGAACGCCGCGCAGCGTGTCAAAGAGGGTTCGATGCCCGCGCAGGTTCTCACTGCGAGCTTTGCTGCCGGCTATTGTGGATCGTCATGCGGGGTGCACATCTTGCGGTACATCGATCTCGTGATCGGCGGTATCGCGGACGCCGGTTGCCAGGGTCGTCCGGGCAGGAAATGGACGATATCAGTCGCGTTATCGCACCAGTCTCCGGCGCGTCCGCCGTTGTCCGTACAGTCCTCGTTGAGCGAGTATAGGATCGGCCCGTCGTCAAGAAGCTTGTAGACAAACGGCTCGTCGCTGTAAGAGTCGTGCAGTAGATGTTTGGCGTCGGCCGGGAGCGCGTCCGTCAAACTGATGGGCCATTCTCCGTGCCTGGACCGGTACTGGCAGAGATACACTGTCAGAAAGACCGCAGCCTGGTTTGTGCGCATGCGCCCACGCCAGTGGAACTCCGGCCAGGGATCGTCAAGCATGGCTTTGAGCGGGTTCTTTTGTCCGTCCGGCGGCGCGGCCTTCAGGTCGCTTGTTCCGTGGTCGCGAAGTTGGGGCCAAGTCCAATCGCACGCTGCTTCGTACTTTGCATGAAGTGTGTCGAATGCGTCGATCATCTCCTGCGGAGTCGTGCTGCGTGCCCAGCGCCGTGTTTGATCAGTCACCGCACCGTACCGCTCGAGTCTACCGCCGGTATGCTCGTTCAACAAATCGAGATCGACATAAGGGGGCCCTTCCCGGCTGTCCGCAAAGGTGACATCCTCGATTCGGCGCGACTTGGCAAGCCTACGGCTGACGGCCGTCAGGCCCTCCCCCGCGAACGGTGGATCGGTGAGAATCCAGGTTGCGTGCGGCTCGGCGTTGGTGCCCCGCTCACCGGCGCCATCAAGTATGATCTGGAACGCATGATACATGTACATGCGTATCATGCGACTGGCTTCGTCGTAGAACTCGTGTTGTCCGTCTTCGAGGTCGAGCGCGATCGATCGCACGGCCATGAGACTCGCGAGAGCGGCCTCGGGGTGTCCAGTGGACTGGTGTAGGAGTGCTCTTGCCAGTAGTGCCTCCGCAGCATTTCGAGCGCCGCCGTAGTCCCTGGGTTGTGGAGCTTGTGCGTGGCGGTCCCATCCGGGTTCTCGGCGCAGGTGATGTGTTTGCCCGAAGACAAAGCGGTGGCTGCGCGTAGTCTCCTCTATGTGGAGTAGATCAGCTTGGTGTCGCTCAAGCCACTCCGTCGCTTCGGGTCGTCCCGAGCATCCTTCGTGAACCATGGCGTGGAATACGAAAGCCAGCATATCCGCCCTGACCGGCTCGAAAAACGACTCCGGATCGTGGTGCTCTGGCTTGCGCTGGCGCTGCAACTCAGGCAGGCCCGGATGTGCGGCCTCAATGCGCCTCAGGATATTTAATCGTAGATCACCCTTGCCGAGCCGGTCCACAAGATAGCTCTCGTCCGACCGCATCAGGTCCATGCGTGCCAGGATGGTCGCCTCCGCCTTCTCGGCGCGCTTAAAGAGCACCCAAGTCGTGATCGAAAACGCGATCAGCGCCGCTAGCGCAGCTGCACCCGCGATCACGCGCAAGCGATGGCGCCGATACGCCAGTCGCGCCACGTACCAGAGACTGTCACGCTCCGACTCGATCGGAAAGCCACCCAGAAAGCGCCGTACGTCCTCGGCCAACTCGGCGGCTGACTGATAACGCCGCCGCACGTCCTTATGGATCGCGCGAAGGATGATCGTCTCCAAGTCCCCGCGCAATTCCGATCGAATCTGACGCGGCGGCGTGGCCGGCGTCTCCAAGACGTGCCGCGCGATGTCGTCCCTGAAGTCGCTGTCGCACGGGTATGGGTACCCGTCCGTGAGCATCTCGTAGAGGATCACGCCAAGGGCGTACACATCCGTTCGAATGTCGATCGCGCCGCGGTCGCGCTTGATTTGCTCCGGCGACGCATAGTGCCACGTGCCGGCGAACTCGCCCGCCCGCGTGACCGTCGGCGTGGCGGCGCGGTCCTCGCCGGCGAGACGCTTGGCTAGGCCGAAGTCCAGGATGTGCGGCTTGCCCTCTGCGTCGACCAGGATGTTCGACGGCTTGAGGTCTCGATGGATCACACCGCGGCGATGGGCGTAGGTCGCGCCGTCGCAAATCTCCAGGAACAGCTCGAGCGTCTGCTCAATGCTCAGCGTGCGGCCCGAGGTGTAGTCATCGAGCGGATCACCGTCGATGTACTCCATGGTGAAGAAGTTGCGGCCGTGGTCCTCGCCCGAGCGATAGACACGCACGATGGCCGGGTGGGTCAAGCTGGACGCCACCTCGACTTCATTCTGGAACCGCAGGCGTTCGAGGTCGGTGGCGAAGGCGCCCTCACGGATAACCTTCAGTGCGACGGTGCGTTTGGTACGTGGCTCCTCGGCCTTGTAGATGATGCCCTGCGACCCGCCGCCGATTTCGCCGAGCAGCGTATACCCGCGAACCTTGACGACGCGCGAGCCGCTCGATCGCTCACTACCCGTGCCGGGCGCGGTGGTATCCTCGATCGAGAAGCCCTTGTGATTGGGCAAGGTCGAGGCGTTGTCGTCGGTGACGGTCGTGTCATCGGCTGTTTGATCAATGATGCCCGCCTCGGCGAACTGGTCGTCCACGAAGTCCAGGTTGCTGATGAACCCGCGGAGTTCGTCGGCGCATTCGGGGTGTGCGGCGCAGAACTCGTCGGTATCGGGCGGCGTGCCGGCATCGAGCAGTGTGAGGTACTTCTCGACGGCCTCTTCGAAGGGTGATGGCTGCTCGTCTGTGGTGGTCATGGGTAAGCCGCGTTCCTCTCGGGTCTTGATCGAACGGGCCGGCGTATGCTCAGCCGCTAGCTCGACTACTAGCTGTGCAGTGTAGCGGATTCATAGAGGTGACTCTAGCGGGCCGCCGGGGCGCTGCTGTCCCTGGCGGGCCCGTGCGCCTTGCCCGTGATGATGGGGTCGTGTGGCGCACACGTGGTCCGGACGCTTTCATTACCGATGTGCTCACACCCAGTCTTCTGTGAGTCAGGCCTACCTCGGCGCGGGCGAGCCATCGGCGTTTTCTCCGTCGATGTGCGGCGTCAGCTTGGTCTTGAACATCTCCCGGCGCTGCGGAGCGTAGAAGGAGATTGGCTCCCAAGGCAGACCGGGTCGGAAGAAGACGATGTCGGTATCCGGGTCGCACCAGTGGCCGGCGTTGCCGCCGTGGTCGACAGAATCCTCGTTGAGAGAGTAGAGGATCGGTCCGTCGTCCAGCAGTCGGTAGACGTACGGCTCGGCGATGAAGGGGTCGATCAGAAGGTGCTCCGAGCCGGCGGGCAAAGCGTCCGCGAGTGTGGCCGGCCACGCGCCGTTCTCGACGCGATATTCGCACAAGTGTGCTGCAAGCAACGAGGCAGTTCGCGCAGTGCGATGGCGACTGTGGCGGGTAAACCCGCCGAGCTGCTGGCGTAGCAACGCCCGCACCGGGTTACTGGAGCCTGCGGGCCCGATATCGGCTTCGATGGTCTCGCCGTCCGGGTATTCGGGCAAGGTCCAGTCATAGGCTTCTTCGGATGTCTGGTAGAGTGCGTCCATTGCGTCGAAAACCTGCTGCGGTGTCGTGTCGCGCAGCCACCTTCGGTTTTCGTCCGTGAGCTTGCCGCTGCGCGCGATCCAGCCATCTCTGTTTAGACTCAGCAAATCGAGGCTTATGTAGGGTGCAGCCTCCGGGCCATCGGCCACCGTGGCTGCCTCGAACTGACGTGCCAGTCGAAGCCTCTGTGTGATGAGCGACAGGCGATTACTTCCAACGGGTGGCGTCGCGAGGATCCATGTGGCGTATGGCTCCCCGCTGCGCCCGTGTCGAGCTTCGGCGTTCAGGATGATCAAGGATGTGTTGTACAGGTGCTCTCGCATGAGTGTCGCAGCGATCATGAGCGTGTTGTGAGGACCGTCCCACAAATCGAGTATGAGTGAGCGAGCCGCTTCCAGGCTCGACAGGGCGGCTTCGTGCCTTCCGTGGCGATGGCAGTGCAGTGCCCGTGCCATGAAGGCCTCAGTCACGAGATACGCCGCCTCGTACTTCGTCGTCCAATTAACCGTGTGAAGCCCTCCTTCGGGCTCGGGTGTCCTCCGATGCAGATACTCGAAGACGAATCGGTACTGCCGCGTAGTCTGCTCGGCTTGCAGCAAGTCGTCTTCATGAGCTTCAAGCCAGGCGACGGCCTCGGGACGTTCGGAACAGCCATCGTGCATCATGGCGTGCAGCACGAACTCGGGCCTGTCGGCCACGGTCGAAGCAAATGCCGACTCGGAATCGGTGTGGGACTCTTTGTTTAAGCGCAAGAGCTCGGGCAGATCGGGATAGGCCTCACGGACTACGCGGAGTGCGTGGGATTTCCAGTGAAGCTCGGCCAGCTTCTCGACGAGATAGCTTTCGTTGAGCCGCCCGACGTTGCTTTGTGCTTTGATAGTGGCCTGTGCCTTCTTCGCGTCCTTGTATAACACCCAGGTCGTAACGGAAAACGCGATCATCGCCGCGATGACCACGGCTCCTGCGATGGCGCTGAACCGATGGCGACGATAGGCTAGGTGTGCCACGTACCAGAAGCTGTCACGCTTTGCCTCGATCGGAAAGCCGCCGAGGTAGCGCCGAATGTCTTCGGCTAAGTCGGCGGCTGACTGGTAGCGCCGGTCCACGCTCTTGTGGATCGCGCGAAGGATGATGGTATCCAAGTCCCCGCGAAGTTCGGGCCGAATCGACCGCGGCGGCGTCGGTGGCGTATCGAGCACATGCCTCACGATATCGGTGGGAAGGGAGCTGTCGCACGGGTAGGGATAGCCGTCCGTGAGCATCTCATACAGGATGACACCGAGGGTGTAGACGTCGGTTCGGACATCGATCGTTCGCAGTTCCCCTCTGATCTGCTCGGGCGAGGCGTAGTGCCATGTGCCGGTGAACTCGCCGGATTGCGTGACACCGCGCACGAACGTCTCGTTGCCGTCCCTGATCCGCTTGGCTAGGCCGAAGTCGAGGATGTGCGGCTTGCCCTCGGTGTCGATGAGTATGTTCGATGGCTTCAGGTCGCGATGGATCACGCCGCGGCGGTGGGCATAGATGGCACCGTCGCATATGTCCAGGAACAACTGGAGCGTCCGCTCGATGTCCAACGTCTGCCGCGACGTGTGGCTGTCCAGCCGCTCGCCGTCGATGTGCTCCATGGTGAAGAAGCTGCGTCCCTGGTCCTCGCCGGAGCCGTAGACCCGCACGATGGCCGGGTGCGTGAGGCCGGCTGCGAGTTCGACTTCGTTTTGGAAGCGCAGGCGTTCGAGGTCGGTGGCAAAGGCGCCCTCGCGGATGACCTTCATTGCGACTATGCGTTTGGTGCGCGGTTCCTCAGCTTTGTAGATGATGCCCTGACTGCCGCCGCCGAGTTTGCCGAGCAAGGTGTATCCGCGAACCTTGGCGAAGGGTGTGCCGGACGGCTGAGCGTCGTCGGCGCCGGGCACCGCGGAATCCTCGATCGACGGGGCTGCGTCGGTTGCCATAGCTGTGGCATCGACCGTTGATCCTGTGGCACCTGCTGCAGCCAGCCGGTCGTCCACGAATTCGAGGTTGTCGATAAACGCGCGCAGTGCCTCGGCACATTCGGCGTGCGCGGCGCAGAATTCGTCGGTGTCTGGTGGGTAGCCGGCATCGAGGCGAGCGAGGTACTCCTCGACTGCGGCTTCGAACGGTGATTGGCGCTTGCCGGTGGTGGTCACGGTTTCGCGAACTGATCCCGCAGTGCGTTCATCGCTCGAACGAGCAGGCTTGCGCACGCTCCGGTCGATCTATTCATCTTGCTCGCCACGTCGGACATCGGAAGCCCATCGATCTTGTAGAGCGTGATGATCTGTCGGTAGTGCTCGGGGAGGCCGCGCATCGCCGCAGCCAGGGCGCTCTTGTGTTCATCCGCGGCGACGATGCTCGAGGGCGTCCGGATGGCCGCGAACAGGTCGCGGTCGGGCACGCCGACGCCGGAGGAGCCCGGGCGTCGGATTCGGAGCTCTCCCGGCCTGGTCCGAACCACGCGGAGCTTGGTGGCTATCACGCGCCGGGCGATGGTCGTAATCCACGCAATGAAGCGCCGATCGTCGACGTACTCGAACGTGTCAGCGCTGTCGATTGCCTCGGCAACGGTGTCCTGGAACAGGTCGTCGGCAGATGTCCGTTTGAGCAATTCGGGGCCAGAGCGCCGGTTGATGATGCGGCGAATCGAACGCGTGTGCCGTCTGACCAGACGCTGAATCAACGCGGTGTTCGCGTCGTCGCTGTTCGGCACGTCAGTCTGAGACACGTCGATCGGCAATGCTCATACCCTCTGTTTCGCGGCCGCACGCTGCCCGTGTTCCGAAGCCTAGACACCAGTCAAGCGACAGTCGGCTGGGCCAGCCCCGAGAAAAATAAAAAAAACTGAAAAAGGCGCGTACAGTTTAGCCGATTCGCGCCCATTACTCTAGCAGTTGGGGTTTTCCCTTGTTTCTGGCGAAGCGAGGCACCACGTTGGTGCTCGTGCAGTGACTCTTTTTTTCGTAACGAATCGGGCGGTTGGTCGTTGCCCAGCTTCGGAGGGCTTTGGGCAGCGTTGATTAGGCCGACGCAGTGACCCGATGATCGCCGGTTCGATGGCGCTCGTACCCGACCGCCCCGGCCGGGCGGTCGCAGGTCACACAAGGAGTATTCGCGGCCGATGCTGGGAGGTCAAGCATGACTTTCAGCTCGAATCCAGGCGGGGTGAACGACGCCGAGTTGCGTGGGCGTTTGCGAGCCTTGGATGTCTGGCCGCTTTCAGTGGATTCCCGGTGTGGGTAGCTGGTGGGCGCTCCCGCGTGCCTCCTCTCTCCCAAACCCCGCCGGGTGGGGCTTGTCGCTACGCTTTGGGCTACGTACCGCATAGTGGCGCGCCAACCGGGACCCCGCATTCGACGGCCGGACCACCGTGACCGTCGTTGCGGGGCCCCGGGCAGCCCTACTCGCCCGCCGACCAACCTGCCGCACTTGCCCTCAAGCCTGGCCTCTGCCGCTTCACGGATCCGAGCGCGCGGACTAGACACTCAGCGTTGAGTCAGGCTTTCTGTTCCACTGTGCCGATTGAAAA
>JAJDDX010000163.1 GCA_029260055.1 Phycisphaerae bacterium
CCGAGTTCCAAAGCGCTGTTCAACTCGATCCGGTCGGCACCGGCCGCCTGTACGGCTACCGCGTCGTCGACGGACGCAAGACATATTTCGAGCGTGATCATAGAACATGCACCTGCCCTGGCGTACGATCGACCGACGACAACGGACCGGTTCGTGCAACTCCGCGCAGGCTGAAGCCCGCGGCTCGGAGGAGATGACCGGCGGCGAGGCTAGTCCGTCGTCAGCAGCACATTGACGGCCTTGGCCACAACGTTGACCTTGCTGCCTTCTGCGATGCCGAGGTCGTCGAGCGAATCGAGCGTCATGACCGAGCACATCGTCGCCTCAGCCGGGATCTTCACCTTAACCTGACACATGACGGTGCCGCGCTTCACTTCGACCACCTCGCCTTGCACCTGGTTTCTTGCGCCGTACTTCAAGTCGCGTCTCCTTGCGTTCGTCAACCGTTCCTTGTGACTACAGCGTCACCGCTACGCAGCGGCGTCAGCCAGCTCGACAGGATAAGACGCGCGTTACCGATCGTCCAGCGCACAGCCCGCGCGAACGGGCCAACTGAACGGCTACGATGCAGACCGGAACGGAGCACGCGGAAGTCAATCGCCCGCGAGGAAGCCGAGGAACTCGGTGAGATCGTGCAGATCGACGTCGGCATCGGCGTCGCTGTCGAACGCCCACACGCAATCGGTCGCGCTGACCGCCGGGCTGGACGGCGCCGGTGACGCATCGGGTCCGGCCATGCACTCGGAGAAGACCGCGTAGTCATCGAGATCCACGTCGCCGTCGCCGTCGACGTCGCCCGCTAAGGCACTGCCAATGGTCAAGAACGGTTTGGTGTCCGGCTCGGAGTCGAGTGCGTCGATGAAGACCTGATTGCTCGGATGCAGCGTGCCGGAGTCAATCTGGAAGCGGAACGCCACCCGCTTGGCGCCGCTGAGAGCCGCGGTGACTACGGCGGAGACGTCCAGCACCTCGATCGTCGGCGACTGCCCGGCGGGCACCACAAACGCCCCCTGAAAGATGGCCGGCTGCGCGGAGAAGTCATCCGGCGATTCGGCGAGATCGGCGGGATAGGAGTAAACCTCGAGCGTCACGTCGGGGAACGGGAAGACGCTGGCACCACGCCTGGTGAAGGAGAGCGTAGCTTCGACCGGCGGCGTGAGGTTCACGGCGCGCAGATCGTATTCGAACACCATGCGGTGCTCGACCGAACTGGCCGGCGTTTCAGTTGAGAGCGTCACGGCGCCGCTCACGCCAATCCGCTCGAACTCCCAGTTACAGTTGTCGACAACGCCGTCAAAGCTGCCGAAGACTCCGCCGTCCGCCAGAGTGCCGTCGGCGGTGGGATAGACCAGCTCGGCCGCTCGAGTCGGCACGGCCGCCATCGCGACGAAGACCAGCGACGTAACGTAGACCAAAGCCCTCGCGGCGCGAACGGACATGCCGCCGCGCGCCGGCCGGCTGTCAGTCTTTGAAGCGGCCTGATTGTCTACCTTGTTCGTCGTCACTCGCGACGCTCCGTTAGTTCCCAGTCGGCAGATCGAGCCACACTCGATAGAACCGCGTTCCCAACCAGCCCGGTGCCGGCGGGTCGTCGCCCGGCCCGGACCACGGGTGGCAGGTCAGGCAGTGAAGGTCTCCGCCGGTCATGAAGAACTCCATGCTCCCGATGTAGGCGTAGTCCCATTCGGTGAAGCCGTCGTCGTACACGTCATAGGTAATGTCGAGGTCCGCGGCGGTCATCGCGACGGTCGGCTCGCCGCCGGCGTCGACCGTTCCGTGCGGGTTATGGCATGTGACGCACGAGATGACCGAATCCGACGTGTAGCCGTCGTGGTCGATGTCCCACGCCTCGAGCGCCACCGCGCTGTGACGCCAGTGCGCGTTGACCGGTGTGCCATTCCAATTGAAACCCCATGGACTCTCGTTCCGGTAGTTCGTCATCGCAATCCCCGGCGGCAACGCAAGGTAGACCGGCGGCGTGGGGTAGAGTTCGTAGTTGGCAGGTACACCCATGAGCTGGACTTCGTCGTGACATGAAAGACATAGCGCAAAATCACTCGACGCGTAAGCATCGGCGTCGCGCGGAATCTCCAACGCCCTCTGCCCGTCCGTGCGCCGCAGCCGGTAGCCGTCGTTGTAGGCTTCCTTGTCCAGTTCTCGCTCTTCCGGTGGCTTCGGAAGCCCGTTCGGCCGCAACGGGAACCGTGTGCTGAACGATTTCGCGATGCCGTCGGTATGTGGCAGTGTCGGATTGTGGCAATCGGTACACACGACGAGGTGAAGCCCGTGGCCAAGCACGGCGTCGCCGTAGGTTGCGTTGTCACCAGCCACCGGAGGCGCCTGGACGCCGTTGACCGTGGCTGCCAGCGGCGGATGGTAATCGTGGCAACCGGAGCACCAACCGGCCTTGTTCGGCTTGAGCATGTCGCCTTCGTAGACGCCGTCGTACCAGTTCGCCTTCGCACCGACCACCGGATCGTTGACACCGTCGATCGGACCGGCGACTCCGTGACACAGGTCGCACACGTCAGTCTCGGTGAGGTCGATGTTGCCGTCGCCGTTGAGATCCACGCCCGACGCAAAACTCCGCAAACCGTTGTCGTGGGTGTCGGCCTCCTGCGCGGCGTGGCAGGTATAGCAGTCGGGCACGTTCGGTCCGTGTAGCCCGGTCAGGTGGACCGCGTGTGAGCCGGATCGGTTCGGCGTCTCGATTCCGTCGGGCGGCTCGCCATGGCACACCGTGCAGTAGCCGTCAATCGGCAGGAAGCCGTTGTCGTGCGGGTGGCACTCTATGCACGGCATGTCGGTGTAGTGTACGTGGTCACCCTCGGGTGTGCCCGGGTGGAAGGCCGTCTCGGTATGGCAGACTTCGCAGATTCCGTCATACGTGGCCGGCTGGCAGGTGGCATGAACGTAGTCGCCTTGTCCGACGCAGCCCACAGTGCCACCGGAGAAGGAGACCGGCACGCCGTTGATCTCGCCGGCGATCAAGGTCGCGTTAGCGCTCGTCGTGTCGTGCATGTCATGGCATTCGCGGCAGGTCGGCTGCCAATCACCGGCCGCGTTGTGGATGGTGTGTTCGGCGTGGCATGCCTGACAGAACCTCTCGTCGTTGGCATCGCGGAGCAACATGCCGTCTCCGGCTCCGCCGTTCGCTCCGCCCGAATCCGCTCCGTGGAGTGCGTGGCAGGTCATGCACTCGACCATACCGTCTTTGAGCAACAGCGAGTTCAGCGTGTCGGCCGGCGGATACTCGCCGTCACCTTCGGGATAGAGGAAGCCCACGGGATGCGAAAGGCCGACTCCCGGACCCACATCGCGCGGCGCGTGACACTCCTTGCACATCGCATCGCCCGTGTTGTCGACGCGGAGGTATGGGCCGTACTGACCGTCATGCTGATTGTGACAGGTCGAGCACTTGATGTTGCCTTCGGTATCGAGGTACTGCGACATCTCACCGCCGGGCTGTGGACCAACCGCATCGGCAAGTGGATTGACCGCCGGCACACCCCACGGATGCGAAATCCCCAGGCCGTCGGCGGCTGACGGATTCGTACCGAACGGGTCGGCGATATCGCTCTCGTGGATCGTCAACCTGAGCGATCGGCCGCCGGCGTTGTGACAAGACATGCACAGCATGGCCTGGCCTTCCGACGTGCCCGCGTGCGTGCCCGGCTGCCGTCTTATACCGTGGCAAGGCCAGCAGATGTTGGGCCTGTCCGCGACGATGTGCGGGCCGTTCCACGCTAGTTCCGCAGCCACGGTTGGATCGTCATCCGGAAGCGCGTGAAGGCTCGAACGCGCGAGCGGCTTGCCCGCTACGGCAGCGCCACCCTCAGCCGCGGCGCGCAGTCCGCCGCTGATATCGTAGACCTCAACGCTGGAGCTGTTGCTGCTTACCACATAGAGGCGCGAGCCGTCGTGACTCAGGTCCAGATCACATGGAACTCGCAACGAACCGGGCGCGTAGCCGTACTCGACGACCTTGCCGAGTTCCGCACCGGCCGGGTCAAAGACGCGCACCGTACTCATCAGCGCATCGGTCACGTACATGTTCCCGTCGGCGTCGACGGCGAGCCCCTGCGGTCTCGGCATCCAGCCTTCCGTCACGCCCGCCCCCGAGGTCAGTCGATCGCCGAACTGTTGAAGGAACACGCCTCCGGTCGTGAAAGCCTGGATGCTCCACTTGTCGTGATCCGCGACGATGAGACGGTTTCGGTTTTCGTCGATGGCGATCGCGCTGGGGTAGATGAACTGGCCGCGCCAGGGTCCGCGCGATCCGAGGATCAGGGCCAAGCTCCCGTCGGGTCCGAACCCGTAGATCTTATCGCCATCGGCGTCGACGACGTAGATTCGCCCGGAATCCGCGGCGATATCGATATCGGTAGGACCGACGAATGCCACCAGCGGGTCAGTCGCACCAAGGTATTCGAGGAAGTTGAAGGCGCTGTCGTAGATCGCGACCTTGGTTTCGTCGCGCAACGACACGAAGATGCGCCCATCCGGATGGGCGGCCACGCCAACGGGCACTCCGGGGATGGCCCACGTACCAAGCAAGTTGCCGAGTGCGTCGAAGCGAGCGATGTGTCCGTTTCTTGGATCGGTTACGAGCACCGAGTCGTCGGGCGCCACAGCGATCCGAGCCGGGGCGCGGAGTTCTTCCGTCAGAGAACCGAGGTGCGGCAACGGTTCCATCTGACCTGCGAACAACGCACCGACAACAATGGCGATAGTCGCGCTAGCCATAGGTTTACCATGGAGGTACGTGACGTCGGTGGGGATCCCCTCGTTCTCGCTTCCCCCCGCAAGCGTATTGCCTTAGTTTAGCCTGTGAACCGTAACTGTCAACCGTCAGCCGCTCAGGGAGCGTAAACCGTCACGATAATCTTGCCAGTCGTTGCCGAACGGTGCGACGTCCGTAAACACCGACACTGGAACATCCGGCCACTCCACGACTCCACCCCGTTCCGCGCGAATCGGGCGCCGCTACGTCCGCATTCATCGCGTGTGAAGCGCGTGTCCGTACGTTCCACTGCAACTCTCGTTCCACGGCAAAGGCCCGGCGGCAATCCGCCGATTTGCGCAAGGGCGCGGATTGATCGAAGCGTGTGTCGTCACCGCGCGCGCTTTCTCGAAACACTGAATGAGGACCATGGCGCAGGCAACGCACAACCGAGCTACGCAGCCCGCACCATGGCTGTTGGTGCTCCTGCTTGGCGCCGGGGCCTTGTCCATGGAGAGCCTGACGGAGGCCGGTACGCCGATCGAGGGTCCGGGCATCGCAAACCATCCGGTCGGCGTCGTCCCTTCGGCTGGCGTGCGCGTACCGACCGATTGGCCATTAGATAGCATGGGGGCGATAACGTGCTTCACCTGTCACACCGAGATTCCGGCTGAGCCTACAGGGGCGAATCCAAAGCTGCGCGGCGTCAACACGGCGGCTGAGCCTGGAACCGCGTTCTGTGGCACCTGCCACGAGTTTGACCAGCGCGATGCCAAGTCGATCCACTGGCTGGCACTAGGCACCGCGCACGTCCAGAGTGATCGGGGCGCGACCCGTGTCAATACCGAGACACTAGGGGCGCAGACGCGGCGATGTCTGTCGTGCCACGACGGCGCCATGGCGAGCGAATCCGGAAACGCCACACCGTGGAACCACTTCAGGGGCGGCATGGGCGACGAGGGGCGCAACCACCCTGTCGGCATTCGATACGAGCGCTCGAATCGTCTCAGGCGTGCCTCCCCGCTTCGTCCTGCCAGCCTTCTGCCCGAAGAAGTCCGCCTGCCCGATGGAAAAGTCAGTTGCGTCTCGTGCCACAATCTCTATGCCGGCAGCCCATACCTGCTGGCGGTGCCGACTCGGGGCTCGCAACTCTGCCTTACTTGTCACGACATGAGCTAGCGGACGTACGCCGTTCGGTGACGTGATAAGGACGCTAAACCGCTCACCCCACTCTGCCTTCCCCCGGACCAGCCACCCTTCTCAGATCAACGCCGTTATCGGGCCGAGACGTAACGTCAGCTTGATCCGTTAAGCTTGTCAACTTTCGATAATCACTTCCCACTTCTAGGGATGCCTCTGCCTCGCTCCGAGCGTCAGCGTGGGTTGAATACGCGCGCACGGGCGGCTAAGATACGAAGCACAGCCAGCCCTCGCTCCAGCTTGGCGAGGGTTATCGGTGGTTGACGAACCTGGTCTCGCGACGCGGGGCCGACTGATCGGCGAACGGGGGAACCAAGATGCTTTCAAACTGGCGACTGACCGCAGCCTTCACGGCAGTCCTCGCCGCCACGACCATGGCACAGGACATGTCGAAGATCGTGAACACGTCACACAACATGACGAACCTCGATGTCTGGGGCGTCGTGATCCCGGAGGACAGAATCTGCCTGCCGTGCCACGTGTCGCACAACGCGCGCACCGACGACAACGGGCAGGCCATGGTCCTGTGGAATCACGCGATCACGGACCAGACCTTCGAGATGTACACCACGGCGGCAGGCAATCAGGGCCGCCAGCCCGAAGGGTCCAGCAAAATGTGCCTGAGTTGCCACGACGGGGCGACGGCGATCGACGACTTCGGCGGCAACACGGACTTCTTCAGCAACGTGAAGATCCCGGCGGACAGCCTGAGCAATCTCGGCACGGACCTGCGTGACGACCACCCCATCGGCGTCGAGTATCCGCCGCCGGATCTGACCGGATATAACGACAAGAGCACATTCACCGGCGCGAAGCTGATTACGATCAACGGCGTCGATCGGGTCGAGTGTACGTCCTGCCACGACCCCCATGACGACTCGCTGGGCATGTTCCTGCGGCAAACGATGGCCGGCAGCGCACTTTGCCTCGAATGCCATAATAAGTAGCCCCCCGCGCCTCGATTGGTTTCCGCGGAGCGGAAACGCCGATAATATCCCCCAGATGGACCTGACACGGGAGGGCGCGATGGCCACCTTGGCGGATATCTCACCGGCACAGCAGTCTCTGCCTGCGCATCGGCGCCAACTTCTGCCGCGAGCCCGTGCCGGCCGGCTAGGCGCGATCCCAGCGGGCACGATCCTCGTCGCCGCCTTGATCGTGGCCACGGGCTGCCAGAGCACACGTCGTGTCGACGGCCCCCTGCTCCTCTTCCCATCACCGCCCGAGGCACCGCGAATCCAGTTTCTGACGTCAGCGAGCGCGGCGACGGACATCGAGGGACCGCGCAGCAACGTAGTGAAACTCGCGTTCGGCGATCAACCCGTCAACCGCGTCGCGATCCAGAAGCCGTACGGAGTAGCCGTGCGCGACGGTGTCGTGTACGCGTGCGATACGAAGATCCCGGGGTTGTGCCGGCTGGACTTCAAGAGCAACAAGTTCAGTGTGCTGGGTCTTACCGATCCCGGGCGGCTGCGCAAGCCGATCAACCTCACGATTGACCCTCTGGGCTACAAATTCGTGGCGGACGCCGAACGCAAACAGGTCGTGGTCTTCGGGCCCGATGATGCCTACGTGCGCAGCCTGAGCGTTCCGACGCCGTGCCGCCCGGTCGACGTCGCGATCTGGGAGAACGAACTCTATGTGCTGGACAACGACGACACATGCCAGGTCGTCGTACTAAATCGCCAAACGGGCGAGGTGCTGCGGACGTTCGGCAGCAAGGGCGTAGAGCCGGGCCAGTTTAGAATCCCCAACAGCATATGCTTCGATTCCGAAGGCTCCCTGTACATCTCCGACACGCTGAACTGGCGCATCCAAAAGCTGACTCGCGAGGGTGAGCCGGTTTGGACCAGAGGGACGGCCGGGCGGATGATCGGGCAATTCGGGCGCCCGCGAGGCCTTCGGGTCGGACCTGACGGCATCATCTACGTCGCCGACGCGGCGACCGAGATCGTCCAGATGTTCAACACTGACGGTGATATGCTCATGCACTTCGGAGGCGCGGGCACGGTCCCGGGTTCCATGGTGCTGCCGGCGAGCGTCGCCGTAGGCACCGAATCCGTCCGTTATTTCGAGCGTTTCATTCACGAGGACTTCGACGCGCAGTACCTCCTGTTCGTCAGCAACCAGTTCGGTGAGCATTTGATCAGCGTGTACGCGTTCGGCTCATTCCCGGACGGCTATCAGTTCACCGAGGGGCAGATCGCGGCTATCCCGCCACCACCGCCGAATCAGCGTGAAGTACCCTCGACAGCACCACAAGACACGAGCGACACATCCGGTCAGGCGCCGAACAACCAGCCATCTGAGCGGCGGGAATGAAGCCATGGGAGGGCGTCGGTTACACACACCTACTGCACCACAGTCGCCAAGCTCCGGGCTAAGACGCGGCACGACGCCGCGCGTAAGGAGCCGAAGTGCCGCCGCCCACGCCGCGACGGGGTTCGCGGCGCTGATCGCGGTCGCGGCCTGCTCTCCCGAAGCCAGGCACGGGGTGCTCGTCTTTCTGTACGACGGCGTCCCTCCTCTTGATGCAGCCGATGGCGACGACGCTGTCGATCTACCGGGAGATTCGGCGTCCGCGGACGCCGGTGCGCAGCGCCGCCGCCCCACGTACTACACGCATCCGCACTTCTGGGAGAACCGTTGCGGGAGTTGCCACGACGCCGGCGGACGGTTGCTGCAAACGGTACGGCAGGGTTTGTGCATGAGCTGCCATTTCCAGAAGCCCGAGGAGAAGAAGAAACGCTACCACGGGCCGGTCGCGGTCAACGACTGCCTCGCCTGCCATCGGCTGCACCGCTCCCGCTACGAGAAGATTCTACTGGCGGACGCACAGACGCTCTGTACGTACTGCCACGAAACGGAGGAACTCACGCAGGACAAGCACCACGCGACCATGGACAAGGAACCCTGCGGCAAGTGTCATGATCCGCACGGCGGCGACGATCGGTTCTTCCTCTTGCCCGGCGCGAGAACGACAGACTCCTCTCAAGACGGGTTGATCCTTGAACCGACGCCATGAACCGATTCGTCGCGATGCGCCGCACACTGAGGGCGGGAGGGGCACCTGCCGCTGGATCGCCCGGGCTGCGCTCGTAGCGATCGGGTTCTCGTCTTTGACAGGCTGCGTCACAAAGCAGGAGAAAGCGTACGGCATCCGGTCGCTGGACTTCACCCAGTTCTCAGGACACGCCGACATAGTCGTCAGGCAACAAGAACGAGAGATCGAGTCGAGGACCGCCAAGAGCCGGACCCGCTCGAAAGAGACGATCTTCGAGGAAAGCCTGACCCTCGAGACGGAGGGTTTCGTGCTGCACCCCAATATCCTCGAGTTCGCGCTCGGCGGCATGTTCGGACTGGTTCAGGAGCACTTCCGCGACGACGTGGATGGAAGGCAGCGCGACGCCCGCAATGACGGCAATCTGCTCGAGTTCGACGTCGAGGCGCATTTCCTCAAGAAGAGGGCTTATCCCACGACGGTGTTCGCCCACCGGCGGCGCGGACTCATCCCTCGCCCTTTCCTGCCCAGCCTCGAGACGACTACGACGACCTACGGCCTCACCTGGCAATACGTCAGCAAGAAGTTTCCGACGAGCCTCCGCCTCAACCACACCGATACCGAGTTGAGCCCACTGTTTATCACGGCTGAGGATGAGCAGGACGGGCGTCAGAAGACCACGGAATTGCGATTCGAGACGGCCTACGTCCACAGCGAGCACAACAAGTTGTCGCTAGTCTTCGATCACAAGTCAGTCGAGGAACAGCCGTTCGAGTTGGACTACGATGCCGATGAAGTGACGTTGACTCACGATCTGGAGTTTGGCGAGGAGCATCAACACCGGCTTCGATCGGAGCTCAACTATCTCGATCAACGCGGTACGATCGACATCGAACGCGTCCGGTGGCGCGAGGACCTTCGCCTCAAGCACACCAGTTCGCTGGAGTCCCGATTCGAGTTCGAAGCACTGGACCGGACGCGAGGTAACCGCTCCCGTGACGTGCCGCCCGTCGAAGAACGGTCCTATCTGTTCGCAGGATCGCTACGGCATCAGCTCTTTCAGAGCCAGACCACGCAGCTTCGCCTGTTCGTGCAGAGGCAGAACTTCGAACCGGACTTGGAGATCACGCGCTACGGCGGCCAGTTCAATCTGAACTACCGCAAGACGAATCGGTGGGGCATACTGCAGGCGAACTACGGCGCCCGCATCGAACGTATCGATCACCGTGGCCAGACACAGACGGCAGAGGTGATCGACGAGGTACACACGTTCCGCGATCCGGACCGCATGACGCTTGGCAACCGTAACATCATCGCCTCCTCCATCACGGTTCGAGCGCAGGATCGCCTGACGTACTATCAGTTCGGACGGGACTACACGTGGCGGCTCGTCGGCGACCTCGTCGAGATCGAGCGCAACGCCACGGGGCGGATCGCGAACGGTGAAACGGTGCTGATCGACTATATCTATCACGTGGGCGGGAACTTCAAACTCGACACCTTCAGCCAGAACTTCGGCATCCGCCAGGACTTCGATTTCGGCCTGTCGCCCTACTACCATCTGGAATGGCAGGACCAAACGCTCACCCCGCCGAGCACGACCTCCGCCGTGGCGGAGGACATCACCGCTCACACCATCGGGGTCGAGTATCAGAAGGCCTCGCTACGGCTCTTCGCCGAGTTTGAAGACCGTGACTCCACGATCAACCCGTTTGAGAGTACACGACTCGGAGCCTCGTACACGCATCGCTTCACGTCCGGCGCGGAATCGAGCCTCCACGCACGATGGACCGACACCACGTATGACCCGCCCTACGCGAGGGAACTCGAGCTCCTCACGTTGGAGGGCCGACACCGCCATCCGATCACCCCTGACCTGACGATCGAAGGCTCCGTGCTCTACCGTAACGGCGAGGACACCTTTTCCGGCGAGACCGACGGCATCGACCTCGCCCTCTCGTTGGAGTGGTTCATCCGAGAAACGGAGTTCAGGCTGACCTACGAATACAGTGACTATGAGGACCGGTACGCGCAGAATGAGGCGTCCGCGCTGTTTATCCACGTGAGGCGGAGTTTCTAGCAGCCATGTTAATGAGCGCCATAGTGTCGAACGGCGGAATCCGGATTGCCGATAGGTATAATCGGTGCGTGCCGGAGCTTGGCCGTGCCGAACGGCGGAGATCAGCCATGAAGCGGCCGACAGATCGTATCTTCCTCACCGCACTTGTCGCGGCTGCCTTTTGCTGCCCACCGGCGGCCTTCGCGCAGGATCACGTGGCCGACACGGCGCACAATCTCTCAGCCAGCGGCCCGGGCGATATTCGCGCCCAATCCGAGGAGCAGATCTGCATTTTCTGTCACGCGCCGCTCAACACGGGCGGCGCGACACCGCTCTGGAACCGCGAGTCTTCGGCGGCGAGCTACAACATCTATCGATCGTCCACGTTCGACGCCGCACCGGGGCAACCGACCGGCTCGAGCAAGCTCTGTCTCAGTTGCCACGACGGCACGATCGCCCTGGGACGCGTGCTGAGCCGCAGGGATCGGATACGCCTCGCCGGCGGCGACTTCATCCCGTCGGGCTTGGCCAACCTCGGGACCGATTTGTCCGACGACCACCCCATCAGCTTCCACTATACATCCGGACTTGCGGCGTCGGATCGCCAGCTTCGGAGCCCGAGTTCGTTGCCGAGAGAGATCAAGCTCGATCCATCGAGCCAACTTCAATGCACCGCGTGTCACGATGCGCACCGAAACGCGTACCGCATGTTCCTCACCGTCAGCGATGAGTATGGTGCTCTGTGCGTCGCTTGCCACGACATGGACGGTTGGGAGTCCAGTCCGCATAGCACGGCCGGCACAGCCGTGTCTGGATCGACGACCGGTGAATGGCCCTTCGACACGGTGGCCCAGAACGCCTGTCGTAGTTGTCACCGCACGCACGCAGCCGGCGGGCACGAACGGCTCATGATCTCTCGGAACGAAGAGGACAACTGCCTGAGTTGCCACGACGGACGCGTCGCGCGGTACAACATTCTCGCGGAGTTGGACAAACCCGCAGGGCACCATCCGCGGCGGTACTCGGGGATCCACGACCCCGTGGAAACGCTCGCGGGGTCGCGGCCGCACGTCGAATGCTCGGACTGTCACAACCCACACGCGGTGGACGCGCCGGCGCGGCAGGGATACGCCGCCATCGGAGCCACTATGCAGAAGGTGCCGGGGCTGACTTCCGGTGGAAGCTACGTGCAGGAGGCGCAGTTCGAGTACGAGGTTTGCTTCCGCTGTCACGGCGACGCCCCCGTGCCCATCCGGAGGCGCGTCGCCCGGCAAGCGAATCAGCCGAACCTGCGGTTGAAGTTCACGTCGGGCAACCCGAGCTTTCACCCGATCGTCACCGCATCCCCGAGCGGCGATACGGTCAGCCTGGACCCGACCATTCCGAGCGGCACGTTGATCCGCTGCACCGACTGCCACAACAGCGACTCGGGGCCGCGCGCCGGCGGCACGGGTCCGGACGGCCCGCACGGATCGACGCACGACTATCTACTCGAACGGCGCTACACCGTGCGCGACAATACGCCCGAATCGGCGTTCGATTACGCGCTGTGCTACAAGTGCCACAGCCGCGCGAGCATACTCGCCAACGAGAGCTTCCCGACGCACGCGCTTCACGTCCGCGACTTCAACTCGCCCTGTTCGGTGTGCCACGACCCGCACGGCATCAGCACCGTTGTAGCTACGAGTTCCGATCACACGCACCTGATCAACTTCGACCCCACGGTCGTTCGTCCGCTGGACGCGAACACACCGGTGTCCTTCCGCGACTACGGCAAGTTCGCGGGCACGTGTACGCTGACATGCCACGGTTACGCACACGACGATACGGAATACGGGAATTGAGGCGGCCCCTTATCCGGCGTGCTCGGGGCCGGACAGTTGCCACTCGTGCATCTGGATGACGCCGCGCGGGCACTCGGCCGCACACGTGCCGCAACCTCTGCAGTAGTCGAGGT
>JAJDDX010000164.1 GCA_029260055.1 Phycisphaerae bacterium
GATTGGGGCATCTTATGAATGTGTGGGTACGAGTATTCCGGCGGCTCGGTGGTGTATTCGTTGCCGCCGTCCGATAGGAGTAGTAGAATACTGTGGCCGGTAAACAGATCCGATCGGCACATGGCGTGAGACGATGAACGACTGGTTTGATGCGGAACAACGCGCAGAGCGCTCTCAGCAGCTGTCTGAATCCAGACGGTGGGCGGAAGCTCTCGCCGAAATCGATGCGGCGCTGTGCGTGAACCCTTCCAACACTGCTTGGCTCGCCCAGCGCGGTTTCCTGCTGGATCAGTTGGAACAATTCGAGGACGCGATCGAGGCCTACCAGTCACTTCTGGAAGACGACCCCGACGACCGCGAGGTTCTGCTGGCTTTGGGTATCGACTTTGAGCGGGTCGGACGGCTGTCCGAGGCGAGCGAGACGTTTGGCCGCCTGACGACTGTGTTTCCGGATTTCGAGCCGGGCTACTGCTTCCAAATCCTGCTCTACGCAGAACTCGAACAGCACGACAAAGCTGAAGAGATGTTCTATCTCGCTCAGCAGCTACGTGATGATTGCCCGAATTGCTTTTACCACATGGGGATTTCGCTGGCTGAGCGCGGCGACTTCGAGCGTGCGATTTTCTGTTGGCAGCGGGTGCTGGAGATCGATCCGTCGTTCGAGAACATCCGAGGCCAGATGGCTCGGGCGTACCGTGCGATGAACGATCAGGACAAGGCCGTCGAGTGGTACCTCACCGCGATTCGCGAGGATCCGGGCGATACCGAGCTCTTCTACGAGATGGGGCATCTCTTGGCGGAGTCGGAGGACTGGTCGCGGGCTGCGGCGAAGTTTCGGCAGGTCATCGAGCTGGAACCCGATCACATTGACGGTCATTTCGCCTTGGCGGAGGTTCTTCTCCTCAGCGGCGAACCGGAATCTGCCCTCGATTTGTTGAAACAGGTCGAGTCGTTCGACGAACAGTACCCTGGCTTGGAGCTGCGTCTTGGTTCTGCGTGTTTGAAGCTCGGTCGTCACAAGGACGCCCGCAAGCACCTGGAGCGTGCGGTAGAGGACGCGCCCACGAGCGAGGCGCTGATGCTGCTCGGCAACTGTCTGCTCTGGTTGCACAAGCCGGCTGCGGCGGCGGATCAGTTCCGTCGCGTGATCGCGATCGACGAGCGCGTTCCGAACGCCCACCACAACCTTGGGGTGTGCTGTTTCCTCACAGGCGAGCACGAATCGGGCATCAAGCATTGCCGGCGTGCGTTGGAGCTTAAACCGGACTACATCCTGGCGGTCGTGAAGCTGGTGCTCGCGTACGAGCGGTTGGGACGATTCGCCGAGGTTCGTGAGATGATCGACTACGGGTTGGGCATCGATCAGGACAACGCCCTTCTGCAACACTTGCGGGAGCGATTGTGGAAATCACGCATCAAGCACGGTCTTCACCGCGTCGCGTCGTTGTGTCGCACGATCCTCACGCTCGGCCGATCGCGATAGGTCCGATCCCGGGCTGCGGTGCGGGTTTGACCATCTTTTCTTCCGCCTCTTGCAACCTGGACAGTCGGTCTTAGCATATAAGAGACCAGTGGTGCGCCGCTCGGCGCTGCCAGGGTTTCTTACGGACGACGATGGGATTGGGAGAACAATGACCCAGCGCTCAATACTCGCCACCGCAGCGGCGATCCTTGCCCTCTTTGCTGCCACGGGTCCTGCGCCGGCCGCCCCCGCTACCAAGGGCAAGCCCAGCCAGGCAAAGGTAAAGGACGAAGTCGAAAGAATCTGGCCGGTCGATCGCATCCTCAAGACAGCGGTCGACAACCTGTCCACGCGATACAACCTCAACGATGAACAGCGCGCGTTCACCAACGAGATGATGGTCTCGCGCGTGAAGGCGTTTCTTCATGACCACGAGGCCGAGATCTGGCCGCTAATCAAAGACCTCACGCAAATCCAGCGCAAGGGCGAAGCGCCCGATCCCGACAATGCACGGGTGTTGGGCAAGCGCGTGCTCGAGATCATCGAAGAGGCTAAGGCGGAGATCTTCAGCTCGAACGACGAATGGCGAGAGATTCTCACCGACGAGCAGAAGGTGGTCCACGATTACGACCTGCGCGAAATGACCAAGACCTTCGGGCAGATGGAGAAGAACTTCACGCAATGGAAGGCCGGAAAGCCGGAGAGCACTGGTATCTTCCCGCCGCCGCCAGACCCCAAGAACCAGCCAGCCATTCCGCCGAGGCCGGCGAGCACGCCGCGCGTGGCGAAGGCCACCCCCAAAGGGGCGGATTTCACCTCGTCTATGGCGGAGTATGTTAAGAAGTTCATCGCCGACTACGAGTTGACGGCCGGGCAGATCGAGACGGCGAACTCGATCCTTCGCGAGATCAAGCTCCGGGCCGACGGCTATACCAAGAGCCACGAACAGGAACTCGGTGCGATCAAGGCCCGGATCGTGAGCGAAACCGATCTCAAGGAAAAGAAGAAGCTGACCGTCGAGCAGGGCAAACTAACGCGTCCGCTCCAGCAGTTGTTCGCAGAGCTGAAGGGTCGCCTCGACGGGATCCCCGAAAAAGCGCAACGGGACCGCTTCGAGGAGAGGGGCACCCGCCGCACTTCGTCCAAGGCGACGGCCAACAAGGCCAAGCGGGATGACACGAGTGCCCAATCCCAAAGCGATCCGAAGCCGACCGATAACGATTAGCCGCGCCGCGAGACGGATCGGCCTGGGTACGTCCTACGAGCAGGCTTTCCGGGCTGCGGTGTCTGCGAGAGTCTCCGCACCGTGTGGGCTGATAACGCTGTGGCTTCGTCACGTCCGGTCATGCTGCAATTCCTCATAGAACACGCGGTTCGTGGTTGCCCTCCCACTGATCCAAATCATAGAATGATGGGTAGAGCGAACGAAACGGGCAGGCCGGTAACGTCGGTTCACCGGTCGGCCATTCCTTGCACGTCGGGGACGCAGCGATGCAGCCGATCTACAACAACCACCCGCTCAAGAAACTGTTCGCCGGATTGGTCGAGCAGGCTTTTTGCGTCGAGGTCGGACTGTGCGAGCCTGCGCTGAATGACTACGTCGTCGAGATGATGCTCGAATTCACACATTCCGATCGGCTCTACAAGCTGTGCGATGAATCGGGGCGGCGGATC
>JAJDDX010000165.1 GCA_029260055.1 Phycisphaerae bacterium
GCCCGACGGGCACTGCCGATCGACGCTCCCGGATATGTGTAGAACAACGAGGGCGTTGCCCTGGGCTGGGCCTATTTCGCCCCTTTGGGGCTGAGGCCGAGTCGCGGGATGCGGTAACCCAACAGATGCTGCGGGACCCATTTCACCCGTCGTTAGAGAGCGGATGGTGTGCGGTACATGGGCAGACTTGTTTGCCCATGCCACGCGCCGTGATCCACGCATCGGAAGTACACGGGCGAATCCCGGCGCGCCGGGCCCCACGCCATCTGTCGCCATCCGGCGGGACACGGGCAAGCTGCTGCTTGCCCATGCCACCCGTTGGGCGTCGCTGACAAGCGCTACGGGGTTTCGTTGGATTCGCCGAGCCAATCGTGGGCGCGCTTGACGACGGATGCGGGATAGCCTTCTCGTTCGAGCACGCGCAGGGCGTTTCTCGTGACGGCCGGGCCGGGTCGCAACTGATAGTCGAAGACCATGCCCTCGTCGTCGAGCGCCTCTTGAAAGTGGAAGTTCTTGATCGTTCGATCGTCGGCCAAGTCGGTGATGTGCAGTTCGTGGGTCGCGAAGAGGAAGAGGTTGGACGAGTCGCGGAAGTGCTCGACGACGGCGATGCCGGCCGCCACCTGCTCGCGGGAGTTGGTGCCGCGCAGCGGTTCATCGAGAATGCCGAGCACCGGCGCGTCTCCCGCTGGCGGAAGGACCATACGCTTGAGATGGCGCACCTCCGCGAGGAAGTAGCTCTCCTCCTTTGCCAGGCTGTCGCGAGCCTGAAGGTCGGTCATCAGACGCACCGGGCTGAAGGTGAAGCTCTGGGCGCACACGGTGGTTCCCATTTGGGCGAGCAGGATGTTAACGCCGGTCATGCGCAGCAGGGTGCTCTTGCCGGACATGTTCGACCCGGTCACGATCCATATGCGGGTGCCGGCATCCAGGCTCACGCTGTTCGGCACGGTGGAACCTGGGGCAAGCAAGGGATGTTGCCCGTTCTTGATCGACAACTGCGGCTCGGTTTTGGCTTCGGGATAGCAGGCTATCGGTTGCTCCCACGCGAAGGAGGCGAGGCTCGTGATCACCTCCAACTCCGCGATGGCAGAGAGGCCCCCGAGCAGGTCGTCGCGGTGGGGGACCGCGCGGCGCAGGATGGCCTGAGCCACGTGCAGATCGAAGAAGAAAATCATGTTGGAGGCCACGTGGAAGGCTCCCTGGCTGTCCGTCCACCCCAGCGCCTTGATGAGCCCGGGCAGGGTGCCGCTCCCTTCGGCGGCTGCGCAGGCTTTTTTCAGCGCTCCGAGTTCGCCGTCGTTGGGCAGATCGGTCGCACCTTCGCGGACGGCGACCAGGTACTTTGCCGCCACGAGACCGAGTTCTCGCCAGGGTCGCAGGCACGCCATGAGTCTGCGGCGGAGCTGGCGGTAGACCATCGTGTTGGCTGCAAGCAGGGCGAACAGCGCCAGAATCCACCCGAATTGACCGGTGCCGGCGGCGTAGAGGCCGTACACCATGAGCAGTGCGGTGAGCAGCGACCACCATCGAAGTGCCTGAAGTCGCGCCTGGCCGGGCAGTGGCTCCACGTTCGTCAGCGCCGTGACGAGTCTATCGAGCCACCGGTCCTGCCTGCGGAGGCCGTGTGTGCCGGCCATCAATCGCAGTCGGTCGGCAGGGTTCTCGTCGACCCAGCGGACGGCCGTCTGCCGTCGTTGAATGGCATCGACCGAGAGCAAGGGGTGGTTCGCCGCATCGGAAAGGCGCCGGCAGCCCAGCACGGTCGACGTACGGTTGAGCAACCCGAAGAGTCCGACCGGATCGGCATACATGTCGAGATCGTCCAATTCCTGTTCGGTGAGTTGCCAGGTCGGTCCGCTCGGGAGGATCGGCTCGAGTGAGCATCGGTCAACCGGTGGTGCGGGCGTCTTGTTCGATCGGATGAGCGTCACGTGCCCGTCACAGCATTGCAGCGACTCATCGGTCACGGCGAGTTGCGATTCACAAAACTCGCGCGCCGTCTTGGCCAGCCCGTGCCTTTTGATGGTCCATCCGAACAGGACCAGGCCGGCGGCTGAAAGCCCGAGCGTCGCGACGATCGGATCACGGCTGACAAACCAGACGGCGACGGCGGCTGCGAAGCTCGCGAGCCTCGCCCATGACCAACGTCGCTCGATACCGCGCTGTCGGGTCAATGCGCGGCGGAGGCTCTCGCGGTGCACGCGCAGCCATGCATGCTTCGGGCTTTGCGAGGGTGGTTCGCGTGGGGGCTCGGGGGTCATGGGTTCTCTTTACGGTGTCCGGGTCCGCCGGCGGCGACGGCTCCGTGGTCCGTGCTTTCCAGTTCTTCCGATAATCTGCCGTTGATGCTCGGTCTTTTCCAGGGTCGCTGTCCGTGAGAAGTTGTCAAATCAGCCGTTTGGTGGCGGTCGGAGCGCATTTCATCTGCATGGGGCCGAATAACTCGTGTACAATCGCATCGTTGCGGTCGGCGGACGTTGAACTTGGCCGGTGGCGGGCACTAGGATTAGCGACGGGCTTAAGGGGGAAGGGCTTCGGCGGGCCTCGTCGTGGCCTTCGTAAATCCAAGAGGATCGATATGAGTGATCGCGAAGTTGAGATGCAGAAGGTGGAGCGACCGTGGCTTTCGCGGTTCTTTCGGGAGTGGGTCAGGCCGATCCTGATCGTGGTGATTGTGGCCTGCACGTTTCGGTCGGCCATCGCCGACTGGAACGACGTCCCGACCCCGTCGATGAATCCGACGATCCTGGAAGGCGACAGGATCTTCGTCAACAAGCTAGCCTATGACCTCAAGGTTCCGTTCACGCGTGTGCGATTGATGGAATGGGATGAGCCCGGGCGTGGCGACGTCGTCGTCTTCTTCTCTCCGGACCAGGGTATTCGGATGGTCAAGCGGATCATCGGCGTTCCGGGTGATCGCCTGACGCTCCGCGACAACAGGCTGTTCATCAACGGCAGGGCGGCCGGCTACGGTCCGCTCGATGAAGAGATCATCGACCAGATGACGCCGGAAGGGCGCGCGGGTTCGCACTTTGCAGCCGAGACGATCGACGGCGATAGTCATCCGGTCATGGTCATTCCGGGTCGGGGCAGCCGCACGTCGTTCGCCACGATTACGGTGCCCGAGGGGCACTTCTTCGCGATGGGGGACAACCGCGACAACAGCCGCGATTCGCGCTGGTTCGGCTTCGTGCCGGGCGAGCAGATCGTGGGCCGGGCTACCGGGATCGCGATGTCATTCGACCCCATGCACTGGTACTTGCCGCGGTGGGAGCGTTTCTTCACGCCCATGCAGTAGATTGATCGCACCGATTTTGGGGCCGGTTCGAAAGCGTTCGGGCCCGGTGGCCATTCAAAAAAAGCGTGCCCCCGACCTGCGTAGCAGACCGGGGGCATTCGCTTGGATCGATAGACTCTGATCCGAGACCGTCGAGCATACCCTCTCAGCCAGTTACCCGAGTGACACGCGCCTCAGTACCGCGCCATAAATGGGCGGCGAGGCGGACACCGGGCCGACCGGCAATTGCGCTCGACGTTCGGCGGGTCTTAGATGATGGTCGTTCCCGAGAAGAACAGGAAGTACAACAGACCACCGAGACCAGCTAGCCACAACCACATTGTCATCGCTTTTCCTTTCAGACCGTTTCGACCGCGCCACGATTCGCTCCACATCGAAGCGAATCTTCCGGCGAAGTCTAGTCGCAGCTTCGAGCCCGGGCAACGAAAAAGACATCCCAGTTTCTTGTCTACCTGTGATTTTCGGTAGGGGTTCACGGCTGCACTGATTCGTAACCACATGCTTTGGAGGCGCTTAGAGTTCTCCGTGATCTGAGGATTGTGGGGCTCGGTAGCGTGATGTGGGTACTTGTCGCGGTGCCCTTGCCGTCGGGTTGGGACCGGCGCCTTGACTCGGTACGCCGATCGGCGATAGTTAGGTGTATGTTAGGTTTCCCGGATAGGGGTATCCGGGGTCCGGGGTGCGTCGCTTGTTGGGGGTACGGCGACATGGGCAAGAAAGTGGAACCGCCGGTGCCGTTGACGCGGCGTCAGCGAGAACTCGTGGCAGCGAACATGGGGTTGGTGGGCGTGCATCTTCGGCGTTACGTCTCGAATCTCGGCACGCCTCGGCGCGATCGTGAGTGGGAAGACTTGTTTCAGGAGGGCTGCCTCGGCCTGATCCAAGCGGCTCTTCGTCATGACGTTCAAAGCGGCATTCCTTTCGCGGCTTTCGCGTTTCCGCGGATCCACAATGCTGTCAGCCGTGCGATTGCCCGGCGTTTCAGCACCGTTCAAATACCGCTGCCGCGCGGTCCGGCTAAAGGCGCGCGTGAGTCCGGCGATGATTGCGCAGGTGGTTCTGACGCGGGTCGCGAAAGCCGCAGGCCGGCTCCACCCAGGGTCTTTTCTCTTCCCGACGACGCTGAATCGAGGCTGACAGCCCGACGCCGCCACGATCCGACACAATGCGCAGCACAAGAGACCGTCGGCGGAAGGCTCCGCGAGAAGTATGAACGTGCGGTGGCGTCCGCGGGTAGGACGATGGCGGCCCGGTCTTCCACGCGAGGCGACCGGGACGAACTGGTTCGCCGGCTTACGGAAGGGCGGTTCCTTGTGCCGCACGAGGAAGCGCGTACGCCGCTGCGACAAATCGCACGCGATACCTGTTCTTCCTACGCTCGTGTGGCTCAGTGCGACAAGCAGCTCGCCGTTGTCGTTCGGGGGCAGCTCGAGGCCGATCCCGAGTTCCGAGAACTCGAGCGACGCCGGCTTGCCGACGAACTCGGGCCCGACCTTCCCGTTGACGAAGAACTGGAACGTACGCTGACACAGGTGGCTGCGAGCGAGTTCGTTCGACGTTTCTTGGCGGGCGACATGACCAGACGGGCGCGCATGCTCGAAGCCGTTCTGCAGCCGTCGGGCGAGACGCTCGCCGAGATCGTGCGCAGCCGGTTCGTTCGCCTGCATCCTCGGTCGCGCGAGCAGGTGCTCCGGGCGTCGTTGTCGGAGGGACCATGAAGGGATCGACCACCGTGGTCAGTCGAAGCGCAAGTGCGGCGCGACGCGCTCGACGGTCTTTGGGCCGATGCCGCGCACGGCGTCGAGATCGGCGGGGCAAGTGAACGCGCGGCGCTCACCGGCCGGGCCGGCCACCGCGGTCTGCCTGAACGACCGGCGGTAGGCCACGATCGCTTTGGCCTTGACCTCGCCGATGGTCGGCAGCGTGGCGAGTTCCGCCCAGGTGGCCGTGTTGGGGTCTATCGTTCCGATGGCCGCCGGGATCGGTGCGTCGGCCGGCACTGATCTCGCGACGGCGAGTGAGCCGAGCAGCATGGCCGGTGTCAACAGGGCGAGGAGGGTGATCGTCGGGTCGATGCGCGTTCCGGCGCTGTCTTGTTCGTTCAGGTCTGTGGTTGTTCTCTGCGATTCGGGAGCCGGATGCGATCCGGTGGTCATGGGGAGGGTCTACCCTCTCCGGCTTTCTTGCCGGGGCGGAGGGAGGAGCGCAGTTCCGCGAGCTTCTCGTAAGCCGCTTTCGGTGCGAAACCGGAACTGAGCAGCCCGCCGTGTGCGACCGCATGGCCCTTGTGATCCGCCAGTCCGTGCCACGACACCGCCTCGACGAAGGGTTTGCTCAGCGCGATCTGGTAGAACTCCTCCAGCCACTCCGCCTGGGTCTGCTCATCCCAGGGTCGATGCCAACTCCCGCCGTCCATCGGCCGTTTGGTCTGCGAAGCGTCCGTCGTCGCCTTGACACCCGAGGGGACCTGGACCCCCGTGATGTGCAGCGGCTTGCCGAGCTTGGCGAAGCTGTCGATGATGGAGGACACCTGGAACATGTCGCGGACGAACATGCCGTCCACGCTGGGGCCGAAGTGGAACTGCAGCCCGAACGCATCGAAGTTCACGCCGCTTTGGACGGCCATGTCGGCGTACAGCAGCGGCGGGATGGTCCGTTGGTTCCGCGCGTAATACTCACCCCAGGGCGCGACGAGGTCAACGATGGCGATGCTTCGCGGCGCGACCTGCTTGACGAGGGCGGCCGCCATGCGCGTCAGCTCCATGAGCTGCTCGAAGTTGAACGTGAAGCAGTTCGTCGCGTGGATGCCGCTGATGACATCCCAGATCTGTACGTATTGGCCATAGCGGTTGACCACCCGCCTGACGTGGTCGAACGCCAGGTCACGGATGGTATCGAAATCGTGTTCCCAGATGTAGAGCCAATCGGGGATGTTGGTTTCGCGAAACGAAAGCAAGGCTGAGCCCTTGATCGGGATGCGCTGCTTGTTGAGCAGCTCGACCCATGCGTCGAGCGGTTTCCAGTTGAAGGTCTGCTCGCTCGGCTCGATGTCGCGCCAGGTGGTCGGTACGGTGATGTAGTCGAACGCGCCGGTGATCCGTTTTTGGGCTTCGTCGGTCGGCTTCTCCAAATCGACGGAGCACCCGAGCAGCTGACGTGGGAAGCCGCCGGTGGCCTTGCGTCGCTCGAAAAAGACCTCGGCGTGGAACTGAGTCAGGTCTTCACTGACTCGCACCGCCTCGGAAAGCGCCTTGTCGCCGATTGCCGCGGCCTCGGCGGCTGAGTTCGCCTGGAGCGCCTTGATCAGGAGTTCCTTGGCCTCGCGGATTCGCTCGATCAGCGGCTCGGTGCCCTCGTAGTCGACGAGCCCCCAGTCTTCGATCTTCTGGCTGAGGCGCAGCAGCCGCCCGCGGGCCAGCTCGATCGTGAGGACGTAGGGCTTTTCCCGCTCCATCAATCGGACGGTTTCGAGCAGGAATTCGCCGGCACCGTCGACCTCGTACAGGAGGCACAGACCCGAAGGCCCCGGCGGGCGTTTCTTGCAGTGGATGATGCCGCCCTTGAAGGTGATCTCGGCGCGCAGCGCCACGTCGTCGCTGCCGACGAGGTAAGCGCCGGAGAGATTGGCCCGGTCGGCGGGGCCACCATTCTTGTATGCGGCGAACGAGAGCATGCAGGGCCTTCGGCTGAGAGCTAGCGGCGAGGGCGAGCCGTGGACTGACGCGACCACCGGTCGGACGGCGACTTGTGGTCGATGCGGCTCGCCTGCACCGGGACGATTCCCGTTTCAATCCATTATGGCCCCATCCAGGATGGCCGTCGAGTCGCCAGACGGGACTTTTTCGCCGTCCGGTCGGCTGCGGGAGCCCGATCGGGGGATTTCCAATGCTACGTGTGGGGGGTGAGCCGGCGCCGCCTTGCCAGTTTGCCCGTCGGTCGGATAGGTTAGGGCCGAGCCGGCGGCCCGCGAGCCGCCGGGGAACCGTGCCGCGTTATTTCAATGGACCTGACGGGAGGAGGCGTTACGCCATGGAGACGGCCAGCGTCGTTACACATACGGATATCGATACGTACCCGGTTCGCCGGGGCAAGGTACGCGACATTTACGATCTGGGCGACGAGGTGCTCCTCGTGGCGACCGATCGGATCAGCGCGTACGACGTGGTGCTGCCGACGGCGATCCCGGGCAAAGGGGCGCTGCTGACGCACATCTCGAAGTTCTGGTTCGACATGTTCGCCGATGTCGTGCCGCACCATCTGATCGAGGTGGTGGAGGCGACGGCACCGGCCGGCCTGGACGACAAGATCGATCAGCTCCGGTCGCGCACCATGCGGTGCAAGAAGACCGAGGTGGTGCCGATCGAGTTCGTCGTGCGGGGTTACCTGGCGGGCTCCGGCTGGAAGGACTACCAGCGGACCGGGGCGGTCTGCGGCATCTCGCTGCCGTCCGGCATGAAGCAGTGCGAGCAGCTTCCTGCGCCGATCTTCACGCCGGCGACCAAGGCGGAGGAAGGGCACGACGAGAACATTTCATTCGAGCGTGCGTGCGAGCTGGTGGGCGAGTCGACGATGACGTCGCTTCGCGACAGCAGCGTCGATATCTACAACAAGGCGGCTGCGTATGCGCGGACGCGCGGGATCATCATCGCGGACACGAAGTTCGAGTGGGGTCTGCGTGATGGTATGCATATTCTAATCGATGAAGTGCTGACGCCGGATTCGTCGCGTTTTTGGCCGGCTGACAAGTACGAGGCGGGCCGGGATCAGGAGAGCTTCGACAAACAGTACGTGCGCAACTACCTGACGACGCTGGTCGACGCGGGCAAGTGGGACAAGACCCCGCCCGCCCCGGAGCTTCCCGGCGAGATCGTGGCGAACACGGTGGCGAAGTATCGTGAGGCGGTCGAGCGTTTGACGGGGGCGTAGGGGGGGATCCCAAGATGCCTTGGCTGCGAGGAACCGTCACAAGTCCGCAGAAGAACCGCGCGCTGATTATCAGGGATGGAGAGGACGGGGCGGCCGGTACACCTTATCAGGCTCGCTACATGAACTGCGAGCCTGCAGCGGAAAGCTGGGATCGCCTGCGCCAAGGAGAGAAAGTTCTGTTCAGAGTGTCCTATGTTGGCAACAACAAGGACGCCGCCAGCGAAGTCCTTCGTATCGAGGAAATGTCGCTGGAGGATCTGGCGCCCCACCTCGGTTACCTTCTGGCTGCGGATGACCTGTTGCATGGAGAAGAGGGAGACTACAGGCTCGAGCGCCAACTCGGCCATGGGGCGGCCGGGCAAGTCTGGCTTGCGAAGTCGTCGCGGTCTAATGCTCCGGTCGCGATTAAGGCCTTCTCTCCTTCCGTAAGGCTCATCGAGCTCAAGAAAGTGGCGAACGTTGCAAATCGCTTCATGCGAGAGGCGCGAGCCGGGGTCAGCTTGCAGCATCTGAACATCGTCGACTACAAGGACCTCGGGAATCACAACGGTGTTCCGTTCATCTGCCTCGAGCTATGCAACGGTACTGCCTCTGACGAACTGGAAGCGCGAGGTCAACTCACGCTGGAGCGGTCCGTGGAGATTGTACGATCGGTGTTAGACGGCCTGGAGTTTCTTCATGCCCGCCGAATCGTGCACCGTGACGTGAAGCCGGCAAATATACTCATACGCGAGAACGGGGGCGTCTGCCTGGGCGATCTTGGAATCATCCGAATCGAGGACGGCACAGACGTGCTTTCATCCATGCGGGCCTTGACGGGCGATGCGACTCACTTGGGGAGCTGGTTCTATATGGCGCCGGAGCAGCGGCTCAATCCTACGAGAGTTGGGCCGCCTTCTGACATCTATTCTTCCGGGGTTTCATGGTACGAGATGTTAAGTGGTGACGGGGTGCCTATGCCCGAGCGGATCGCCGCTAAGGACCTGCCTTTTCCCTTGTCGCACCCGCACCCGATCAACCAGCTCATCATGTCAATGCTGGCATACGCTCCGGAAGACCGTCCCACCGTAGCGCAGGCGCGCCGCTGCCTACGCTTCGCATCAGACGATTACTCCAGCGAGGTCGAGTACCTCGTTCGTGATATGCTCGTGCAGACTCAAGCTCCCGAGGTCGAGATCCAAACGATGGCTCGGAGTTATCGTGTACTTGAACTGTTCGACTATCCTGAGGCGGTGCTTGTCGAGTACCTGCACCGCGGCGGGTACGATTCGCTTCCGCCCATTACAGACGACGAATCCGGAGAAGAGTCGACCTCTGAAAGCGAGGGCTATTTGTTCGAACTCGCGGATTGGGTCGCGCGAAACCTAGTCGACGGCGAGCGTGAGTCCTGACAGCGGCTGTCGCCGGCAAACAGCCCGCCTTCCGTTCTTGTTTTCGAAGTTGCGGCAGATCTCGTCCCTCGACCGTGCCCAACGGTCAGAGCGCTACCAGACGGGTGGGGCGGCAAGTTTGCCCGCCCTTCGCGTGTCACACGAATTCGCGGCAGGTCTCGTTCCTCGACGTGCCCTACGTGGCTCGAGCTCTCCCCTGCAAGGCGCTCACAGGTTCTGCGCTAGCCGCCTTGGCTAGTCGGGTTGTCCGATCGATTCCTGGGTTTTCCTCCAGTCTTTCCACTGTGTCACGGTCGGCTCGGGGTCTTGCATGAAGCTGCCGTACCCGGGGCCGCTAAGACCGGTGATGCGGCATAGCCCGACGATGCAACGATACTGGGTCTCTCGGCTGGTGTCCGAAAGCCCCGCCGAGAGTGCGTCCAGGCTGGTCCGGTCTCCGCGCTGGCTGAGGATCGTCGCGACGACGGTACGAAGCGTCGGGTGCGGCGATTCCAGCAATACGCGGTTCAAGTCTTGGATGGGGATGTTCATTCCGGGTCGCGCCATCGACCAGGCGAGCGCCGCTTTCTCTCCCTCAGACAGCTTCGGCTCTTGCTCGATCAGGCGGACTGCCTCCTGCAGACCCGTGCCGTCACCGATCGTGAAACGTAACTTGAGTGCGTGCGCAGCCACCTTGACATCGCGGCTGCGCGATAGGGCCGTGGCTTGTTCCAGGCACGCACGATCTCGAAACGCAGCCAGCGCGTCCAACGCGGCCTTAACGACTCGCGCGTCGTCTGACTTCAGTGACTCCCTCAGTTCGGCAAGTACGGCGTCGCGCACATTGTCCGCGAGGCCGATCCCGGCGCGCACCTTCGACACCCTGTACAAGCCGTAGTACGGATCGGCGAGTTCCCATTCGTCGCTGTCGGTTGTGCGAACGAGGCACGCCAGCACGGTTGCGCCCACAGGCAACGGCGCCCCGCCATCGTACGGACGGTACGTTCGGGACAACTTCAGGCGAAGATGCTCCGGCAGATCGGCGCCACGAATGCGGCGCTTCACCGTCAAATCGACACTTCCGGCTGTGCCGGTGTCCTGCAAAACCTCTTCGGACGTCAGCACTGCCACGGCCACATGGGTTGCCGTGTCGAGGAGCTTCTCTGACTGGAATGCCGGCACTGGTTCACCGTTCACGCAGGGCGCGAGGAGGGCGCTGACGGTCATGCTTGCGAGAATAGCCTTGATGCTCACGGTTTGCTCCTTGTTTTGGATTCCGCAGTCATCTGTTCTTCTTAAGATCCCGTGAGTGCGATGAAACTACCCGCGGACTACTCATTCCGTCCATGGTCTCGATACAGTTGCCATGTCAGTGTCCGCACTATCTTGCCCGGGTTGTTGCCGGGGCCTACTGCGACGGTCGTGCTGCCGCACTTCCAGGTCCCCGGGCGATGGTCCGCCTTGACGGCCCCCAGGGGGGTTTGAGGATTCTGTCTGGCCGGCGTACACGGGTTACCGGTACAACCGGTACCCGGCCCGGGTCGGGTCATGTTGTCGGCCCAATTCGCCGGGCCCACGGTTGCGGCACCCTCGCAGTTCTCTCCGGTGGGGTCGCCCGCGCATGCCGCGTTCCATGCCACCCAATCCTCGCCGACGAAATCGGAGACGGTTGCGCCCCAGTCCTCGTTGATCTCCACGTTGTGTGGCAATACGCGGTTGAACTGGTCCTCGATCCGGTATGACACCAGGGACTGGTACCCGGTGCCGGAGTTGTTGTCCGTGTCACCAAGGTGAACCAAACGGTTGGGCGTCAAGACCATCGTGGGGCGTTCCTGGACGACTTTTCCGTTTATCTGCAATTCAACCAGTATGTCATTCTGAGGCGTGGCCGCCGCCGCGCTCGCAGCCGTGCTCAGGATGTCTACGTCATTGTCGTTGGCGGCGGCGAACGTGTCGGCTCCGTTTTCGAAGTTGATCTTGGTATCGCCGAGGATCGTCTCCCAGGCGAAGTTGCCCGTAGCGGCGCCGTCCGCCGTCAGGGTGACGCGCTCCGAGTAGTTCGCCGCGTTCGCCCCGTTGAACCACCACAGGTCGTTCGTAGGAGCCCCGGCTTGGACTATGTTGACCACGGTCAAATGCCATCTCGACCGACCTCGGTCTCCATCTCCGTCCTTGGCCCTAAACAGGAGTTCCACGTCTTTTTCGACGGTACTTGCCTGGACTCCCGTGATTGGGAATACAGCACCGGCCCCTCCGTTGGGTGTCACCTTGGGGCGTCCGTTGACGACCGTCCATCTCTGTCTCAAGGTCGGTGTTAGGCACTTGTAGGTTTCCTGGACATTGACGCCGACATGGTCCCGCCAGGTGTTGTCGGCGTTGTCTCGGATCGGCTCGACCGAGACATCGTCGACCGCGCCATCGTCCCCGAGCATTTGGCTCGTGACGGTGTCAGTCTCGTTGAGCGGCTGCAGGAAGGGCACCGTCAGGTTACCGGTGTCAGCTACGGCAGGGGTGAAGGTAAACACGTGCTCCGTGACACCGTTGATCTTGATGTAGACCTTCTTGACCTTCTTGACGTATTTCCATCTCGTTTTGATGGTGAAGTCTCTCGCGGCCCGCGAGGCGTCGGCTGCCGGCAGCGGGGCCACGAATTCGTCGATTTCGACCTCCCCGTCGGGTTCGTACCTGGTCGGAAGAATGCCGTGCTCGGCGAGCAAGTCCTGCTCGCTCATCTCCTGCGTTACTTGTGAGTCGATGTCCCCGGGCACGACTTCGCGAACGCCGGGCACGAAGGACGAAGCCGGATCGACGAAGATGTCGAGGTCCGGGTTCAGGTCGTGCACGAAGGGCGCGGCGAAGGAGGTAAACTCGAACGGGGGCGACAGGCCGGCCGTATCGAGTGTCAGGACGTTGTCAGGATCGGCTACATCGGTGAATGTCAGCAGGACCTGAACGTATAGCATGGAGTCGAACGTGCCGCCGTTCGCATGCGTTTTGGTCGCGGTCAGCGAGCCGCCGGGCGGATCCGTCGGCGAGAGTGTGGCGCGTACGTCCCACGTCTGTGGTCCTGAATCACAGAGTACGACGATCGGCTCGGCGCTCACGAGGTTCAATTCTTCAATTGTGATGTCGACCGTGCCCACGGCATCGACCGGGTCGGCGGGGGCGACGGGGTCACCCGACCGTAGGATCTTCGTATCGCCGTCGCCGGTCGCGGCTGCATTCAGCGGTTCGCCGGTGAATTCGATCGTGCCCTCGAAATGCTCGCAACTCTCCCCGAAGAACCCCGCCGGGATGATCGAGTCCTCGCCGCTCACCACGTCCTTATAGGTGAAACTACTCTTCCACGTATCCCGGGTCTCGATGGGCGGCGGCTCGGGCGGGCCGTACGGGTAGGTTCCGCCCTGGAAGCCGGAAACCGCGTGGTTGATGTCCGTGAAACTGATGTCCGAGAAGTCCGGAGCCTCGGGGGTCGCCAGCGAACCCTGGAGATCGAGCCAGACCTTGGGCTCCTTTTGGGCGCTCTGGAAGCCGCGTACGACGGCATTAATGTCCTTGAAGTTCCGGTTCTTGTCTGGAGGCTGGCGTACGGTGCCGCCGGTTACATCGCCGAAGAACTCAACCGTCGACAGGGCCAACGGAGCGGAGTACGCGGCCTCGTCATTGACGTCGCACGACTCTCCGATCGCCTGAATGTGATAGACGTAACCGGGCTGCACCTGGGAGTCGCCGATGTGGACCGAATCGAGCTCGATCCAATCCAGGTAGACCGGTGCGCCAACGATTCGCGCCAGCAACTGCGGTGACGGCTCCGGACCGGCTACAGTCACGCTCGTGGGTGTATCGACCCAGCCGAGCATCTCTCCCGTACTCAGGCTTATGCGTCGGGCGGTCGCCACGCCGGCATTCGCCGGATTCGGATCGACCGAGACGTACTTGTTTTGGCGCACGTAACACACGTCGTAGATGCAGTCGACCTCGCTGTTCGCGCTGATCCCGGCCAGGCAATCCGACATGTCCATGCACGGCCGGGTGGTGTCGGCGCCGAATTCATCAATGCCGAAGCGGTCGTCCGGCCGCGGAGGCTGCGCGGGATTCTCGCACGGCATCGCACAGGTGCCGGGTCCGCAGATATCGCCCGGTTCGAAGACACCGCCAGCCGCGACGCAATCCGGCAACGGCATGTCGTCGAGGCAAGTGAGGTCAGGCATGCAGCAAGCGCCGATATCGCCGCAACCCGGGTCGAAGTCGGCACAGGTCGAGCCGTCGCCGCCGTAGCGCCCGGCGCAGCCCTGCGGCCCGATGCCGTCGATGCAGACGCCCGCGGCGTCGTCACAGCAGGCACCGAAGTCCGTGCCGACCGTGTCGATGTCGAGCCGCATCACCCACATGGCGTCGGGGAAGCCGATGGCACTGGTTGCCTGGTAGCAGGTCAGACCGCACGTGGCGGCGGCGATCCAACTCTCGGCGCTCTGGCCGTTACTGTTGGCCCCGAGGAAGAAAGAACCGTTATCCGTGGTCTGGCGGTCCGGCGTGAATACCTCTACGACGATTGTCGCGTCGGCCGGAAGTGCGATGCCGGCCCCGAAGTTGGCGGTCACGAAGCTCAGCGCCGTGGCAGCCGGCACGAAGACGGGCTGCGTTGCGAGGAGGATCCAATCATTCGCGCCACAGTGGTCGACTGCCGGCGGACCATCATCCGGGATGCCACCCGAGGGGTCGTGGTAGATGTTCACGTCGATCGTGTAGGCGAGGTCGTTGGTCTCGACGCCCAGGTCAACGCACTTGAGCAGCGCGGGGGCACCGGGATTCTCGACGGCCATGTCGAACGACCGGGCGTAATAGTTGTCGACGTTGACGCCGGCGGCGTTGCATGACACTGAGGCAATCGGGTCGACGGTGTTCGGGTTGGTGTTCTGGGTCACCAGAGTCGACCCGCAGCCTCCGCCTCGCGCTTCCTGACCACCTTGGTCTACGGCGCCCGGCTCGATGAACGCGCCGGATGGCGCGCCTTGCACTTGCACTGTGTCGCGGGTCTGTGGCTGATGCGGTGGGTTCGCACGCCCGACAGCGTTGGAGCCGGACAGGACCAGAGCTCCAACGACCACGTAAGGAAGCACGCAGACACCGAGTTTCGCGGTATGCCTTGACACGATGGACCTCCTTTGTTGAGCGGGCGGACTACAACTGCTCTTCGCGCGATGTGTTCGTTAAGCGCTAACAACCGACTTGCCGTCCAAGACGGACGCCGCGTGACGACGCGACGGAATGCCGTCGCCATCCTCCACGTCAGGTTGACCGATCGTCCGTGAGAAATGCGTCGCACGGGGCCGCGTATTTGCGCTCCGAGCTGACTACCGGTACGACAAGGATCATCCTGATCACGAGATGCGCGACGATGACTACGTCCCGGCAATTCGTTGGAATACTACGCGCAAATCGCCCGCCTCGCATCAGGGAGAACCCTGATTCTCCACGTAGGTCTTGATACCAACTGGTGTTTCCCGGCTCCCTGGCGATCGCGGTACTGATGACCGGCAGGTCTCGTTCCTCGACGTGCCGTACGTCGTTGGGCCGTTGGGCCGCTTCCTGACGGGCGCAGTACTGATGCGCGGCATTCCCGGCGCGGCGTTCAGAGCGTTGCTATCGTGATGGCGATGTGCCCGAGGATCAGGAACCATACGATGACCGTGAGTACTGCGCCGAAGCGCTTCATCGCTCGTTTTGAACTTGCTTCGAGGGCCCCGGCTGCCACCATCGCGAGGACGAGTTGTAGCGGAACAAGAAGGAACGGATAGGTTGCCCAGCCGGCGTTGGCACGGTCGGGCGTTCCGTGAATCGCATCGACGAAAATGTAGGCGATGCACCACGGAATGGTGGCCAGAATCAGCGCGCGAAAGAGCTTTTGCGGGGGCCATCGTCGCTCCTTGTAGGCTGCGATCTCTTGCGTCGAGAAGGGCCGGCCGCACTCCGGGCATCGTGATTCGGTCAGCCCGCGCAGGTCGTAGTCGCATTGCGGGCAATGATAGCCGGCTGACTCGGTGGAGCCGATACTCCCCATTCGTTGCACCCCGATTCGCCGTCGTGCGCGGCGAGTTGTTCAGGCCGTCCGCCGGTCCTTGGTTCCGTACTTCGAGTTCGCGGCACGTCTCGTGCCTCGACGATGCCCTACAAGCGTGGCCCTACTTCGGCTTTCGCTTTGAGTACTTGCCCTCGGAGCGGAAGGACGTTTGCTCCACGCAGTCGGGGCGATCTCGCAAATCGAGCCAGTATTCCTCGCGGACGTCTTCATCGATCGCGATGGGTCCCGGGTAGAGGGTGTCGTCGCCGTCCTTCTTGCAGGCGGAGATCCAGTATTGTTCGCCGGTCTCTAGGTCGGCGTAGTTGGCCTTGTAGCCTTCACCTTTGAGCGATTGGAATTCCTTACCCTGGTACCGCAAGGTCTTGCCGCTCGGTGAGAAGCTTACGCGGCCGATCCGCGCGGGGCCGGTCAGGTTGTCGCCCTTGAACTCGATGTACATGACACGGCTTTTCATATCGATGCTGCGGACACTGGCCGGCTGAATCGAGACGACTTCCGCAAGTCGCCGGCGGGAAACTCGGGCCGTATTCTCGTTGTCTTGTGCTCACGTTGCGAGCGTCACTTGCTCATCGTAGCCCGGAAGTGTCTGAACTAACAGGACGAGCGGTGAGAAGTTGAGCCACAGGCCTGCGCCCAGTATCCGGAAAAAGCGTTCCGTGCAGGGGCGGTTGCCCGCTTAACGCCGCGTCCCGCGGAGTCGTTTTGAAGTGCCGGGAGTTGGTCCCCGACTTGGCAGGCGGGTGTGGCGGTGAACCAACTAGATGGTTAGGCAGACTCTCGACCCGTCGCGTCTACGCGCTTCGTGTGCCCATGCGCGCCCGAGCCGAGGCAAGTCAAGCCGCCGGTCCGAGAGCCTCGTGCCCAAGTCGCGCCGGGGCACACTTTTAGCGGACCTATAGGGGAATCCAATGATTCGGCGGCGTGGCGGCTCGACGGTCTTGGCGCGGACGCTGGTCCTGCCGATAGAGTTCCGGTACGCCAGCAGCGTGGAACCGACATGGATAGCCAGATCGTCCGAAAACACAGCTTCTCGCTTGTCGAGTTGGTGATCGTCGTGATCATCATCGGCATCATTGCAGCCATTGCGGTGCCGCGCATCAGTCGTGGTGCGAAGGGGGCGGGCGACGCGAGCCTGCGAGGCAGCCTGCGCAGCATGCGGGACGCCATCGACCGGTACGCCGCTGAACACGGTGGTGACTTCCCGGCTCAGGACAAGAGCGCGGTGACGTTGGTCGCTCAGTTGACGGCACGCACCAACGTCCTGGGCGAGGTCGGAACGGTAGCGGGCGAGCACATCTACGGGCCTTACCTGCGCGGCATGCCGGCCGTGTCAGTCCCCCCGAACACCGGTGCCTCGGGCATCAAGTTCAAGGAAGACGGCAACGTCGCCATGGGCGGAGGCGATGCGGACAACGGCTGGATGTACAACTTCAAGACGGGCCATATCTACGCCAACTCGGACCAATCGGACGAAGCCGGTGCCCCCTACAAGGGTTACTGAGCATGTACGTGGGGTGGGCAGCCGGTGTCCGGTGTCGGCGGCGTTGTCGCCGTTCTCGGAATAAAGAATCCGGCGATGGAGCCCATTCGGGCTCCGGAGCGTAGTTTGTATTTTTCTGCAAGACGATTTGACAGCGCCGTGCCGATGAGGCATAGTGTAAGCGACCGCTTACGAAACGCGGCTCGGGTTTGCATGACGCCGTGGACGGGCGTTTCTTTTTTGGCGTTAATGTAAGCATATACTTACAGTTGGATCAGGCGACGGGTCTTGAAGGAGCGAGTCATGAGTGGAAGCGTGTATGGTAGGGCAAGGTTGGCGCAGGGCGCGGTGTTGTTGTTGGTGTCGCTGGTGATGCAGGGGTGCCGTGCGACTCAGATCGCGCGGGACATGCCGCCGGAACAGAAGGGACGGTTCGACGCGATGCGGGCGGACGGGGCGGCTGCGTCGATGACCGTCTTTCCCGTTGCGATTGCGGCGGCGGACAAGGCGGAGAAGGAGGCCGGTAGTTTCGGCAGGAAGGTGGGCAACGTGCTCGGTCTGATGCTCGAGCAAGCGGGCATGGCGAACCTCGAGACGACCGATTCGGAGTTCGTTCTGCCGGCGGACGTTCCATTCGACGAAGCGCCGGCGCGATTCGGCGAGTTCGTGCGTGCCAACCCGATCAAGACGGACTACGCCCTCTTCGCCGAGGTGATCGGGCGGAAGGGCAATCCGCCACGGTTTGACGAGATTCGCCACGTGGTGGTCGACAAGGCGGGGCAGTGTGTGTGGTCCGAGCGTCAGACCCGGGACGACCCCGAGTTCAAGCGGGGTGACCCCGATTGCATGATGACCGCAAGCCTGTTCCTGTCGCAGCGCGTCAGGACGCATCTGGGAATCTCGGCGTGGGCCCGTGACGACAGCGGCAAGGGCAAGTTCGCGCGGATATTCGCCGAGGAGTCGCCGGCGCCGAAGAAGCCCGAGTGGGATGCGATGAAGAAGCGCCAAGCGGCCATGAAGAAGGCCCGCAAGACGGCGACGGTGGCGGTTTATCCGGTCCGGCTATCGAACACGGAGGTGGGTGTAGCCGACGCGGCGAATCTGGCGAAGCTGCTGAGCGGCGAGAAGTTGTGCAAGGCCGAGGCTATCGAGTCGTCTCTGTGCGTCGAGATTCAGCCGGATCGAAACGAACAGAAGCTGCTTTGGGATCTGGCTCGGGCGTTTCAAAGCCACGTGAAGGAGAACCCGCCCGAGGCCGATTATGCGCTGCTGGCCGATTACATGATCGGCTCCAGCGGGCCGGCGCACGCCGTACACTTTGTCATCTGCGATCGCGCCGGCGAGTGGGTCGTCGTCGATTACCAGAACAGCCATCACGGCGATTTTCAGAGTATCGACCCGAAGAGCCGGGCCGATTGCGGTCGCCTCGTGGCGAGGAGGCTCGGAACCTATCTGCGCTAGGCTTGCGCCGAGGTCGTGATGTTTGGCAAGCGAGAAACGACCACGAGAACGCTGTGCTTAAGCGCTCGGATCGTCGGGGCGGCGTGGACGGCATTCCTGCTGTTTCTCTTCGTGACGCATGTGCCCGCCGAGATCGACGAGCATGGATTGTGGGCTATTGTGTCGCGCGTGCCCGAGGAGTTCGTAGCGTGGAAGGAGTCGCCGGCGGCGGTCTTCTACGTCTACATGGTGGGTTACGCGCTGACGTGGTTGCGACCGGGCGTGGGCGGGTTCGTCCTTCTATTGCTGGGCGCCGGGGCCGCCATCGCGTCAGGCAATCTTCCGGCCACGGCGGTCTTGTACGGTCCGGTGGCCACCGTCGGCGCTTTGCACCTGGTGTGCTGGCACAGGCTCAGACGGGACGAGTGCGAGGAGCGTCGGTGTGAATCAGTACCGTGAGCGTGAGCGAGCGGCCTGTGGTATGACCGCGTCTGCGCTGGGATGGGCCGCTCCCGCTCCCTGACGGTCGCGG